>JAAYIY010000076.1 GCA_012523185.1 Clostridiales bacterium
CATAGGCATTAATTATTGACTCCTTGACCTCGCCGAGCATCGCTATAGCTTTCTGCATGTCCTCCGCGTCGCCGAAAGCTATCGTGAGCGGGTTGTGAATAAAGATGCACGATGTTGGCGACATCAGCACCTCAGTTCCCGCCATGGCGATGACACTTGCGGCGCTTGCCGCTATGCCGTCAATCTTGACGGTGACGTTGCCCTTGTACTCCATGAGCATGGTATATATCTGCGACGCTGCGAAAACGTCGCCGCCGGGACTGCATAAAAAGAGCACGATATCTCCTTCGCCGGAAAGCAGCTCCTCGCGGAACAGCTTCGGCGTCACATCGTCGTCATACCAGCTTTCCTCCGCTATTGCTCCGTTGATGTGAAGCTCGCGGACAGGGCTTTCCTCCTGTTCGTTTTTAACCCAATTCCAGAAGTGCCTGTTGTTTTTATTCATTTTCAGCCTCCTCGTTTGATGTGTATTTCTCCGACCAGTCCCCGGCACGAGCAAGATCTACAAAATTCCCGTTGCATAAATACCTGTTACCTCCAAGCTCTTCGGGAATGAGGTTCATATCCTCGAGCTCGCGAATATCGTTGACGGACATCCAGCCGTTCTGTCTTGCCACGGCATAGCCGTTCATGCGGCTCTGGTAATCGCCCCTGAGAAGTCCGTCCACATTGAACTTCGCGAAGAGCGTCTTCTTTTCATCTAAGGACAGAAGCGAGCGGAATATATTCTGCTCCCACCGAACCACCCATGGGTCAAGCGTGTACTTGACGAATTCCAGCGACTGCTGTTCAATGTTTGAAAAGCTCGACTTCTCCAAGTCGCCGACCATATGCGGCGGCATCCGGAATATTCGCGCTATCTCGTCAATCTGAAACTTCCGCGTTTCAAGGAACTGCGCCTGCTCGGGGCTGATACCAATTGGCTGATACTTGATGCCCTCCTCAAGAACGGCGATTCTGTGCGCGTTGCCGCTGCCCTGATAGACGGCGTTCCAGCTTTCGCGCAGACGTTCGGGGTCCTTTACGACAGACGGGTGCTCGAGCACGCCGCCGGGCGCCGCGCCGTTGGCAAAGAATTTCGCCCCAAATTCCTCGCAGGCCGCCGCCACGCCGATTGCGTTCTTCGCCATGGCTATCGGAGAGTATCCGACAAGCCCGTCGAAGCCGAGACCCGGAATGTGCAGAACATCTGACGGCCGGAGGTATACCTGAGAAGCGCCGCCGAGCGTCGGGGAGTCCTCCTTTGTCTGACGGTAAAGGTAATACAGATTCCCGCGCTCGTCACGGTCGACGGTCATTTTGTCCGGCATCAGCGGATAGAGCGCCATGACCTCACCCTTGCCGTTACGAATAATTTGTGCGTAGGCGTTGCCCCATAAAAGAAGATGCCCCATCAGCGTTTCACGAAACGCGAATGAGGTCATCTCGGGGTTTGGCTCGTCATGGAGCAGACGGTACAGCGGGTGTTCGACTGCCTTAACCTTTCCGCCGGAATCATCATAACGGTACAGGTGTAGTGGAAGTCCGGCAATCGCTTCCGACAGAATCCTCACGCAGGCGTAAACCGCCGTTATCTGCATGGCGGTTCGTTCATTGACAGGCTTGCCGCTTGTCGTCGGACCGAAATAGAAGCTGTACTGACTGCCATTGAGGCTGTCCTGCACGGGCTTGTCGCGGGAACGGAAGCTCAGTTTGTGTTTGGATATATCAATCATCTCCTGGAGCGTTGACAGTCACGCATAATTATGATAGAATTAAGATATAATATAGAGGGAGGTGCAGATATGTTTAATATTCGACCTGTAACAGACCTGAGAAACAACTTTGCCGATATTTCAAAAATCGTGCATGAAAACGCAGCGCCCGTTTTCCTAACAAAAAACGGATACGGCGATATGGTGGTTATGAGCATTGAGCAGTACGAAGCCATTATGAAAGACAGGATAATCTCCGACAAGCTCAGAGCTTCGGCGGTAGAGGCAAAAAGCACGGGCGAGCGGTTCGATTTCTTTGAAACGGCGGCTGAGTTGAGGGAGCGGCTGAATGAAAAAGTATAAAATAGTATTGCTCCCGTCCGCGAAAAAAGACCTGTCTGATATGGTTGATTATCTGTCACAGTTTTATACCGCAACGGCTCTTAAAAAGTATGACCGCATCATTGAAAAAATCGGACTGCTTCAGGATATGCCGAATATGTGTGAAGAGTATCCAACCGCTGTTTCGGAGTATAATTATCGCAAAATGGTTGTTGATGACTATTTGGTGTTTTATGTCGTTATTAATGACACGGTGGAAATACACAATATTATCAACGGTAAATTCGATGTTTCAAAATATCTTGGTTGACGGTCAGCGCGTCGTTCTGAACGAACGGCGCGCTTTTTATATGATGAGTAAGCCCCTGTTGTTATAGACGGAATCACCGGTCGAGCCCGTATTCAGCACCGCCCTGCCCAGCGCCATTATAGTTGCCACCGCGCCATCGATTCTTTCGGTGCTCTTTTCTTTGTCCGGTTTGATGTTGCCGGCGGGGTCGGTGCGGATGAAAATGTTGTCCATCATCCAACGGAGAACCGGGTGACCGCCGTGGTTTAGCTCACGCCCCAGGACGAGCCGCATGAGCTCGTTTGTCGGCGGCGACATATCCCGGAAGCCCTGCCCGAAAGGCACGACGGTGAAGCCGATGCCCTCAAGATTCTGAACCATCTGCGCCGCGCCCCATCGGTCGAAGGCGATTTCTCTGATGTTATATTTTTCACCGAGTTGTTCGATGAACTTTTCGATGAAACCGTAGTGAAGCACGTTGCCTTCGGTGGTGTTGACGAAACCCTGCTTGACCCACACGTCATACGGCACATGGTCGCGACGGACGCGCAGGTCGACATTTTCCTCTGGTATCCAGAAGAACGGCAGAACGATGTGTTTTTCATCGTCTGTCCGCGGCGGAAAGACAAGCACGAAAGCGGTGATGTCTGTCGTCGATGATAAATCAAGCCCGCCGTAACATTCCCTGCCGGCAAGCTCATCAATGTTGAATTCATCAGCGCAGGCGTCCCACTTCTCCATCGGCATCCAGCGGACTGACTGCTTAACCCACTGGTTAAGGCGAAGCTGTCTGAAGCTGTTTTCCTCGGCCGGGTTCTGTCTTGCAGAATCACAGGCGGCCTTGACCTTGTCAATCCCGACGGTTATACCTAAGCTGGGATTTGCTTTTTTCCATACCGCGGGGTCCGTCCAATCATCTTCAGGAGCCGCGCCGTAAATGACAGGATAAAACGTCCTGTCATTTTTTCTGCCCTCGAGGATGTCCTTCGCCTTTTGGTGCACCTCCCAGCAGATGCTGTTCTGATTGTCCCCGGCTGTGGTGATTAAAAAAAACAGCGGCTGTTCGCGCGCATCGCCGCTGCCCTTGGTCATAACGTCAAAGAGTTTCCTGTTCGGCTGAGTATGAAGTTCATCGAACACAACGCCGTGTGTGTTGAAGCCGTGCTTGTTACTGACATCGGCGGAGAGCACCTGATAGATACTGCCCGTCGGCTGATAGATGAGCCTTTTGGTTGAATCAAGGATTTTCACACGCTTTGACAGTGCCGGACACATACGAACCATATCCGCCGCCACGTTGAAAACGATAGAGGCTTGATTTCTGTCTGCGGCACAGCCGTACACCTCCGCACGCTCCTCGCCGTCGCCGCAGGTGAGCAGAAGGGCAATGGCCGCCGCGAGCTCGCTGTTGTGTGTCGGCAAAAAAGAACGCCCCACCAAATACTGGTGAGACGGACTGTCAACCTGTATGCACTGCATACCCGGATTCTTAATGGGTTCTATTTTGTCAATATACCGATAATGACTTCGTGTGTTCGGATTGCGCGGTACTCTGTTTTGATTTTTGCGGTGCAGAGCGCAGACCTGCATATCCTTGAATGCGGTGAACTTTACATAGTACAGTGTTTCGCCTGTATGTATTCTGCCGCATTTCGCACTCTTTTTTGCCCAATCCAATCGCTGTGTTGACGGAGCCGTGGTTATCGCATTTTTAATACCCAGACTCCATAACAGCTCACTCACGCTTTCAGACAGAGCCTTTTCCGCAGATGTGTAGATAGCCTGACCCTTGACACCGCTCACACAGCCGTCTGAATCCATTAAGCCCTGCAGGAGATGAAGCCGCTGATCTCTTGACGCTCGAAGATACTCTTGCGGTATTACTTTATCGTGATAGCTTTCACAAAGGACGGGGCAAAGGTCGGAAATATATATGTGTATACTGTCACCGACATTGTTCCATATTCTATCAACATTGTGGCAGGGCTGAATGCGCCTAAGGACACCGGCGACATCCTCCGTCCTGATTGTGATACGGCACTTGGTGGCACACCCGTTGCCAAGCCAATATCCCATGAGATATGGCTCAACGGGGAGAACGGCTTCCTGCGTGTCTGCACATGAGGCAACAGGAATGCGAAATCGAAAGCAGTTGCCGTCCCTTGGCATACGATATATTTCATCGGTTGTCATGATGCACGGCTTTCGCTTTCCGCGGGTGTATTCTCCTGCCCATTGATGGTTTTCACCGGCTTCGATGACCTGACCGTCCTTGAATGTAATCCGGTAGGCCTGCTCATCAAAGTCAACTGCACTTTTGGCGATTACTCTGCAGGGCTTTCCGAGTTCGTCAAACACGGTGTCACCCGGCGCAATTTGTCCCATCGTTGTAAACCCATCGGGCGTCGGTATCAGTGTATTGAGCGCCAGTTCTTTGCCCATCTTTTTTGGAATTTCAACGTAGGCTGTGTTGAACTGCCGATAGCCGTTCGGCTTCAAAGTCCCAAATATGTCACGTATAATCTGCTCCTGCCAGTCGATAAGCTGAAACGGCTTGCCGGACCATGTACCCTTGGTATGCTTGAGAGACTCTATGAAGGCAACGGCGTAGTCGGCGGCGGCTTTGTCATACACGGAATCCGGCGCCTTGAATTGTGTCGGCGTGTATTTCTTCAGCTTTCTCACCGCTGTCACCCCGTTTCCGCATTATGCTATTCAAGCTCCTTTTCAAGAGTGTTGATTTTGTCGCGAACTGAACGGCGCCCCGTGCTACCGAGGCGCTTATCTTCTTTGGCTCTTTCGAGCCGACCGCAAGGCGGCTCAGTTCGCAGAAGCGTCATTTAAAGATGCTAACTGCTCAAGGCATCCGGCTCTCTCTTGTATTAA
>JAAYIY010000006.1 GCA_012523185.1 Clostridiales bacterium
GTCAGATTGTCTAAAAAGCGCAGGCAATACTTTTTGTATTGCCGAGCATTTTTGGGCGATATGACGGAAAAGATGCAAGCAAGCGTGCAACAAAGGCTTCAGCCGCTCATTGCGCGGTGTTGCCTTAAACTTTTTCAGCCGACAACCGACTTGATAACGGTTTGTTTCATGTCTCCAAGCTCGCAAACTCCGCCGAACCGCACCGTTTTGTTTTTAAGCTCCTTGAGCTGAGGTGGACAAGGAACGCCCGTCAGCTTTTCCAGCGCGTCAAGCATCTGAAACTCGTCAAGCTTCTCTTTCGCGCGCGCGTCAAGAGCGTCAAGCACGCTTGAGCAAAACTTAAAGGGACTTGCCGTCGAGGCTATGACGGCAGGTGTTTTGTCGCCCGTCCGTTCCCTGTATTTGTAATAGACGTCGACTGCGACGGCTGTGTGCGTGTCGCAAAGATATCCCCTGCTCTCAAAAACCTTCTTAATAAGAGCCTTTGTGCCCTCGTCGTCGCAGCAGCCGGCATCAAAAATCGTGCCTATTTTCTCCTTCAAGTGTTCACCGACATCATATGCGCCGGTGTCTGACAAGGACTTCATCCAAGAACGAACCTGCGCGCCGTCATATCCGCAAAGGAGAAAAAGAAGCCTCTCAAGGTTGCTTGATATAAGGATGTCCATAGACGGTGAGGATGTGACAAAAAAGTCGCGCCTGCGGTCGTAGCGCCCCGTGGAGATGAAGTCCGTCAGCACGTTGTTTTTGTTTGACGCGCAAATCAATTTGTTTACGGGCAGCCCCATTTCACGAGCGTAATAAGCGGCAAGAATATTGCCGAAATTTCCGGTCGGAACGACTATGTTTATTTTGTCGCCGTTTTTTATGCTTTTGTCGGCAACCAAATCGCAATACGCGGAAATATAGTAAACAATCTGCGGAACAAGCCGCCCCCAGTTAATTGAGTTTGCCGATGAGAACATCATGCCGCGCTGCGCAAGCCTTTCGTTTGCCTCCTTGTCGGCAAAGATGGACTTCACGCCGTTTTGAGCGTCGTCAAAGTTGCCTTTAATGGCTTGGACAAAGACATTGCCGCCCTCCTGTGTCGTCATTTGAAGCCGCTGCATCGGGCTTACGCCGTCGTTCGGAAAAAATACTGCAATTTTTGTGTCGGGAACGTCGCGGAAACCCTCAAGCGCCGCCTTGCCCGTGTCTCCGGAGGTGGCGACGAGAATAACAATCTTTTTGCCGTCCGCGGCTTTTTTCGCGGAAACCGCCAGAAGGTGCGGCAGAAGCTGGAGAGCCATATCTTTAAAGGCGCAGGTCGGACCCTTCCACAGCTCAAGGATGCTCACACCCTCCTCAAGGCGGACGACAGGCGCCGTCTTTTCGCTGCCGAAGCTTTCGCACGAATAGGCGCTGTCAACACATTTGTTGATTTCATCGCCGGAGAAATCTGTGAGATACAGCGGAAGAATAAACTTTGCCCTGCTTTTATAATCAAGGGTCGAAAGCATTTTGATGTCGTCGGCTGAAATGCGGGGAATCTCCGGCGGCACAAACAGGCCTCCGTCCTCTGAAATGCCGCGCGTGATGGTTTGCGCCGAAGTTACGCGGGCGCCGCCGCCCCGGGTGCTGATATAAAACATTTTATTATTCCTCCATCATACGTCATAAAATAACAGTTTAAAGCTGCCGAACAATCCGTTTAATCCGATTAAAAAAACTTTGCCGCGTTTAAGACATTGCGGCTTTGAAAAAGCTGTAAGCGTTGTCAAAAAATATTTTGTTAAGAAGTTTTTTGTCCATTCCGCGCCGTTCAAGGCTGCGGGCAAGATCGGGTATTTTGTCAATTCCGGCAAGCTCAGCGTTTATGTCACAGCCGTCAAAATCGCTTCCGATGGCAAGAACGTCCTCGCCGCCGATGTCAAGTATGTGGCTCATGTGGCGGTAAACAGCTTCAAAGCCGTCGTCGCCCTTATCGCCGAGAAAGCTGCCGCAGAAGTTTATCCCGATTAATCCGCCTGTGTCGGCAATAAATTTTATCTGCTCGTCGTCCAGACTTCTTAAAAGCGAAAAATATTTGTCGTCGGAGGGCTTGCGCCATTTTTCAAGTATGGCGGCGCAGGTGGAATGGCTGGCGACAAATGGCGCGGAGGACAAGTCAGCCGCATCCCAAAAACCTTTTCTGTTAAGATGTGAAACATCCGCTACAATCTTCAGCTCGTTAATTTTGCGCAGCGCCTGCTTGCCGAAAGCTGTCAGACCGCCGCCGTTTTTTACAAGACAACCGTAGCCGAGTTCGTTTGAAGCGTTCCATGTCAAGGTGATTAACTTTACACCTAATGAAAAAATGTAATCAATCCTGTCAAGACTGCCCGCAAGAGCCGAACCGCCCTCAACAGACAAAATCGCCGCCGCTTTGCCTTGTGAAAGGCAGTCGTCCAAATCCTGTGAGTTCATACATTGCTTGATATATAAGGAGTTTTCAGCCATTTCATTTTTGAATCGCTCATAAACAGCGTCAAAATAATTCAGCGCGTCGCAGCCCCTGTGTTCGTCAGGCATCCATATGGCATACAATTGAACCCACCTGTCAAGGTGCTTAGCTTTACAGATGGAGATGTGGCAGTCGCTGTCAAAAAGACTTTTGTCTTTTGAATGGCACTCTGTGATTGTGTCGCAGTGAAGATCAAAAAAAAACAACTTATCTCACCGTTTCAAAAGCAGATTTGATATGCTTAATTTCGTTCGGGGTGCTGTCGCCGCCCATATAAATCTCGATTATGTCAAATCGCGGGACAAGCTGTGTCGGGAAGCTGTCAAGATATTGGCGCGCCGCCGCTGAAATTCTGCGCTGTTTCGCATAAATGACCGACTCGGCGGGCGGAGCTATCATCCCTTCTTTTCTTGACTTGACCTCGACAAAAATAATGCATGAATCGTCTGAGGCGACAATGTCGATTTCCCCGAAACGCGTCCTGTAGTTTGCCGACAAAATCTTATAGCCGTTATCCCGCAGATATCGCGCCGCGTATATCTCTCCCCAAAGCCCCGTAAACATTCTTTCCCGATATTCGTCCACTCGCTCCACCTCAACGCAAGTTTTTTAAAAAGCTCATACGATGAACGGGTGAAATGCCGTATTTGCCGATCAGCTCGTAATGAAGCTTTGTGCCGTAGCCCTTGTGCTTTGCAAACATATAATCGGGATATTTTTTGTCAAGCTCCGTCATGAATCTGTCCCTGCCCACCTTCGCGAGTATGGAGGCGGCGGCGATTGACTTGCAGGTTTTGTCGCCCTTAATGATTGTTTTAACAGGTATGCCGAGCGGCGGAGCGCAGTTGCCGTCGACAAGCGCAAAATCTGCTCCGCCGAGACTGCTGACAGCTCTTTTCATTGCAAGGAATGTGGCGCGGAGTATGTTTAACTCGTCAATTTCCTTTTCATCAGCCATGGCGATTGAATATCTGACATCGCTTTCCGTTATCGCTTTAAAAAGAGATTCTCTCTTTTTTTCGGACAGCTTTTTTGAGTCGTCAAGCCCCTCTGTTTCAAAATCAGGTGGGAGAATAACAGCCGCCGCAAAGACGGGACCGGCAAGAGGACCTCTGCCCGCCTCGTCGATTCCGCAGACGGCGCCGTATCCCTCAAGCGCGTATTGATTTTCATAATCCGTCCATTCGGGCATTTCCTTAGCCTCCGAAACATAGTCCGAAACTTTTAAATAATGGAAAACAGACGCCGTTCAGTCAGATTTCGGCGGCCATTCGAGAGAAATCCTGCCGAATTTTCCGGCGCGGTATTCGTCAAGAATCATGTTGGCGGCCCTTTCGGTGTCCGTTTCTCCGCCCCTCACAAGCATACCGCGCTTTTTGCCGACAGCTTCAAGCAGACAAAAAGGAGTGGTGAAGTCGTCGGGTTCGATGCCGTAACGCGCTCTTAGCCTGTCAGAATATTCGGCGCGGAGCACTTCAAGGAGCCTTACCGCCATTGTTTCGCTGTCAAGTATATCGTCCTTTACCGAGCCGATAAACGCCAGCCTGTCGCCCACCTTGGGGTCGTCAAACTTTGGCCACAGCACTCCCGGAGTGTCAAGCAGCTCTATGCCGCCGCCAATGGGAAACCATTGATTTTGCCTCGTTACACCCGGTCGGTCTGCTACCTTTGCCTTATATTTGCCTGCCATTCTGTTGATGAACGAGGACTTGCCGGTGTTTGGGATGCCCACCACCATGACACGCAGCGGTCTGCCGGGCATACCTCTTTTGACGTTGCTTTTTATGGTGCTGTCGAGCAGCTCCCTCACAGCCTTATTATATGCGCCGAGACCTTTTCCGGAACGGCAGTCCACAGCAAGCGCGCGGACTCCGGCGCTTTCAAGGTGCGAAATCCAAAGCCTTGTGGCGCGCTCGTCGGCAAGGTCGCACTTGTTTAAAAGAGATATACGCGGCTTTTGCCCGATGAGAGCGGAAAGCTCAGGGTTGCGGCTTGACTCCGCCGCCCTTGCGTCAAGCAGCTCCGTCACGGCGTCAACCTGCGGCAAGCTTTCTTTAATCTGCCGCCGCGTTTTTGCCATATGACCGGGGAACCATTGCACATTGCCATCCATCAGTAATCATATTCCATTCCAACGCTAAAGCTGCCGAAGGGTATAAGCCTGAAAACAACTTTGCCGATGATGTATTCGTTTCGTATAAGCCCGATAAGTGAGGAACGGCTGTCTGTGGAGTGGGATCTGTTGTCGCCGAGGACAAAGACATATCCGTCCGGAACCGTGACAGGATAATTGTCAAGGTTTTCACGCTCTGTAAAAATGTCCGAGCTGATGTATGTTTCTGTCAGCCGCTCCCCGTTTATAAAAACATTGCCGTTTTTTATGTTGACAGTTTGCCCCGCCGTGGCTACGACGCGCTTGACTATAGGCTCGTTAAAGGCGTTTGGCTGAGTGATTATGACAATATCACCATGCTTCGGGTTTCCCGTATGAGAAGTCACGGCAAGCCAGTCGTCCTCCCAAAGAGTCGGCTCCATTGAAGGGCCCACTACGCCGACAAACCTGAAAACAAAAGTGAAAATCACCATGATGGTAATTATCGCGCTTGTGAATATTGATATGGCGTCATAAACTGTGGACGCAATCTTTTCCTTGACTGTCAGAGCCGCCTTGACGTCCGTCTCTCCGAGGCAGTCGGGCGCCGGGGCGTCTTTTATCTGCGGACAGCACTGTTCGTCATTAAATTCATTGTCACACATATTAAAAACCAGTCCATTTCGTTAATTAAGATATTTTAAAGCCGCTAAACGGAAAAACTCTGTATTGTGCCTTGCCGAGTATGTATTTTTCGTTTATAAGACCTATGATTTCTGAACGGCTGTCGAGCGAATTGTTGCGGTTGTCGCCCATAACAAACACATAGCCGACAGGCACAGACAAAGGAAAGGAGACGTCGCCTCTGTATGAGGTCGGCTCCCTGATGAAGCTTTCGCTGACAGGCTTGCCGTTGACATATACAATATGCTCGTCAAAATCAATGTCGATTGTGTCGCCGCCGACGGCTATTATCCTTTTGACAAGCGGCTCGTCAAGGGCGTTGGGCTGTGTGATGATAATTATATCGTTCCTGTCGTAGCTGCTTTTATAGCTTGTGACGGCAAGCCAGTCGCCGTTGCTAAGCGTCGGCAGCATTGACTCGCCAACAACTCCGACGGCGCGGAAAGCAAAGGTAAAGACAAGAAAAATTATTATAACGGCGCTTTCCACGGAGTTGACAATATCATAAAACGCCCCCCACGCGCCGCTGTAAGGGGTGTCGCCCTGCCTTATGTATCTTACCCAGTAATCTTTTGTTTTTCTTTGCACTGCCTGTCACGTCCTTTTCGGGCTGGTTGAAAAACAAGGCGCCGCAGCCGCCATTTAAAGGTAAATGCCCGGCGCTTAACAAACAATCCGCCTTTTAAGACCTGCCCGCGCAAAACGGCGGGGCGGTCGGAAGGGAGGATGTGTTGCTGAATGCCGGACATCCAAAAAGTTATTTAACAGCTGCCGGCACGGAGAACGCCGACTGTAAAAAGCTAAAAAAGCTTATTTGAGCTGCTCCCGAATCTTGGCCGACTTGCCGACTCTGCCGCGGAGATAATAAAGCTTGCTTCTGCGGACACGGCCAAGCCTTACAAGCTCGACTTTCACGACATTTGGGGAATGAATCGGGAAGACTCTCTCGACGCCAACGCCGTAAGAAAGCCTGCGAACCGTGAATGTTTCCGAAACGCCCGAACCCCTGCGCGCGATAACCGTGCCTTCAAAAATCTGAACTCTTTCCCTGTCGCCCTCGCGTATCTTGACATGAACCTTGACGGTGCTGCCGATTTGGATGTTCGGGATTTCTGTCTTGACGCTTTCCTGCGCCATCAATTTAAGTGCGTCCATTGAATTTTCCTCCAGTTTATCAGATGTTCATAACATTTACAATGAAAGAGGAACACCGGCTTTAATGTGTTGCCCCCTTGTCTAAGGGCGCGCATCAAACCCCGTCCTGCGGACGGAAACAAATGCTGAAATATGTTATCATATGTAAATGAAATTTGCAAGCTTTTTCAAACATTTTACAAATCATCCTGCAAAAACGAACATTAAAGACTAAATGTGCAGGTTTTAAGTGCGTTTCGGGTCGCTTATAAAGACTTAAAAGCGGCAGGCTGCGGAAAAACGGCAGGTTTCGGAAAAATCGGCGGCTTACGGATTGGTGCTGATTCCGTTGTCGGCGGCATAGCTTTCCGCATATGACCCGGGAGTGCATTGTATTGTCAAATTGATGCAGCCGGCGAACGCCCCCAAACCGATTTCTGTGACAGAGGAAGGAATTACGGCTGTTTTAAGTGCGGAACATCCTGAAAAAGCGCCTGACCCGATATATGATGTCCCGTTTTGCAAATTAAGACGGTCAAGCTTCGAGCAGCCGGAAAAAGCGGAGTTGTCGATTCTTCTTACATTGCCGGGAATAGTGACGGCAACAAGACCGGTGCAGTCTGTAAAAGCGTTGGCGTCGACGGACGTTATCCTTCCGGAAAGTGTCATTCTCTCAAGCTTGCGGCAACCGTAAAAGCAATTCGCGGGAACATATGTGACTTTTGAGGGTATGGCAAAGGTCTTGAGGCTTGAGCAGGAAAAAAACATCCACTCGTTAAGCGCGGCAAGCTTGGACGCCGATGAAAACGAGCATCTTTCAAGAGAAAAGCATTCATAGAACAGCGACTGTCCGACATATGTCACGCCATCGGGAATTGATATCGACTTAAGTGAGGAGCAGCCTGCAAACGCCCAGTCGCCGAGGTATGTCACAGACGACGGGATTACAATTTGTGACAGCGAGGCGCACTTGTAAAAGGCTTGTGTGCTTATAAAGTTAAGGTTTTTCGGCAAAGTTACGGAGGTCAGATTTGAGCATCCGCGGAATGTGTTTTCCGTAAGCCTTGTAATACCCGACGACAATGATATATTGCGCAGATTCGTACAGTTTAAAAATGCGCCCGCGCCGATTGAGTTAATTGTGTCGGGCATGACAACCGACTCGACTCCGGAATTAAAAAAGGCGTTTTCGGCAATTGCCGTCACTGTCTTGCCGTTTATTGTGCCGGGTATCCTTAATACTTTTTTTGAGTTGTCAAAGCCTATAATGGTTACGCTGCCTCCGCTCTCCGTAAAAGAAAGCCCGCCGTAATCCTCTTTCGGCGCCGTCGTTGTGTTTTTTTCGGCGCTTTCTGTTTCTTGAGACGCCTCGGTCGCCGTCGTAATCTCCGTTTCTGATGCGTGTGTGTATTCGGTCGAAAAAACCAGGCTTTCACTTGGGAATAAGCCGGTCGTATATTTTAAAGTAACGCGGCTTGTCTGCCGCTCAATTTCAGCTCGAATGTCGTTGTATTCGCGCACGCGCCGCATACCTATAAAAATGAGACCAATGACAAGCAAAAAGGCGGCGGCAACCATAATCGAAAAAAACAGCTTGGACTTGAAAAAACCGGACTTGGGCGGCGTCCCCATATCCTTAAAATCTATTTCAATCAGTTCATCTTCATCGTCGTCTGTCATTGTCGTGTCGAGCGCTCCCGCGTCGACAAGCTTTTCAAGCAAGGTTGCGTAAAAAGACTTCAGCTCGTTGTCGTCGGGTGAATATGACGTGTTGTTGCGCAGCGCCCACGGAATCAGCGACTCGACATTGACATGGCGCAGCTGCGTGTAATTTCCCCTGATTTCGGCTATGAGCGGAAACGTCTCATCGGCGGCGGAGCGGAGCGCGCTCACAACGTCGTCTTCGCTGACATCAAAGGCGGCGGCTATGTCGTCCGTGCTTGCTCCGCCAAAGAAAAACAAGAAAAAGCAAAGGCGCCTTCCTGTGTCAAGCTTAAAAAATATATCTAAAATTTCGTTTGCCGGCAGGTCGGATTCCACCCCCGGCAGCGTGTCAAAATCATAAACGGCAAGGTTTGACACATCGCGAAGCGAACCGGCGCCGCGGGACTTTTTGATTTTTAAAAAATCGTCTGTGCCCGCAAGAATCCGCACGCGCTCAAGCACACGAATACTTAACACCGATGAAAAGTTCATCGCCTCGTCAATGTCCGAAAGGCTTGACAGCAACGACACATAGCACTCAAGTATTATGTCAAGGGACGCCGCTTTGTTGTTTGTCACAGAATAAGCGACAAGGAACGCAAGGCGGTATGTCATATAGAAAAGCTCGTCGACAGCCTTGCGATCGCCCTCCTGCGCCATGAGAATAAGTTGCCACAATCCACGTTGGTTCAAAGCCGTACCTCCAAAAATAAAAAACTGAAAATCAACAGTCCTGACTTTTTCATACAACATTATATGATATTTTGCGACTGTTTGCAAGGCGCATTTTTATGTGATATACTGACTTTATAAATTAGGAAAAACGGTGGAAATATGCTTTCAAAAAAGACAGAAAAAATTCTCCGCGATGTTCAAAAACCGGGACGATACACAGGCGGCGAGCTGAACAGCGTCATAAAAGACAAAAACGGCATTAAAATACGTTTTGCCTTTTGCTTTCCCGATTCATATGAGATAGGCATGTCTCACATCGGCATGAAGATACTTTATTCTCTCATAAACGAGCGCGCGGATTCATGGTGCGAGCGTGTTTTTGCCCCGTGGATTGACATGGAGGAAAGGATGCGCGCCGAGGGGCTGCCACTTTATGCCCTTGAGAGCGGCGATGCCGTCAAGGATTTTGACATAATCGGATTTACACTTCAATATGAGCTTTGTTACACAAATATGCTGAATATGCTCGACCTTGCGGGTTTGCCTGTTCGCAGCGGCGACAGAGAGGCTCTCACACCGCTTGTGATTGCGGGCGGTCCCTGTGTCTGCAACGCCGAGCCTGTGAGCGAATTTGTCGACATCTTTCTCCCCGGGGAGGGCGAGGAAGTCACAAACGAGCTTATCGACCTGCTTGTCGAACACAAAGAAAAGGGGGCGGGAAAATCAGAGTTTCTCCGCGCCGCCGCAAAAATCGAAGGTGTATATGTGCCGTCGCTGTACGACGTTTCATACAACGGCGACGGGACTGTTTCGGCTGTCACGCCGCGGCGCGGCGCACCGGCAAAGATAAAAAAGCGTGTCGTCAAAGACCTTGATAAAATGTATTTTCCCGACAGCTTTGTTGTCCCCTCAATTGAGGTCATCCACGACAGGACGGCTGCCGAAATCTTTCGCGGCTGCATACGCGGCTGCCGATTTTGCCAGGCAGGCTTTATCTGCCGCCCGGTGCGTGAAAAAAGCCCCGAAACCATCAACAGACAGTGTAAAAATATCTGCGCTTCCACCGGCTATGACGAGATATCGCTCTGCTCCCTAAGCTCAAGCGATTACACAGGCATGGAGGAGCTTTTGGAGCTTCTCATAAGCTGGACGGACAGCGAAAAAACAAACGTCGCCTTGCCGAGCCTCCGCGCCGATAACTTTTCAAAGGAGCTGACGGAAAAGTTGGCGGGCGTCCGAAAAAGCTCTCTCACATTTGCTCCCGAGGCGGGGACGCAAAGGCTGCGCGACGCGATAAACAAAAACATCACGGAGGATGAGATGCTTGCGGCGGCGCGTCAGGCTTTTGCCGGCGGCTGGACGTCGGTCAAGCTTTATTTTATGATTGGACTGCCGACAGAGACGGCAAAGGATATAGAGGGAATAGCCGACCTGGCGCAAAAAATCACCGACGAGTTTTACGCTAACCCAGACAGACCGAAGGGCAAGAGCGTGAGCATTTCTCTAAGCGTCGCTTCCTTCGTGCCAAAGCCTTTTACACCGTTCCAGTGGGAGCCGCAGGACACGCTGTCACAGCTTTTACAAAAGCAGGAGCTGCTGCGCTCTCTTATTAAGACAAAAAAGGTCAGCCTGAGCTTTCACAAGACACAAGCAAGCCTGCTTGAGGCGGTGTTCGCGCGCGGCGACAGGCGGCTATGCGACGTCATTGAGGCGGCGTGGCGCGGCGGGTGCCGTTTTGACGGCTGGGACGAAATGTTCCGCTTTGATGTTTGGGATCGCGCGTTTGAGGAATGTTCGCTTTCGATGGAGTTTTACGCCAATCGCCGCCGCCGATTTGACGAGACTCTCCCGTGGGATCACATGGACTACGGCATCAACAAAAGATTTCTTGAAAAAGAAAATGAAAAGTCACGCAAAGGAGCCGTCACGCCGCATTGCCGCGTGAGCTGCGCCGGCTGCGGGGCCGACAAGCTTAACGGAGGTGAGTGTCATGCGCACGGTAAGAATCTGGATAAATAAAGAAGGACGGGCAAGATACATTTCCCATCTGGACTTAAACCGCTGCTTTGCGCGCGCCGTGCGAAGGGCAGGGCTTAAGCTTTGGTACACAGAGGGCTTCAATCCGCACCCGTACCTCAATTTTTTGACGCCCTTGTCGCTCGGTCAGGAAAGCGAGACGGAGCCGCTTGATATAAAAATCGAAAGCGGCACGACGGACAGCGAGATTTTTGAAAGCCTCTCCCACATATTGCCCGAGGGCATAACAATTAAAAGGGTCTGCGAGCCGATCTGCCCGGCCTCTGAAATAGCGGCGGCGGAATACAAGGCTGTGCTTGAGTTTGAAAGCGCTGAAAAAGCCGCAAGCTTTATTGACATATCAAGGCGCGCCATATCTTCAGGCACACTTTTTGCCGAAAAGCACGGCAAAAAGGGGAAGAAAAAAGCGGCTAAAAAAATCAATGTATGTGACGGAGTCTTATTCTTTGACGCCGCCGACGACGGCAAAGACGTCCGACTGAAAATGACACTTTCGGCAGGAAACACATCAAGCTTGAACCCGTCGCTCCTGCTAAGCGCCCTTGAAAACGAATCGGGAATTAAGGCGGACTTCTCACTCATCAGACGCATTCGCCTTTTAAAGGCCGACGGCACAGATTTTGAATAGCCGCAAAAACCGAATCAGATAACAACTGATTTAAATCAAAAAAGCTGCAAAGAGAGCGCGTTTTGTGCGGCATTTTACAGACATCATTTCTGTCAAAGCCTGACCTGCCGACAGCCGCGGCACAAAAGGACATTTGAAAATTGCTTTGACGTTTATACAGAAAGAGTGGCATTAATCAAGCCATTGTTATCAAGCTTTGAAAGCTCTTTAACTTTGTCGATATCAAGCCCGGCAGCTTTTGTAAAGCGCTCGCCATATTCGGCATCAGCCAGATAGCAGTGAACCGCATGGCGGTATTTGATGTTTTCTGTAACAGAAGCCATATCTTCCGCTGTGTTTTCAATTAAAACCTGCTTTTTGTCCTCTGTCAGCACGCGCCACAAATCACCGCCGGCACGGAAGCAATCGTCCGTCGGGTCATCCTTCGGGTCATAGCGGTACATTGAGCCTTCCAAATCAAGCGGCGGCTCCGCCACCTCCGGCTGAGCGGTCCACACACCGCTGCTGTTGGGAGTATAAGCAGGCGCGCCGCCGTAATTGCCGTCCACTCGCATTGCCCCGTCGCGGTGATATTCGTTTACTTGTGTTTTTGCGCGGTTAACGGGAATGTGATTGTGATTAACGCCAAGACGATAACGCTGCGCATCGCCGTAAGAAAACAGCCTGCCTTGCAAAAATCGATCCGGGCTGAAACCAATGCCGGGAACAACATGCGCCGGTGTAAAGGCGGCCTGTTCCACTTCGGCAAAGTGGTTTTCGGGATTGCGGTTTAATTCCAAAACGCCAACTTCAATGAGAGGATATTCCGCGTGACGCCAGATTTTGGTGATATCAAAGGGATTTTCGTAATGACCTTTAGCCTGCTCCTCGGTCATAATCTGAACATACATCTTCCACTTTGGAAACTCGCCGCGCTCAATCGCATCGTACAAATCCTTGCCGTGATATTCGCGGTCCATGCCGTTGATTTTTGCCGCCTCCTCGTTTGAGAGGTTTTTAATCCCTTGTTGAGTTTTAAAATGGAATTTGCACCAGACGCGCTCGTTATTCTCATTATAAAAAGAAAAAGTGTGCTCGCCGAAGAAATGCATATTACGGAATGAGGCGGGGATTCCCCTGTCGCTCATAACAACAGTGATTTGATGAAAACATTCAGGCAGCAATGTCCAGAAGTCCCAGTTGTTTTGAGCGGAGCGCCTGCCGGTGCGGGGATCGCGCTTTACGGCACGGTTCAAGTCAGAGAAGTTATGTACATCGCGGATAAAAAAGGTGGGTGTGTTGTTGCCGACCAAATCCCAGTTGCCTTCTTCGGTATAAAACTTCACGGCGACACCGCGAATGTCGCGCTCACAATCAGCGGCGCCTCTTTCGCCCGCAACTGTTGAAAACCTGAGAAACAGCTCTGTCTGCGTGCCCGGCTGAAGAACCTTTGCCTTGGTGTACTGTGAGATGTCGTGAGTTACGGTAAGCTTGCCGTAAGCGCCCCAGCCCTTGGCGTGCATTCGGCGCTCGGGAATAACTTCGCGGTTGAAATGCGCCATTTTTTCCATCAGCCACACATCCTGCATAACAACGGGACCGCGCGGACCGGCAGTTATGGCGTTTTCGTTGTCGGCTACCGGGGCGCCGGCCTCGTTAGTGAGCTTTTTGTAATCGTTCATAATTGTTTTCCTCCATTTTTCTTAAATTTTGAGATGAGATATGATATTATATTTATAACCACCTTTTGCCGAACAAAAAGCTTAATTTGCTCGCACATTTGTGGGTTTTCACATTGTTTTTATGATAAAAATAAATTTGCGCGGCTGAAAGAGGATTTGCCAAATCTTACAAGGGCAACACCGCACAATGATTGTTGTGCGATTGCGCCGTCAGATTTTTTCGTCAGATTGTCTAAAAAGCGCAGGCAATACTTTTTGTATTGCCGAGCATTTTTGGGCGATATGACGGAAAAGATGCA
>JAAYIY010000063.1 GCA_012523185.1 Clostridiales bacterium
TCAGCCGCGATAAATATATCAAGCTTGCCGACGCTCTCCTTGCTGTAAGCGTCACTCCCGGCGAGCACACCATAACAATGGACTATTCGCCTGTTGGCTTTAAGTTCGGCTGTGCCGTTTCCGGGTCAACACTTCTTTTGATAATCGCTTTCTTCATAATAAAGTCGCTTCGCAACAAAAAGAAACGCGCCCTTGAAAATGAGCCGTCATTCCCGGTCTATATAGAAGCCGCCGCGCAGGACGGCGAAGAAGCCGACGTGCAGGACGGTGTGGAAGCCGACGTGCAGGACGACGAAGCCGACGTGCAGGATGACGAAGCCGCCGCCGCACAGGACGAAGAAGAAATAACCGCACAGGGCGAAGAAGAAGCCGCCGCACAGGACGGCGCGGAAATCAGTGAGGAGCCGTCGTAGGAAGAGGTCATTTTTAGGGGATTGTCGAAACCGGCATAATCGTCGCCGATTCTGTGCCGCCGCGTATTTGACTTGACTGCGATGATTCATATGACAATAAATGCAAACAAGAAAAATCAGGCGGCAGTTCCTATCTTTAGCCCGTTTTCCTGTTAATTTTAATCGTTTATCTATGTACAAAACATCTTATATGTGGTAAGATAGCTTGACTATATATTGAATCGGGAGAGGTTTTCTTTGATTGAAAAGGTAAGTGTAATTATTCCGACACATAAACGCCCCCATTTTTTAAACAGGGCGATCGACTCGGTTCTTGCACAGACCTATGGAAACATTGAGATTGTCGTCGTCGACGATAACGCCCCTGACAGCGACGACAGAAGATACACAGTATCCGCCATGAAGTGCTACAAAAACAGCAGGCGTGTAATTTATGTTCAGAATGAATGCCCCCTCGGAGGGGGTCCCGCCCGAAACAGGGGAATTGAAAGCTCGACAGGCAGCTACATCACTTTTCTTGACGACGACGATGTGTATCTGCCTAAAAAAATCGAGGTTCAGCTGCGCTATATGCTCGAAAACGAACTTGAAATGTCTTTTACTGATGTTTATCTTCATGACAACAACGACAAGCTTTTTGAATACCGGCGGCACAGCTATGTCACCGACTGCTCCAACAGCGAGCTGATGCGCCAGCATATACTGCATTCCCTCGGTCCGACATCGACCTTTATGGTCAAGCGTGACGCCATCCTTTCAGCGGGCGGATTTTCAGATGTCCCCATGGGGCAGGATTTTATGCTGATGTGGCGCATGATAGAATTTGACACAAAAATCGGCTATCTCCCCGTATCATACATAATCCAATACCTCCACGACGGCGAGCGTATTTCAGTCGGTCAAAACAAAATTAACGGCGAAAACCGACTGTATAAGCTTAAGCAAACAAAGCTGTATATGCTTAACGACGAGGAAAGGCGCTATCTTGATTTTCGGCATTACGCTGTTTTGTCCGTCACTTCAAAGCGCGGCGGCAAAATGTTTGATTACATAAAATACGGTTTAAAGGCTGTTCGAGTTTCCCCGGTGTTTTTTATGAAAGAGGCAAAAACTTTGTTTGGGAACCGCATGAAGGCTAACTCGACGCCGGAAGTCGAACCGGAGATTGCCGCGGTTGAGCGGGATCTTGTCTTGAGCAACACGGCGGGAGGAACTGTGCGGAAGTGAAAAATTGCCTGATTTTTATCACAGCGGGGTTTCCATACGGCAGCACGGAGCCGTTCATTGAAAGCGAGCTGCCCTCCTGCGCGGATTTTTTTGACAAAATCATCTTTTTTTCGCTTGACGCTGTCGGGACGTCGGTGAGACAGCTCCCGCAAAACGCCGAAAGCTTCAGTGTTTCACCAAAAAATAAACGCCTCTCAAGGCTTTGCGACGTTCTTCAAGCGGCATTTCGTGCGCCCCGTATTTCCGACGAATTCCCAAAGGACAAAAAGTCTGCGGCGCTCTCAATTAAGCGGCGTCTTTTTCTCAAATATTTTGAAACGCGCTCCGAAAGGCATTTCAGAGAGATTGTCAAAGTCATGGAAAATATGGATTTCTCCGGCTATGATAATATTGTCATTTACAGCTACTGGTTTTTTGTCACGGCAATGACGGGCATACTCCTAAAGGAGCATTTAGGCAAAAGCTATGACAGTGTCCGTCTTGTTTCGAGGGGTCACAGATACGACATATACAGTTTCGCAAATTCGCTTGATTACCTCCCCGGCCGCAACCGCCTTTTTTCAGGTATTGACATGCTGTATGTCTGCTCCGAACACGGCAAAAACTATTTAAGCGCCAATTATCCGCGCTGGTCACATAAGATTCGCCGCTCATATCTCGGCACGCTCGACCACGGGCCGGGCGCCGTCGCCGACGACGGCATATTTCGCATTGTCTCTTGTTCGCGCGTCGTTCCCGTCAAGCGCCTTGACAGGATTGCGGAATCGCTTGCGCTGCTTAAGGACAGCGGCGTCAGGCTGTCGTGGACACACATAGGTACGGGTCCCGATTTAAGGACGCTCAAGCGCAAGACGGACAAGCTTTTACGTTTTATGGAAGTGAATTTTATCGGCGCTCTTTCTAACAAAAGTGTGCTGGAGCTGTATTCTCACAGACCGTTTGATGTTTTTATAAATGTCAGCGGCAACGAGGGTCTTCCCGTTTCGATAATGGAGGCGGCGTCTTTCGGCATACCTTCCATCGCCACCGATGTTTGCGGCACGGGAGAAATTGTTTTAAACGGCAAGACGGGGGTGCTGATTCCCGCCGATTTTCAAAACAATCTGCTTGCCGCCGCCATTAAGGATTTTGCCTTAATTTCACGCGGGGAATACATTGCCTTGCGGCATAACGCACGCAAAAACTGGGAGGAGAATTTCCGCGCAAAAGACAATTACAGCCAATTCGCACAAGAGATAAGCGGCGGCTGAACCTTCTTGCGGAACAAGCTATGGTAGAGTATAAAAACGGATTGCTTAGAATCAATGTCACAAACAGTTTTTGGGACGTTGCGTGGAATTGCAGTTTTTTCCTTTTTATGCTTTCCTGTATATGTTACGGAAATTTTGACGAAACAAATAATTTTTTTTATTATTTTGTTTTTTTTCTTTTTACAGGCGTTTCATCAATAGGTCTTTTGCTTAAAGGCAACATTTTTAAAAAACTGTTTATTCCCCTTAACACAATATGGTACGCCCTTTTTTATGCGCTTTGCGTCTCGTCCTGCCTTTGGGCGGCTTCGTTTTACTCCGCCACTCAGCCATTGTCCCGCATTTTGCAGATTCTTGTTGTCACTACCTTTGTTTTTTATTATATCGACAGTCCCGAACGGCTTGAGACATATCTCAACACAGTTATAGCGGCAAGCCTTTATCTCATTATTTATATTTTTGTTAAAACGCCGCCTGCCGAGTGGTTCAGCGGTTTTATCGGGTCTGTTACAGGTTATAATACAAATGACGTCGGGTTAGCCATCTCAATCTGTCTTATCATTTCGTTTTATAAGGCTTTTGTCAGAGGCAAATATTTAATGTACATCGTGTGTGCCGTGTGCTTCTTTACGGCGGCTCTCACAAGCTCAAGAAAAGCGCTGCTCATGTGTGTTCTTGCAATAATAATGATTGTCGCGTTCAATTACCGCGCAAAGAATTATATTCTGCGGATTTTTATCATTATCGGCGTGGCGGTGCTTTCCATCGTGCTGATTTATGAGGTTCCTCAGCTTTATCAAACAATCGGCATCCGCATGGACAGCATGATTAATTATTTTATGAACGATAAAAGCTCCGACAACAGTCTTGCGCTGCGCGAGCTTTACATTAGCTTGGCAAAGGGGTTTTTCCTCGAAAAGCCGATAATCGGTCACGGCATCAACAATTTCGGATATTTAAGCAACCTTTATGGAAACATATTTACTTATGCCCACAACAATTATCTGGAGATTGCCGCCGATCTCGGCGTCGTCGGGCTTGTCGTTTATTATTGGTTTTATCTGTATATTTTTGTAAAGCTCATAAAGCAAACATTAAACGGTCACAAAACCGCGCTGCTTTTCCTGCCGCTTATAATTCTTTTGCTCATATTTGAATACGGCATGGTTAATTATTATAAAATGCAGGTTCATCTTGTGATAGCTTCGGCGTTCGCCGCTTCTTTTTTAAACGACGGCGCCGAAAAAACACGCGGGAAACATTCGATTAACAATTAGGAGTTGGGATTTTGGATAGCAAAAGCAGTTCAAAAGCGCAAAACGGAATCGAGATAAACATAGCTTATCTTGCAAAATTTATATTCGCCAGATGGTGGATAATTTTGCTTGCGGGCTTTTTCGGCGCAAGCAGCGGATTTATGCTTTCAGAGCTGACAACAGATCCCGCCTATACATCCAGCATTTCGTTTGTCGTCTCAAACAGAGTCTTGACTAACGAGGACTCATATTCAAGCAGCGACATAAACGCCTCCATCACTATGGCGAACACTTATAAATATATCCTCTCAAGCAGGACATTGTGTGAAAAGGTCGCCGCCTCCTGCGGGATTCCAAACATGACGTCGGAGGATGTTTGCAAGGCTATAAAAATGAGCAGTGTCACGAACACAAACATTTTAATAATGGAGATAACGACAGCCGGAAGCGCAAGGTCATATAACCTTGCCGTTTCCGTAATCGATAACTTCGACGCTGTTGTTGAAAAAGCGGGATTTGTAAACTCCTCTCTTTCAGTTTGTGATTTGCCGAATGTGCCCGTAAAGCCGGACACAAACATTTCCGGAATAAGATACGCTGTCGTCGGCGGTTTTTCCGCCACGGTCATAGCGCTGATTATGATTTTGCTTTCAAACGTGCTGAAAGATACTGTGCAAAGTGTTGACGAGATTGGCGTAAGGCTCGATCTCATTGTTCTTGGCGTCGTATCAAGAGCGTTTAAGAAAAGCAAAAAAAGAAAGGGCGCAGGCACTTATGACAGCCCGATTTTGATGAACGAACGCGCCGCCGGTTTTGCCTTTATCGAAACTTACAAAGCTCTCAGAACTCGTATCGAAAGCCTTTCCTCAAAGCACAAACACAAAGTTTTTGTTGTCACAAGCACCGGCGAGGGCGAGGGAAAAACCACTGTCGCGACTAACCTTGCGATTGCGCTTGCTCAAAACGGGCGTTCTGTTCTGCTCATTGACGCCGACCTTAGAAAGCCGGCGGTGTGCAGGATTCTTTCTCTGACAAACATAACGGAAAACAAGGGTCACGGGCTTCCCGACGCAATACTTGACGCCGGTTCATATGAAAAGGCTATCAGATATGTCGAAAAGCACAAAATCTTTTTGCTTGCCGGCACCAGCACTGTTTCTGACCCCACAGAGCTTTTGTCAACGCCGCAAATGGAAAGAGTCATCAAGGCTGTTCGCAGCGAATTTGATTTTGTTATTATCGACACAGCTCCCGCGGGAGTTGTAACAGACGCTTCCATCATAACTAACTACGCCGACGCTCTTATTATGGTTATTCGCGAAGACCAGTCCCCCGTTGACAAAATCAGGGGCGCGCTTGCCGACCTTTCAAACGGCAGAGCTGAAATAATCGGCTGTGTTTACAACAACGTCAATCCCGTAAGTAACAGGCGGCTTTACAGCCAATACACGAGGCGTTACAGAAACAACAGCTACGGATATGACTACGTTTACGGATACGGGTACGGTTACGGGAACGGTTACGGGAACGGCTATGAAAATGACAATGACACCGGCATTGAAAGTGATTCCCAAAACAGCAGCCATGACGACGACGACGAAAACGCCGAGTGATTCACGGCAGCTTTATTTGCTTGTGTTTCGCGGCATCATAAAAAAGCAAAAGCATCACGGGCGCTCTTTATGTTTTGCATAACAGGGAAATGGTTTTAAAATCATTTCCCTGTTTTCGGCGAAAGCGCCTTTTCCGTGCAATCCCCTGTAATCCTCTTTTTCTCTCATCCCTCATTCTCATAAAATCCGCCTGTTCTCGCGAATTTTGCCCTTTTTCACGAAATCTGCGCAAATCTACTTGATAAACATTTTATCAAGAGGTACAATATAGTTTGACATACTTTTTTCCGTGGCAATTAAGACATAAACTTATTAAAGCTTTGAGAGGTTTCGTGCGGCTATGGGTAAAGAGCAAAATAAAGATAAGAATATACACGGTAACCACCGCATGCGTGTTCGTGAACGGTTTTTAAAAAGCGGACTTGGCGGCTTTCCCGACCACAACGTGCTTGAATTTGTTCTTTTTTATTCCCAGCCTTACGGCGACACAAACGAGATTGCGCACCGTCTGCTTGACACCTTCGGCTCGCTTTCCGCTGTGCTGGACGCCCCATATGAGGAGCTTGTAAAGGTGAAGGGAATCGGTTACTATACCGCTGTTTTCCTGACCATGCTGCCGCAGCTTGCAAAGCGTTATTTTTCTGATATGATTCCTGATAAAGTGACAATAACAGACCGAAAATCCCTGCTTGACTACATACGCGCCGAGTTTATAAGCGAGACGAGCGAAATTGTGAAGCTGCTTTGCTTCAACAACGCGGGTCTTTTGACAAACTGCTGCAAAGTCTCAATCGGCTCAAAAAACAACGTTAATATCGACAGGAGGACTTTGCTTGAAACTGCTTTCCGAAGCAACGCCGGCTCTGTCATTTTGACTCACAATCACCCTAACGGGTTGGCGGTTCCGTCGCAAAATGACATAAGCACAACAAAAGAAGTTTTCAGGCTCTTTTCTGATATGAATATAAAGCTTCTTGACCATGTGATAGTTTCCGGTCACGATATTTTCGCCATGGCGGAAAGCCCGAAATTCGGGATACTTTTTGTTTAAGACTTTGAATTTCGGCAGGGCTTGCGCTTTATAAATTTCTTAAAATCCTCACGTCATGCAAGGCTTGCGTCGGCGCGGATTTTGCGGCACTTATCTTATCGAAGGATTTAATTTGGACTTTTGTTTCGGAGACTTTTTATGGATAAATTCATTTTACAATCTGAATATGTGCCCACAGGCGACCAGCCGCAGGCAATTGACGCGCTTGTCAACGGACTTAACAACGGCAACGCAGAGCAGACGCTTCTTGGCGTAACAGGCTCCGGAAAAACATTCACAATGGCAAATGTCATTGCCGCCGTCAACCGCCCCACGCTTGTGCTTGCTCATAACAAGACGCTTGCCGCGCAGCTTTGCGGCGAGTTTCGGGAGTTTTTTCCGAAAAATTCAGTTGAGTATTTTGTGTCGTATTATGACTATTACCAACCCGAGGCATATATCCCGACAACTGACACATACATCGAAAAGGATTCGTCCATCAACGACGAAATAGACAAGCTTCGCCATTCCGCAACGTCTGCGCTTTCAGAGCGCAGGGATGTTATCATAGTCGCGAGCGTCTCATGTATTTACAGTTTGGGCAACCCGATAGATTACAGGAGTATGGTTATCTCACTTCGCCCCGGCATGGTCAAAAAGCGCGACGATCTGATAGCAAAGCTTGTCGAGATACAATATGAAAGAAACGATATCAGCTTTACGAGAAACAAATTCAGAGTCCGCGGCGATGTCGTCGAGATATTCC
The DNA here is from genome assembly GCA_012523185.1 of Clostridiales bacterium. GTDB lineage: Bacteria > Bacillota > Clostridia > Oscillospirales > Acutalibacteraceae > UBA1425. The sequence continues at coordinate 7,556 of JAAYIY010000063.1, forward strand.
CCGCCTATTCAAATGAAAACGCCGTTCGGATTGAGTTCTTCGGCGATGAGATAGAGAGGATATGCGAAATCCGCGCCATCACAGGCGAAGTCGCAAGCGTCCTTTTACACGTCGCGATATACCCGGCTTCCCACTATGTCATTCAGCCTGACAAGCTTGAAAGCTCGATAACAGAGATTTATGCCGAAATGCTTGACCGTGTTAAGGCGTTTGAATCAGAAGGCAAGCTGCTTGAGGCGCAGCGTATACGTCAAAGGACAGAATACGACATAGAAATGCTGCGTGAAACAGGCTTCTGCAAGGGCATTGAAAACTATTCACGCGTTATGTCGGGGCGCCCCGCAGGTTCGGCGCCGTTTACGCTGCTGAACTACTTCCCGAAAGATTTTATTCTTTTTGTCGATGAATCCCACGTGACGCTGCCGCAGGTGCGTGGAATGTACGGTGGCGACCGCTCGCGCAAAGACAGCCTCATCGAATTCGGATTCCGTTTGCCGTCCGCCTATGACAACAGACCGCTGACATATGACGAATTTTATGAGCGTGTGGGGCAAAAGATATTTGTAAGCGCCACCCCCGGAGAATTTGAGCGCACTGTCAGCGCCGGAATAGTCGAGCAGGTAATACGTCCCACAGGTCTGCTTGACCCGGAAATAACAGTAAAGCCGACTGAAGGGCAGATAGACGACCTCATATCGGAAATCTCGATTCGCATCGACCGCGGCGAACGTGTCCTTATTACGACTTTGACAAAAAAGATGGCAGAGGATTTGACCGACTATCTTTTTGATTTCGGCGTCAAGGTGCGTTATATGCATCACGACATTGACACAATAGAACGTATGCAGATAATACGTGGACTGCGGCTCGGCGAATTTGATGTACTTGTCGGAATCAATCTGCTGCGCGAGGGGCTTGATATCCCGGAGGTGTCTCTTGTCGCCATTTTAGACGCTGATAAAGAAGGCTTCCTGCGCTCCGAAACATCTCTTGTACAGACAGTCGGGCGGGCGGCAAGAAATGTCGGCGGTCATGTGATTATGTATGCCGATTCTGTCACGCCGTCCATGGAAAAGGCCATCACGGAGACGGAGCGCCGACGCAAAAAGCAGTCTGAATATAACGCCGCTCACGGCATCACTCCCAAAACGATTCAAAAGGATGTTCGTGATATAATCGAAATCTCCGGCAGCGCTGATGACAAGCCTGAAAAGTCTGTTTCGCGCATGAGCCGTTTTGAGCGTGAGCAGATGATCTTAAAGCTCACGACAGAGATGAAAGCCGCCGCCAAGATACTTGAATTTGAACATGCTGCGTATTTGAGAGATAAAATTGAAAAGTTAAGAAGCGTGAAATAAAAAAATGCAAAAGAATTTGATTGTGAAGGGTGCGCGTGAGCACAACCTTAAAAATATTGACGTTGTTATTCCGAGGGACAAGCTTGTTGTTTTAACAGGCTTGTCAGGCTCCGGCAAATCCTCACTTGCCTTCGACACTATTTATGCCGAGGGTCAGCGCAGATATGTCGAGTCGCTTTCCTCATATGCGAGACAGTTTCTCGGACAGATGGAAAAGCCGGATGTCGAGTCCATCGAGGGATTGTCGCCCGCCATTTCCATTGACCAGAAAACAACTTCAAAAAATCCACGCTCCACAGTCGGCACCGTCACGGAAATATATGACTATCTGCGCCTGCTTTACGCGCGCATCGGGATACCTCATTGCACTGTGTGCGGCAGGGAGATAACGCGCCAGTCGGTGGACGATATTGTGCGCAAAATAATGGAGCTTCAGGAAGGCACAAGGATACAAATTCTCTCACCTATTGTGAGGGGCAGGAAAGGCGAGTATTTAAAGGAGCTGGAGTCGGCAAGAAAGAGCGGCTTTGTGCGTGTCCGCGCCGACGGAATAATTTATGACCTTTCAGAAAAGATTCAGCTTGACAAAAACAAAAAGCACACGATTGAGATAATTGTTGACAGGCTGGTAATCAAAAGCGACATACGCAGCCGCCTTGCCGATTCAGTTGAGACTGCCACAAACCTTTCCGACGGTATACTTGCGGTAGACGTCGTCGGAGACGAGGAAATGATGTTTTCCCTTAACTATGCCTGCCCCGAACACGGTGTCAGCATTGAGGAAATGTCGCCCCGTATGTTTTCTTTTAACAACCCGTTCGGCGCGTGCCCGACCTGCACGGGTCTTAGCATATTCATGAAGGTTGACCGCGACCTTGTTTTGCCGGACAAGACGCTGTCGCTTAGAAACGGCGCAGTCAAAGCAAGCGGCTGGTCAAACTCTGAGGGCGGCACAATCGCGCAAATGTACTATGAGGGGCTGGCGGACTTTTTCGGATTTTCGATGGACACGCCTGTAAAAGATCTGCCGAAAGAAGCGGTTGACGCGCTGCTTTACGGAACAAAGGGCAAAAAAATCACAGTTCACCGCCGAAGCGAATACGGAAGCGGCACCTTTGGCGTCGTGTTTGAGGGAATTATCAACAACATAGAGCGCCGCTACAAGGAGACCTCAAGCGAATGGGCGCGGGCTGAGATTGAGCAGTATATGACGGCGCGCAAATGCCCTGACTGCGGCGGATCAAGGCTGAAGCCGGAGTCAATGTGTGTCACTGTCGGCGATACAAACATATATGATTTCACGCGTATGCCGATAAACACCGGTTTAAATTTTCTTGGCGGGCTGAAACTGACACAGCGCGAACACATGATAGCTGACGCTATCTTAAAAGAGATACGCGCGCGCATGAATTTCCTTGTGAGCGTGGGGCTTGATTATCTCACTCTTTCACGCTCCTCCGGAAGTCTTTCCGGAGGCGAAAGCCAGCGTATAAGGCTTGCCACGCAGATAGGCTCGTCGCTGATGGGCGTCATATACATTCTTGACGAACCGAGCATAGGACTTCACCAAAGCGACAACGCAAAGCTTATTGAAACGCTTAAAAATTTGCGCGACGCCGGAAACACGCTCATAGTCGTGGAGCATGATGAGGAGACAATGTACGCTTCTGACTATATTATTGACATCGGCCCCGGCGCCGGCATACACGGCGGCAGCATCGTTTGCGCCGGGACAATTGACGAAATCAAAAGCTGTCCAGATTCTGTTACAGGGCAGTACCTAAGCAAAGCAAAGGTAATCCCCATCCCCCAAAAACGCCGCCGCGGCAACGGTAAACACCTTGTCATCACAGGCGCGCGCGAAAACAACCTCAAGGATATCACAGTCAAAATACCGCTCGGAAAATTTATTTGTGTAACGGGCGTGTCGGGCAGCGGCAAATCTTCTCTTATAAACGAAATCCTGTACAAACGCCTTGCGGCGGAGCTTAACAACGCAAAAAAATTCGCCGGGGAACACGACGGGATATCAGGAATCGAATTTCTTGACAAAGTCATTGACATTGACCAGTCGCCCATAGGCAGGACGCCCCGCTCAAATCCCGCCACATACACAGGCGTTTTTAACGATATACGGGAGCTTTTTTCATCTACCACAGACGCGAAGCGGCGCGGCTACAGCCCCGGCAGATTTTCTTTTAATGTCAAGGGCGGACGCTGTGAAGCTTGTCAGGGCGGCGGGATTGTAAAGATTGAAATGCATTTTCTGCCCGATATTTTCGTTCCGTGCGACGTTTGCAAAGGCGCGCGGTATAACCGCGAGACATTGGAAGTAAAATTTAAGGACAAAAATATATATGACGTCCTTGAAATGACTGTTGACGAGGGGCTTGACTTTTTCAGCGCGCTGCCGAAAATCAACCGCAAGCTTCAGACGCTTTGCGACGTCGGGTTGGGCTATATTAAAATCGGTCAGCCCGCCACCACTCTTTCAGGCGGCGAGGCGCAGCGCGTAAAGCTTTCAACAGAGCTGTCGCGCCGCTCCACAGGAAAAACAATGTATATTCTTGACGAACCTACGACAGGCCTGCACACGGCGGACGTGCATAAGCTGACAGATGTTTTGCAAAAGCTTGTTGACAATGGCAACACGGTGATTGTGATAGAGCATAATCTTGATGTGATAAAGACCGCCGACACAGTCATTGATCTCGGCCCGAACGGCGGCGACAGGGGCGGAGAAGTCGTAGCTTACGGAACGCCTGAGGAAGTTGCCGCTTGTGAAAAGTCGTTTACAGGGCAATACCTCAAAAAGGTTTTGAACGAGTCGCTTTAATCTTATACCTAACGCCTGATGACGCCCTCCCCTGCCTCTGCTATGCCCTGCGCCCTGTCTGCCCTGCGCTCTGTCTCCCGTCCCCTGCAAGCTATTTTATAAACAAAAAGGGTCAACAAAGCCGATTGACTTGTTTTTAGGCTCATGATATAATCTGTTGTAATCCATATAAGAAAAGTGCTGACAGCAGAATCAGATGTTAAGCTGCGCCGGGCGACGCCTTGCAGCGGGCTTTTGGCTTGCGGTGGTCGTGTTTGTCGTCTGACAATGGCGCCTTGCGGACATAAACAAGGGGGAGACTTTTGAACAAAAATCTTTGGGAAAAAGCTGTATCGTTTCACGGGCATAAATGCCCCGGTTTGGCAATCGGGTTTAAAGCGTGCGAGGCGGCAGCACAAAAAATGGGGATTGGTGTTTCGGATGATGAGGCGATAGTGTGCGTCACGGAAAATGACGCCTGCGGCGTGGATGCCGTTCAGGCAATTTTGAGCTGCACAATCGGCAAGGGAAACCTTATTTATAACGGCACGGGAAAGCAGGCTTTTTCTTTTTTTGACCGCAAAAGCGGCAAAAAGCTGCGCGTGTGCCTTAAACCGGGCAAAAATGAAGGGATGAGCCGTGAACAGTGGATGGAATATCTTTTGAATGCGCCTGTGGATGAAATCTTCACGTTTTCAGAGCCGAAATCAGACATGCCCGAAAAAACCCGCCTGTTTGAGACTGTGATTTGCGAAATCTGCGGCGAAGGCGCGCCTGAGCATAAAATGCGCCTGCAAGACGGGCAAAAGGTGTGCGCGGACTGCTTCAAAGACTATGGCAGAGGCTGGTAAAAGCATAAAAAGGTTAAATTCACACAAACATAAAACAATTCGGCAGGACACAGCCGCCGCAAATCTTATGTTGCACTAAATATTAAGACATGATATAATTTAAAAAGCTTAGAGATATGGAGGTTTTAGATATGTTTTGTAAAAATTGCGGAGCCCAAATCCCCGACAACTCAATAAACTGTCAAAACTGCGCCGCACCTGTCGATTTTGCCCCGCCGCCTATTTTTTGTAAAAACTGCGGGATGAAAAACCATCCCGCTTCAGCCTGCTGTGTAAACTGCGGAGCGCCCTTGCAAAATATCAATCTGAACCCAAACGCAAAATCAAAAATTGCGGCAGGTCTGCTTGCGATTTTGATTGGCGTGTTTGGCGTGCACAACTTCTATCTCGGCTATACCGGCAAAGCTGTCGCACAGCTGCTTATAACAATTTTGTCTTTCGGAATCCTCTCGTGGGTAAGCTTAATATGGTCTGTTATTGAGGGCGTGCAGATTCTCACAGGCACAATAGCATTTGATGCAAACGGTGTGCCGCTTAAAGATTGACAAGCCGCGCCGACGCGCCGAGAGCAACAATTCACCGCTGCTTTGTGGCTGCGGCTCAAAAACAAAATTAAACATTAAAAGCCGCCCGTGGTTGTTGTCACAACATTTACGGCGGCTTTTGTTTTGTGGTGTTGATTTTCGGTTTATAGCAATTGTAAGAAGTAACGACGCAAGGCTTTAAAAATGCTATTCGTCAAATAAGCTTTCCTGCATTTTAAAAAGCCGTTCCCTCGCGGCATTTTCCGCATCTTTATCAATTGAATAAGACACTCCGTCTATTGAAACAAGCACGCTGCCTTCACGAGTGCCCTCGGGGAGGCTTGAAAGCTCTATGTCGGTCATTGAGCCGTCGTCAAGCTCACAAACGGCGATATCTCCCTCGATACGGTCTATTGTAAGTCTTTTCAATCGTCTACTCCTTTTCGGTTTTGAAGTTAAGCGATTCGCCGTCGCTGCTGACGATTATCGTTCCGCTTTTGTCGGTGCGTAAAATGTCGGCGCCTGACTTTTCCATCCTTTGAAGCGCCTCGTTATGAGGATGACCGTAGCTGTTGCCCTCTCCGCAGGAAATAATGATGCTGTCGGGCCGAACTTTATTTAAAAAGCTTGCGGAGCTTGAAGTTTTACTGCCGTGATGGCCTGCTTTCAGCACGTCGGCGCGCAAAAAATCCGCATATTCTCCGCGCGCTATTTCCTTTTCAACGGTTGAACCGGCGTCGCCCGTGAAAAGGAAAAATGTCTTTCCGTAGGAAACTCTCGCAACGACAGACATGTCGTTCAAATCCTTGCTTTGTGACACAGGCGACAATATGAGCATATAAACCTTTCCCAACTCATAGCCCGCTCCCTGCTTCGCGGCAATAACCTTTGCGCCCGATTTGCCGACAGCCTTTAAAAAATCCTCATAGCGGCGCGTCGTCGGCGTGTTTATTTCAGAAAGCCTCGGCATAATGACATTTTTGATCTCAAATGCGTCGATTATTTCGTCAAGCCCGCCAATGTGGTCAGAGTGAGGGTGTGTGGCGATAACATAATCAATTGAACGGACTCCTAAAGCGCCGATGTAAGAAATTATCTTTTCACCGCAGCCATCTTCACCGCCGTCTATTAAAATACAGCCGTAAACAGAGTTGATAAAAACACTGTCGCCTTGACCGACATCTATAAAATGCACGGCAAAGGGGTTGTCGTCGCCGTTTGAAACAGGCTTCAGCCTGACATATGTGAAAACATCGCTCCACGTCGGAATGTCGAGAGGAAATCCCTCTTGCCCCGACAAAGTTATGAGTATTGCGGCTGTCATAAACAACGCGGATAATGACGAAGCAATTTTTCGCCTTAAAGTCCTTTTACCGCGTCTCATGTTAAACATCGTCTTCATCACTTTCCGGGCTGTTTAAAGCATCTCCGTCAATGTCCGGCAGACCGTCCTGTGAAAGGGCGCACATCTCCATCCACTGCTGCTTTGAGATAAGCACCTTGCGCGGCTTGCTGCCCTCAAAAGGACCGACAATCTTTCTTTCCTCAAGCTCGTCTATAAGCCTTGCGGCTCTTGCGTATCCAAGGCTTAATTTGCGTTGCAGGAGGGTCGTCGACGCCATTTGCGCCTCGACGACAACATCAACAGCCTGCTGAAGCTTTTCGTCGACGGAAGAAGCCTCCCCGTCCGTGCCTGACGCGCCGCCGTAAAACCCTTTTTTGCCGGACGGAGTTTGGCGGTCAATCTCGTCCAGAACCTCCTCGTCATATGAGGAACCTTCCTGATTCTTTATGAAATCGACGACTCTTTCAACCTCGCCGTCAGAAACAAAGCAGCCCTGCACACGGACAGGCTTTGATATGCCGACGGGGTTATAAAGCATATCGCCGTAGCCGAGCAGCTTTTCAGCGCCCGCCATGTCGATTATTGTTCTGGAGTCAATTTGAGAGGAGACTGAAAGTGCAATCCTGCTTGGTATGTTCGCCTTGATTACGCCTGTTATAACATCGACGGACGGCCGCTGTGTCGCGATTACAAGATGCATACCGGCGGCGCGCGCCATCTGCGCCAGCCGACAAATGGCGTCCTCAACCTCGTTTTGCGCAACCATCATCAAATCTGAAAGCTCGTCAATAAAGATGACAATCCTGTTCATCTTTTCAAGCTCGTCTGTTTTTTGGGCAAGCTTGTTGTAGCCTGTTATGTCACGAACATTCTTTTCGGAAAAAATCTTATACCTCTTGAGCATCTCCGTAACAGCCCAATTAAGCGCGCCGGAGGCCTTGCGCGGGTCGGACACAACGGGAACAAGCAGGTGTGGAATGCCGCTGTATACGGTGAATTCAACTTGCTTCGGGTCTATCATCAGAAGCTTGACTTCGTCGGGATCGGCGTTGAACAGTATGCTCATAATCATGGAGTTGATGCAGACCGATTTGCCCGAACCTGTGGTGCCCGCTATGAGCAGGTGCGGCATCCTTGAAAGGTCGGCGCATATTACGTTGCCGGTGATATCCTTTCCGAGAGTGACGTTTAAAAGGCTCTTTCGGCTGCCGCGGACAAATACGTCTGTGTCGATTATCTCGCGTATGTAAACCGATGCCTTAGCTTTGTTGGGAACTTCTATGCCTATGGCGGCTTTATTTGGTATCGGAGCTTCTATCCGCACACCCGATGCCGCGAGCCGCAGGGCAAGGTCGTCGGCAAGATTTGTTATCTTGCTTATCTTGACACCCTCGGCGGGAACAAGCTCATATCTTGTGACAGACGGCCCCCTGAACACATCTACAATGCTTGCGCTCACGCCAAAACTGTCAAGA
>JAAYIY010000064.1 GCA_012523185.1 Clostridiales bacterium
CCCCTCTCAGTCGCTTCGCATTGCCTCTCCTTTAGGAGAGGTGGCTCCGCTTCAGCGGAGACGGAGAGGTTCTTTGCGGGAGCGGTTGCGGAAAGACCTCCCTCTCAGTCGCTTCGCGACAGCTCTCCCGGAGGGAGAGCCACGGTGGTAGGAGAGGTGGCTCCGCTTCAGCGGAGACGGAGAGGTTCTTTGCGGGAGATGTTGCGGAAAGACCTCCCCTCTCAGTCGCTGCGCGACAGCTCTCCCAGAGGGAGAGCCACGGTGGAGGAGAGCCACAGTGGGGGGAGTGCCGCGTTAGATAGTCGCTGTGCGGCGCCGCATTAAAGGCAAAACATCTTAAACCTTACAACAACCTTCTTTTTGTGAGTATTAAGGCACATTTTAATCCTGTCTGCACACAAAAAAACTCCTTGAAACTTTTGTGTTTCAAAGAGATTCATGCCGTTCAAAATCCTCATATCAAAGCACCTTACACACAAAAAATGCCATTCGGAAAGATGATTTCTCAGGAGCTGACTGTCAAAATAAATCAGCCAATCCGCCCGTTGGTTTTTGCCGATATGCCCGAAGTGAACTCTTGCTTGATAGCCTCGTTTCTTTGTGATATACTGTGAGCGAAAAAGCTTTCAAAAAGCGAAACCGACAAAATATTTTTTAAAGGAGTAAACCATGTTCACAAACCAATTACAGCTAAGCTTTGACACTGCCCTGCGGCATTATGACATTTATCCCAAGGTAATTCCTGTCGGAAAAACCAGCACAATCACAGTCGCGCCTCTCGGATTGCAGGCGGCCTTTGCGCCCGGGGAACACAAACTGTTAATATGCCCCCTTGACGAAGGCGAGCCAAAAAATTTCCCCGACCGACCGAATTTATTCGAGTACACCGTCACGCCCGACGCCGACGGCTGTATCCGATTTTCCTTTGAGTTTTTTAGCGAGCAGCAGTATTTAATCCGCATTGACGACAGTCTGCGCCTGAATGTCTATGCCATAGACGAGGATCTTGTGGGGCGCTACCCGTTCAGGGGCGACCTGCACATGCACAGCTGCCGCTCCGACGGAGAGCTGGCGCCGGCTATCGTCTGCGCGGAATACCGCAAAATCGGCTATGACTTTATGGCTATCACGGACCATCGCAAATATGAGCCGTCACTTGAGGCTATCGAGGCATACAAGGACGTGCCCATTGAGCTGACCATCGTGCCCGGCGAGGAGATTCACCCTCCCTGTGATTTTGAGGGAAAGCGCATTCACAGCCCGCATATTGTTAATTTTGGCGGTGAAAAAAGCATTAATAACATGTTTTCGGAGAATCCGCAGGCTCGTTGGGATGAAATTGAGGCTTATGCCGAGACCATCGAAATTCCCGCACGGCTGCGCGGTTCGGAGCGCTATACCTACGCGTCCTGCCTTTGGGTCTTTAACGAAGTCAAAAAGTGCGGCGGCCTTAGCCTGTTTTGCCATCCCTATGGGCGGCGAGGTGTCTTTGTCGTGCCGCCGAGCTTTGTTGACGCCATCATGGAATCCCACGAGTTCGGCGCATTCGAGGTGCTGGACGGCGACATCAGTTTTGAGCAGAACGGCTTTCAGACCTTGCAGTATTATGAAGACCGCGCCCGCGGCCGCCGTTACCCCATTGTCGGCTCGACAGACAGCCACGGCGCGTTTTTGTCCGACAATTGTGATGCCAATGTTGCCTCCACCATCGTGTTTTCCCCCGTCAACGAACGCCGCGCCCTGATTGCGTCTATTAAAGACTTCTATTCAGTGGCTGTGGACACAATTCACGACACGCGGCGCTATGTCGGCGAATGGCGCTTTGTGCGCTACGCCTGTTTTCTGGGGAATAATTTTATTCCCCTGCACGACGAGCTATGCTTTGAAGAGGGGCGCGCGATGAAGGATTATGCCTGCGGCATCCCCGGCGCGGAAGAAACCCTGCGGCTGATTTCCGGAAGAATGAAAGCACAGCGCGAGAAATATTTCGGGTGGTAAGGCCTTTTGCGTCAAAGGCGCTAAAGTCAATCTTTCAACGCCACTTTTTCATCTCATAATCCGCCGCCGACCGCAACGGCAGCATAGCACCAAAAAAACCAATCGCCCCGGCAACGAATTGACGGAGCGGCGGCGTTATGTGATTTTTAAAGTCGGGTTGTACGCTTTTGCGGCGTGGATTACGGTATTATCCGCGTTGACACGTTTTAGGAGTACAAAAGCGACTTGATGATATATGCGAAGAAAAGGACGTAAAAAAGGAACGGAATTTAAACCCACCCTTTTAGTCTATCGCCATAAGGTAAAGATTTAATATATCTTTCCATATATTCCCAATCAGGCGCGTTGTCTTTCACGGGTAATAATACACGCGCTTTCAACAAATTCGTTTTGTATTTGCGTCCGAAAGAATACCTATATCTTTCACGGTCTAAAACGGCAACTAAGAACAAGGCATTATAACGATTTAACCGTGAGTTTCTGCCAACGGATAGCGTTGTCGAGCCAATAAAGGCATTTTCAATATAGTTTGTATAACCCACCGAGCCTTGACCGTCGCAGATAAATATAATGCAATTTCCCTTTGTGGTTAATTCTTCATTACTCTTTACACGACGCATAACGCCGTTGTCGTCTTTTTTTGCACCTATATAATCTATATCATCACCATCTTCAAGTAATTGCCCCGCATTTGAGCATTTACAGGGTTCAATTTTGAAAATACCACCCTTACCGGCCAACGGAAAATAGGCCCACTTTGAAACATCAAAAGAAAGGGCATTTTCAGATAGATTGCTTGTGGTAACTGGATTAATAATCGCAGAACTTACCCAAGCGGGAATAGTATCGGGCAATTCTATATCTTTCAGTGTCTTGTTAGCCTGTCTGCCGTAACTGTATCTGTAGGCGTTCTTTTCAATGCACATACAGTAAAAAAGCTTTTCGGACAAACTCATTTCTTTTTTAGGCCTCAACACCATAATATGGTAAGCTGTGTAAAAAGGCTTTGTCTGAACAAATGACGATAACACGCTACCGCCAAGAGCAACAGTTATTAAACCCGCGTCAAACGGCATTAGACCCTCGACCTTTTCCACTTGTGCAACAACACCATTGTTCTGTGCCGTACGGGAAATAAAGTTGATATTCGAGTGTTCCGAGATATCAAGGTTTATTAACTCTAATCCATTACCTTGATACGGAATAAACAAGTCCTTAATCTTCATAGTTGCTCACCACTTTTTAAAACATATGCTAAATAGTCCTTAACTACTTTTTCAAAATCGCTTTGTGTCAAAGTGGTATAGTTTGTACTCATATATGCTTCTGCTAACCACTCGTCATTAGCTGTGACTTTTCGGCATACCGAAATCCCCGGTTCTTGATTTCTTTCTCTATACAAATCAAGCCAATTGGCTTCAATGTTTGCCCAAACGCCCAAGCTCTTGTCGTCTGTCTTTTCTATCCTGCCAAGGTTTTTTCTCTTTACAAAGCCATCATCCCTAAAATATCCAAAAAAGGTGCTTGTGGGAGCGTTTGCGTGTCTTGTTCCAAGATTGAAAACCATACAGCAGGCATTGGCGCTTGCGCCGGGGTGGAACATATCAGGCGGGAACGAAAAAACCGCATCAAGAGTGTGTTTTTCAAGCATTTTTGCTTTGAATAGCTTTATGTCCGCGCCTGTGCCAATAGCGCATTGCATAGGCAACAGGACAGCAAGCCGACCGATTTTGACCTTTTCGGCAATTTCATAAACGTAATGAAAGCCTTTTGACGGGTCTTCCTTAACTCTGCTATTCCAAGTTTTAACATACGTTTTATCGCTGTGCTTTCGTTGCGCATTATAAGGCGGGTTCATCAATACAACATTTACCCCCGCGTCAACATAGTTATCAGCCTTAAAACAGCTTCCTTGAACAATATTAGAATTGCCGTCGCTATGTATTAACATATTCGTTGTGGCAAGTCCGAAAGCCGTTTCTTCATACTCTATGCCATAAATCTGTTTCTTTCTAACGTGTTCTCTTTCGTCCTCCGTATCGCAGTCTGCTAACGCTTCTGTCATAGCGCGGACTAAGAAAGCTCCACTACCGCAGCAAGGGTCTAATATAACGGAGTTACGATTTACACCGACGACCTTACACATAAAATGAACTATGTGGTCTGGCGTAAAGGCTTGATTTTTATCGGCTTTTCCAACGTATTTATTGAAAGTTGTAAAGAATAGGTTCAATAAATCCTGTCCCTTTGTTGTCCTATCGTTAATGAATGGTAAGATTTTATCTTTTATTTCCTGTAAAACATGCGAAAATTGTTCCTTTGTTAAGTCGGTAACATCTTGTGAATCAATAACTTTGCTTTTCAAAATAACTAATTTAGCGGCTTTATTTAAGTCTTTTGCTTTGTCAAGCAGGGCATTTAGAATTTCCTCTATACCTGCGCGAATTTGTTTCGTGCTCAATCCCTCATATTTTAAGCCGTTTTTTAATGCTAAAAGACAAGTACCAACAAACTGACTACGGATTTTTTCATTTATTCCGTAGCCGTGGAGTAATTCATTAAGAGCGTATGTATTCTCGACAATAGTCCTTTTGTCATTTCTTGCGCCGAAAAACACATCTACATAGTCTGTAAAGGGACGGATAACACGTTCACTCTTTTTTTCATTTTCGTTGTCAATAACGCCGCTGTCGTCAAGCCATACACGAATTTCATCGGTTTGAGTTGCCGCCAATACAGCAACAACCTTATTATTTGTTAGGTGCTTTTCATACGTTACATACTGCTGTAACTGCTCAATGTCCTTTGCGGCATTGCCCTTGACAAGTTTCGCCTTTGTTTCGATAAGCACAGTTACCCTGTCGTCAGCAAAGCGCAAGTCTAAGTTTTTGTATCGGCGTGAAGCATCCGAAGCAAGGAAACTCAAATAATCCTTGCCAATCTTTTTTAAAGCCTTTTCATAGCTGAATTCACCGTTTTCTATATTTTCAGTGAGAAAGTCCCTGCCGACAGTCGTAATAATATCTGTACGTTTCATTATGAAGTTCTCCTTACAGCTTGTCTTACTGCTAAACAGCGTATACACAAAATTCGCACAATGACACATTTGATATTATAATACAAACTCAAGCAAAACGCAATCCCTAAGGAGCCGTTTTACGCTTCAATGAGCATCTTTAAGCATCAAGTTAATTCCCAAAGTAAGTTCCACAGTGGACGCGGGGGTGGATTTTACTTTGGGAATTAACGTCTTTAAGCATCATTTAGCAGGTTTAAGCCGCAACAAGCGACAAAACAAAGCTTAAACACGGCAAAAACCCAGTAATATCAAGGGTTTTTGTCGTGTTTTATGTAGTCTTTTTCAAACCAAACAAGTTACTATTGCATTTGCTTTGGGAATTAACCCTTTCTTTTTTAACGCATCCTTTTTGGTTCAGTGCGAAAAGGTGTTTTCCTGTGTGGCGCGGCGGAAAAATGCTTTGCCGTTGCTATATTGTCACATCCGCGGCTTCACTCCGCGTGCTTTCGCCGAGGGCTTCTTTTATATAGTTGAAATCAGAGCCGATGGCCTTTATAAAGCGGCTGATATCCGAGTTCCACACGACAATATTCATGCCCTTTTGCGCCCACTGTATCTGCTTTTCAATGTCTCCTGAGAAGTGGTTGCCAACGCCCAGCTTGCGCCTGACGCATTCCGAAATAATTTTTTCGACATACTCCTCAAACTCCGTGTTGTCGTACTCCTTGGGCACTCCCATGTTGATGGACAAGTCGTGCGGACCGATAAAAACAGCGTCTACCTCCGGCTTTGCGAGAAGCTTGTCCAGGTGGTCGACGGCGAAACGGCTTTCGATATTGAGGATCAGCAGATGACCTTTGTTGTAATCCTCAAGGTATTCCCTTTCTTTCTTTGAAAGCGGAGCCTGACCCGAAAGCACCTCGCGCAGACGTTTCCCCTTGAGCGGGCGGTATTTGACAGCGCCGATGAGCGTGTCCACCTCCTCCGCCGTTTCGAGGTATGGCGAAATGATGCCGACGGCGCCGTCCTCAATGGCCGAAAAAGCCTCGTAAGGGTGGCAAAACGGTATGCGAACAATCGGCGCGATGTTCAAGGCCTTGTAGCATTGGCACATCCACGCGCGCGTCGAGCGGTCAATCGGCATATGCTCGGAATCTATAAACACAAAATCCGCGCCCGTCTTGCTGATTTCCGCCGCCCATTTCGGCGATGGCGAGGCAATCAGCGTGCCGTAAACACGCCTGTTTTCGGTAAACGCCTTTTTTAATTCAAACTGATTCACAATACCCTTCCTCTCACGGCAAAAGCCGCGCGGGCGCCACAGGAAAGCGGCGCCGATTTTTATATTTGCCGTTCGTTCCTTCGTTTCGTGCCCGAAGCCCGTTTCGTTCGGCATCTTATAAAATTATATGTTTTACAAGACATAAAGTCAACATCAGACATCGATTATCAGATTTAAAATTCACGCCGCTGTTTCAAAAAATGTTCATGCCGTGATTTTTTAAAGGCTCTTTTCCTAACTCCGTGAAAGTGGTATAATTTTCTCGGTGATGAAAGATGCAAGGATTTGAAAATTATGAAAGTATGTTTGCCCAATCAATAGGAATAACAGAGCCTTGGCGAATCGATC
>JAAYIY010000065.1 GCA_012523185.1 Clostridiales bacterium
GGCGTGTTCACAAGCGGCGGCACGCACGAAATCACAGTTTCGCACGGCGGATTTAACACGACATTCAGCGTCAATGTGACAGCCGTCGCAATGACGGGCATAAGCGTGTTCACGCTGCCCACAAAGACAGAATATTTCATGGGCGAGGCTCTGAACACATCAGGTCTGACAATAAAAACATCATACAACAACGGTTTTTCCGAGGTTATCACGACAGGTTTCACTTGCAGTCCCACAGTCCTTGAACAAGCCGGTGAAAACCACATAACTGTCATGTTCGGCGGCTTTGAAACATCATTTACAGTGAATGTTTCCGATGTCTTGGCGCAGAGCATATCCATTCGTTCGATGCCGTCCAAAACTGTTTATTTTGTCGGTGAAACGCTTTCGACAAGCGGGCTCACCATCAACGTCATTTACAGCAGCGGACAGTCCGAAATAATCTCCGAAGGCTTTTCATGCAGCCCGACAACTTTGACATCCGCGGGCACGACGTCTGTCACAGTGTCCTACATGGGACTTACCGCTCAATTTAATGTCGTTGTTAACGCCGTCGCCGTAACGGGCATATCCATCAAAACAGCCCCGACAAAGACGTCATACACTTACAGAGATGCCTTTAACCCGTCAGGGCTTGAGCTTTATGTCAATTACAGCAACGGCACGACAGAGACTGTTACATCCGGGTTTGTATGCTCCGGATATAACATCAAAAAGGTCGGCAGCCAAGCTATAACAGTCAATTATTTGGGTCACTCGACAAGCTTTAACATAACTGTCAAATATCTGTGGTGGCAGTGGCTTATCGTGATTTTCCTGTTTGGGTGGATATGGTATTGAACAATAAAAAAATAAAGCTTAACAAAAACAACAAACTGCGCATATTGCAGGTAAGCGACACTCAAGATCTTCACAACCCCAGACGCGCCATGCTCAAAATGCTTGATTCGGCATATGATTTGATTAACCCCGACCTTGTTTTGCTGACAGGCGACAACATTCTCGGCAATCACCTTGACGACGCAAGGTTTGGGACACGCAAGGTTATCAAAACGCGCGAAGGCTCGCTGCGGCGGCTTAAAAAGGCGATTGGACACATTTTAAAGCCGCTTGAGGAAAGAAACATCCCGTTTGCGTTTATTTTCGGAAACCACGACGATATGAATGCTTTTTCAAAGGATGAGCAGGCGGATATATACATGAGGTATTCTTGCTGCATTCCGCCTTACGATCCCAAAGGTGATGTCGGCTGCGGCACATACAACATCCCGATTTACAGCAGCGACGGGAAAAGCGTTGTTTTCAACATATGGATGATAGACTCCGCCGGTCACGACGACGAGGGTAAAAACGGCTACGAATACGTTTCAAAAGAGATAGTCGACTGGTATATCAAAAAAAGCGAGGAGCAAAAAGTCGCCAACGGCGGAAAGCCGCTGCCGTCGCTCATGTTTCAGCACATCCCATTTCCCGAAATCACACGCATGATCATGGAGATCCCGCAAAAGGAAAAGGGCTGCATTGTGCGCGACGGACGGTATTATAAGCTTGACCCAAAGCAGGCGAGGGGAGTTTTGAGCGAATACCCCTGTGTGTGCAAGGAAAATTTCGGACAGTTCAACGCCCTTTTAAAGCAGAGCGACGTAAAAGCGGTGGCGTTCGGTCACGATCATCTGAATTGCTTCACCGGCAGGCTTGGCGGGATAGACATCATTCAAACTCCCTGCGCGTCGTTTAGGTGCTACGGCAACGACGAAAGGGGCGTGCGCCTTATCGAGCTTGACGCACGAGACGGTGAAATATGCTACACGACAAAGGGCATCTCATACTTCGACATCTTCGGCAAAGGCGCCCTTTCACAACTTCGTTTTATAATGGGAGCGGACGAAAGAGAAAAGCAAAAATACGCGTTGCTTTTTGCAGCCGCGGCGGCGGCGATACTGCCCATATGCCTGATTCACAAAAAAAGAAAAGGCCTTAAGCGGCTTTCATAAGGCGACATCAGTCAAAGGCGCTCTACGTCAAATGTTTCGTAGGGCGCCTTTAGATTTATCGGCGGGAAAAGGCGACGATTGGCGGCGTCCGCCGGTATACGCTGTCTATACAAACAATTTTGCCGCGCTTGCAAACAAAAAGCAAACAATAATGCCCGCCGCCGTGGGAACGGCAAAAGAAACGGCAGTCCACTTCAGGCTTTGCGTTTCTTTTTTGATTGTGAGACAAGTCGTGGAGCAGGGCCAGTGCATCAGTGAAAATAACATTGTGCTGACCGCGGTAATCCAAGTCCAGCCGTTATCAACAAGCAGGCGCTTTAAGTCCCCGAGATTTTCAAACTCAAAAATTGTTCCCGAAGCCATATATGTCATAATGATTATAGGGATTACAATTTCGTTTGCGGGAAACCCCAGAATAAAAGCCAAAAGAATAACGCCGTCCATTCCGAGAAGCTTCGCAAAAGGATCCAAAAAGCCGGAGCAACGGGCAAGCAGCGTCATGCCGCCAAAAGACAGATTTGCCATCAGCCATATTGCAAGTCCGGCAGGCGCGGCAACAACAACAGCTCTTCCAAGCACAAACAAAGTCCTGTCAAAAATGGATCTTATGAAAATTTTGCCGATTTGCGGCCTTCGGTACGGCGGAAGCTCCAAAGTAAACGAAGACGGCATACCTTTCAGAATCGTTTTTGACAAAATCTTTGAAACAGCAAAAGTCATCAGGACTCCAAGAATTATAACGAATGTAAGCAAAAACGAAAAAAAGACAGATTTGAACGGCACCGAAACATAGCCCGCAAAAAACATTGTCAAGATGGAAATCAAGATTGGGAAACGCCCGTTACACGGCACAAAACTGTTTGTGATTATTGCTATCAGGCGTTCCCGAGGCGAGTCGATTATCCTGCAGCCCATCACACCTGCGGCGTTGCAACCGAACCCCATGCACATAGTAAGCGCCTGTTTGCCGCAGGCGCTGCACTTTTTAAAATATTTGTCTAAATTAAAGGCGACACGCGGCAGATATCCCAAATCCTCAAGCAAGGTAAACAGGGGAAAAAATATTGCCATCGGAGGCAGCATCACAGAGACGACCCACGACAGCACCCTGAAAACACCGAGCACGAGCATCCCGTGAAGCCAATCGGGAGCTTTGAGGAAATGAAACAACTCAGTTATCCTGCCCTCAACCCAAAACATAGCGTTTGACAGGAGGGCGGACGGAAAATTTGCTCCCGTTATTGTCAGCCAAAAGACACCCGTCAGCAACGCTAACATTATGGGGAATCCCGTCCATTTTCCTGTCAATATCTTGTCAATTTTTCTGTCCCTTGTGTTAAGACTGTCTTTATCAAAAGATACTGTGTCGGAGCATATGGATTCGGCTTCCCGCACAATGCCGGAAACAATTTTATCACGGAGCTTGTCTTTTGTGATATTATTGTCCGTTAACAATTGTTCTGCGCCGTCCAGCGCGCTCTTGACGTCGCCGTCCGCAAGCAGGTCATAACCGATATGCTTGTTTAAAGCCTCAATAAATGATTCGTCAAAGTCCAGCAATTTAATGCTGAGCCACCGCGAATCAAGTTTTAAGTTCTTTTGCTTCAGCAGCGGTTCCAAAATTGAAATCGCGTTTTCGATCGCATCGGAATATCTAACCTTAAAGGCGGTTTTGTCATTCGGGCAAAAAATCAAACGCTCGACAGCCTGCATAAGCTGATTTAAGCTTTTTTTTTCCTTGCCGTTGTTCCCACCACAGACACGCCAAGCTTTTTTGATATCTTGTCAAGATCGATAACTATATTTTCCCTTTTCGCTTCGTCCATCAGATTGACGCAAACAACAACCTTGTCGGTGACTTCCAATGTCTGAAGGACAAGGTTGAAGTTGCGCTCAAGGCAAGCGGCGTCGCACACCACAACGACAGCGTCAAGCTCGCCGAAGCATATAATATCCCGCGCTACCTCCTCTTCCTCTGAATGAGGAACAAGGGAATAAGCGCCGGGTACGTCAATCAAAGTATAATCCCTGCCCCCGTGTCGGCATTGCCCGCGAGCGCTGGCGACTGTTTTTCCGGGCCAGTTGCCCGTGTGCTGATTAAGCCCCGTCAGGTTGTTAAAAACAGTACTTTTGCCGACATTCGGATTGCCCGCCAAGGCGACGGTTTGACAGCAGACCGCGCCTTTTTTTATCAGCTGTTCGGAACCAGCCGCTTTGATGCCGGTGGAGTAATTTGTCAAGCCCATAATAAAACAAATAATCAGTTTATCGCACGAAACGGGACAAACAGATTATTATCTCCTTTCTCAAGTTTGTCTTTCGTGGGTTTACGGTTAAAAGGCAGTCGTCAGCGCCCTGCCGTCAAAATCGGAAAAGCACTTGAATTTAAAATCAACAGGGTGAAGAAATCAAAATATTTGAAGAATCTTCCGCCCTTAAAGCTATAACCGCGCCCCTGATTAAGTAAGCCACAGGGTCGCCGGCCGGGCTTTTTTGAAGGCATTTCACTTTCGTTCCCTCTATAAGCCCTATATCCTGCAATCGTCTCCTCATACTTCCGGTTGACAACAATAATTTTACCGTCGCCGTTTGACCTTGCTTTAAATCTTTCAAAGAGCAATCTTTATGCATAAATCATGCCGCCTTATTAATACATTTAGGATAAGGAAACATAGTTTCCTGATGCTATCATATGAAAAAGTTTAATATTTGTGACTGTAAACATCAAAGAAGAAGGGTTGCGGACATGGATAAAGGCTCGTCTTTTTATACTTTCAAGGGATACCAGCTTAATAATAATGAGCAAATAACCTCATCAATGGAGGATTATCTTGAAATGATAAGCAGAATGCTTAAAACAAAAGAAGTTGTGCGAATAAGCGAGCTGGCGGAAAAGCTTCATGTAAAACCGTCGTCTGCCTCAAAGATGGCGGGAAACCTTAAGTATTTTGGTTTAGTAATCTTTGAAAAATATGGATACATAAAGCTGACAGACGCAGGGGAGGCGCTGGGTGAATATCTGCTGTACAGGCATGATGTTTTAGACAAATTTTTACGTTTTGTAAACAACTCCGAAAACGAGACGGAGCAGGTTGAAAAAATCGAGCATTTTCTGAACGAAAAGACAATAAGAAACATTGAAAGGCTCGTGAAGGATTTATATGCGCCGCAGACATGATTTTGAAAATCAATTCGTCCGAGCGCAAAATATTGTGTGAGATTGCCCGACCTGCAAACAGCGATGAAAACATTTCGGTCAAGTTAAAAATATGTCAGAGGCAAAAAACACGGCAAAAAAAGATATCCGTAAAAGGCTGTGATGCTTTTTACGGATATATCAGAAACTTTATTTAACAAATGTTGCGAATACGACTTAAACCCCTTGACTTGTGAAGAAACTTCACATATAATATGTATATATTTGGGGAATCAAAGCTTTATGAGAGGTGCGATATGTCAAAAATCCGTGTTGAAGTCACATCAAAAGATGTAAAAAATGAGGACGGTCTTGAATATACAGGCTACGGAATCATCGCATACAGGACAGAGCCGCCTGAAATTGTCTTTGAAATCGAGGATTTGTCAAGTGAAAAGGATGAAGTAATAAGCATTGCGAAGCTGATATCTGACAATGATGTCTCCGCCGGACATTTCGGCGACATTATTGAGGATTTTTGTGTATGAGCTGCTCAAATATGGCAAATTAATTTTGTTTTTAAGCTTCTTGCTCGGAGCTGCCGGGGAGACTCTTTGAGAGAGAGCGCTGCCTGGAGGCGGCTTCCTGTCTTGATTTTTTTATCTTCTTCTTCCTCTTGCTGAAATAAATGAAGGCTATCAGGAGAGATACGGCTTGATAAGCCACGAGTACCAGATACTCATGTCCTCCCCCGGCGATCCGCCCGTTTAACGCAGACGCCTGAAAATGAAGCACGTCGCCGATAAAGCAAAAAGCCATATGGTCAAACAGGCATATCCACAGAGCGCCCGAGGCATATTTGCACAGCCCAAGCTTTATTGCAACCATAAACTCATAAACAAGAAAGAAACCAAACAAAGCGGCAATTGACTTTAAAGAATTTCCTGAAAATACAGCGACTCTTACGGCGGAAATTATAAACCAAAGTGTGTATAAAGACGCCTGAATTATGTTTGTCTTAGCAAAGTCAAAGGTTTTTGAGCAAAGCCGCATCAAAAGTCCTCTGAAAGTCAGCTCATAAAAGATTGCGTGGACGACAGCCACGACAAGCGCCGCCGCAATCAGGAGCAAAAAGGGCTTTAGCCCGCCGGAAAAGCTGTGCTTGGGGCTGTCAAAATATAATGTCGCCCGCACATATGCATATTTAGACTTAAGCAAAAGATATGCCAAGGGATAGACAGTGACGAGCGGAATAATATTAAGCAGCACGGCATTTAAAAAGCCTTTTTTGATTTTACGGTGGCTGAAAATGAGACCGATTCCCTCAAAAGACTTGTTTTCAGACCAAAGATAAATAAAAAGAACGACTATGCCGACGGTGCAGGCAAACATACTGTGTGTGTTAAAGGACATCTTTGGCAAGATAAAGAACTCCTCAACAAAACGGAGGACAAAAAATATCGCGAAACAGTTTATCACTCTTGCCATGTTTTTTTTCTCGGTTATAGTCAAAGCTTACGCCCCCCAATAAATATTTGTATTAATTATACATTTCATTATCATATGTGTCAAGAAAATCATACAAAATAGCAATATATCGCCGCCCGGCTCGCCGGGCTTTTTTGATTTAAGCAAGTTTAAGTCTTTGCTTGCATTTTATGAATAATGATTGTATAATATTTTCAGTTACAGGTGGGGCTGTACAGCCTCGTACAGATAGGGTGAATGTTCACATGCTCGGGAAATATGTCAGAGTGAAGATAACGAAGCCGATAAGCTCACGCAGCGAGCGGCACGGCTTTGAATATCAGCTTAATTTCGGCACTGTCGAGGGCGGCAGGCAGTTCAGCAAAAATGTCAGCGGCGCTTTTGTGATGGGCATAGACAAACCTGTCAGAAATTTTGACGGCAGAGTAATTGCTGTCATCAGTACCGCCGCCGACACCTTTCTTGTCGTCGCGCCGAAAAGATCACGCTATATCGAATCACAAATCAAAGAGGCGCTGGAGTTTGCCTTGCGCGGCGAAAGCTATGACATCGACTGCCTTTATGAGCGCTCTTGCGGCGCGGTTGTTTACAGGATAATCAACGGCAAGGTTCGCTATCTCTTGATTAAAAACAAACGCAGCGCCCACTGGGGGTTTCCCAAGGGTCATATGGAGCAAAACGAAACTCCTGAGGAAACGGCAAAACGTGAGGTTCTTGAAGAAACAGGCATCCATATCGACATCATACCGCAGTTTTTTCTCAAATCCGAATATGTCATTCAGGGGAGGGTAGAAAAAAGCGTCACTATTTTTATTGCCGGCACAAAAGATGTTCAGACAGTCATCCAAAAAGAGGAGATTGACGACTATGCTTGGCTCAGCTATGAAAAGGCTCTTGATGTGCTTAAGTTTGAAAACGACCGCTCGATTCTCAAAAACGGCAATAAGTTTTTAATTGACAAAGGGATAATAAAAAGTTCAGAGGTGTAAAATGGCGGAAACCATATCAAGCTTTCTTGTAGGAAAAGGCATTTCAAAGGAGATAGTCATATTTTTAATATCATTAATGCCTGTTTTTGAGCTGCGCGGCGGCCTTATCGCGGCCTCGTTTCTTGATGTGGATTTTGTCAAGGCTTTTTTTATTTGCCTGTTAGGCAACATAATCCCGATACCATTTATTTTGATTTTTATAAGAAAGATTTTTCAATTTCTGCGCGACAAGCGCGGGTTTAAAAAGATTATAGAAAAGCTTGAAGTCCGTTCCATGCGAAAAAGCGACAAAGTCAAAAGATGGCGCGATTGGGGATTGCTTTTGTTTGTCGCGATACCGCTTCCCGGCACGGGCGGCTGGACGGGCGCGCTCATCGCCGCGCTGCTTGATATGCGCATAAGAAAATCGCTCCCAATCATCAGCCTCGGAGTTTTGCTTGCGGGAATAATCATGTCTGTCCTCACATATTTTATACCCGCGCTTTTCGGGTTTTAACTGTCGCACGGCAGGCGTGTTCCGCATCGGGAATTCAAAGCGTCCGAAAGTAAATTTCGCCTTATGAGCAAAAAGACTTTGCCAAAACAAATTATTCATAAATCCTCGACATCGATAAAGCCAAAATATTTTCCTCTTTAGTCATATACAAGGGACAGGTTGAATAGACATTACTAAGATTATTTAACGGGAGGAAAATCATGGAGGCTAAAAATATATACCAAGATATAGCGCAGCGCACGCAGGGCGACATTTATATCGGCGTAGTGGGACCTGTGCGCACGGGAAAGTCCACGTTCATCAAGCGTTTTATGGATACGCTTGTGCTTCCGAACATGGGGGAGGGCTTTAAGCGTGAACGCGCGACAGACGAGCTGCCGCAGTCGGCCTCCGGAAGGACAATAATGACCACGGAGCCGAAATTCATACCTGAGGACGCCGCGGAGATTGTTTTGCCGGAAAATGTGGTGCTTCGCGTCAGGATGATTGACTGCGTCGGATATATTGTCCCCAGTTCTCTCGGTTACATTGAAAACGATCAGCCGCGCATGGTCAAAACGCCGTGGTTTGAAAACGAGATTCCTTTTAATATGGCTGCGGAAATAGGCACAAAAAAGGTTATCAGCGAGCATTCGACAATCGGACTTGTCATAACGACAGACGGCTCGATAAGCGATATTCCGAGAGAGGAATACAAGGAGGCGGAGGAACGTGTCATCAAAGAGCTCCGCGAAATCGACAAGCCGTTCATAGTGCTGCTCAACTCCACCGAGCCTCATTCACAAAAAGCTAAATCGCTCGCCGCCGAGCTGACGGACTGCTACGGTGTCCCCGTAATGCCCGTCAACTGCCTTCAGCTTGAGGAGGATGAAATCAAAGACGTCCTTTCACAGGTTTTGTTTGAATTTCCGGTCAAGGAGGTTTCTGTTGAGCTGCCGGACTGGCTGATGTCGCTTGAGCGTGACCACTGGCTCAGGAGCGATACGCTCACATCAATCAAAAACGCGGCAAAGGACTTGAAGCGTGTGCGCGAAGTCAGCAGGGTGGCAAAAGAAATTTCAAGCTGCGAGCATATCCGCGCGTCGGCCGTTGACACGATGAATTTGGCGGACGGGAGCGCAAGGATAACAGTGACGGTGCATCCGAATTTATTTTATAAAATTTTGGCGGAATCAACAGGTCTTGAAATCGAAAGCGAGCAAGAGCTGATGATGTGCATGAAGGAGCTTGCGTCCGTAAAAAAACGCTTTGACAGGCTCAGCGACGCCCTTGACGAGGTTGAGGCGACAGGGTACGGGATTGTGATGCCGACGCTTGATGAGTTAAGCCTTGAGGAACCGGAGATAATGCGCCAGGGCGGGAGATACGGAGTGCGCTTGCGCGCGTCGGCGCCGTCGCTTCACATAATGAAAGCAGACATCACGACGGAGGTCGCGCCGATAGTCGGATCGGAGTCGCAGTCGGAGGAGCTTGTGATGTATCTCTTAAAAGAGTTTGAAGAACACCCGGCAAAAATATGGGAGTCAAACATCTTTGGAAAGTCACTCCACGGACTTGTAAATGAGGGACTTCACAACAAGCTTTTCAGGATGCCGGGCGATGCGCGCATGAAGCTCCAGGAAACTCTCGAAAAGGTTATAAACGAAGGGTGCAGCGGGCTGATATGCATCATACTTTAAGCGGCGCGGCGGCAAGGCGCCTGAATATAAATAAAAAACGAAGCAGTAACAAAGCAGTTTTGATAATTGACAAAAATCTCGCTCATCTGAAAAGACGGGCGGGATTTTGTGCTTAATAAAGGGTTTTGTCAATGTTTCAAATAAAGATTTGTGAGCGGGCAAGGAACTAAGCCGACGATTTCAGCACTTGTTGATTGCAGGTTATGTGATGACTAAGAATAAGGCGAAAAGGAGGTTTTTGCAAAAATCAGCAGGGTTCGCCGCCGTGTGGAGGCAAATTTGACGATATTTTTAAAACCATCTCACAAGCGAATCTCAAACAAAAACTGTTCGCATTGACTTTTTATCTCAACGCGGTATAATTGTTATGTGCTGCGGAGGTGCAAAATGAATTATTATGAAATGACAATAGCGGGCATAAACCACAAGCTGCCGATTTGCAGGGTGACAGATGATTTGTATATCGGCGCGTTCGTGATTTTCGGCAACGCAAAGCTTACGGTGGCGTGTGCGCGGGAGCTTTTGAAAATCGCGCCGAAATATGATTACATCATAACGGCGGAGGCAAAGGGTATTCCACTCGCGCACGAAATGGCGCGCCAAAACGGCGACGAGAGCTACTTTATCGCGCGAAAATACCCAAAGCTTTATATGACAGGTGTTTTTGAAACGGCTGTAAAGTCCATCACAACAGACAAAATCCAAAAGCTTTATCTTGACACAGCCGAGGCTGACAAGATAAAAGGCAAGAGGATTCTAATAATCGACGACGTCATTTCGACAGGCGAGTCGCTTTACGCGCTTGAGAAGCTTGTCAAAAAGGCGGGCGGCGCCACGGTCGGGCGAATGGCCGTGCTTGCCGAGGGCGACGCGCGGCATATGAAAGACATAATTTTCCTTGAGCCGCTCCCACTCTTTAATCCCGACGGGACTGTGAAAAAATAAAAGAGGTGTGTTTCACGCACCCGCATTGCGAAGGAGTTGTTTAAAATCAAAAAGATTGTCTCTTTTTTAACGGCGGCGGTTCTTGCGCTGTATATGTCGCCGCTTGTTTTCGCCGAAAGCGGAGACGAGGTTAACCCATTGAAATTTGGCGGCGACGGCAAGTTTAAGATTATGTATATTTGTGATGTGCAGGACTATTATCCGCTGAAGGAGGGTCTGCTTGCGCTTGTCGGCGAGGCGCTTGACAAGGAAAAGCCCGACATTGCGATATTAGGAGGCGACAACATATTGGGCGGCGATTTCCGCGGATACGAACAGCTCCTGTCGCTCTTTACGGACAGAGACGTTTCCTTCAGCCTTGTTTTCGGAAACCACGACAAAGACAGCGACGACAAGCCGGAAAAGGAAGTGCAGCTTGCCGAATATCAGTCATACGCCGGCTGTCTTGCTTACGACGCCGATCCGCTCCTGAGCGGCTGCGCCACGCACAACTTGCCGATACAAAGCTCCGACGGCTCAAAGACGGTGTTTAACCTTTGGTTTTTTGATTCCGGCGACAAATACGAATATGACGACGGAGTAAGGGATTATGACCGTGTGCGCAGCGACCAGATCGAGTGGTATAAAGGCAAAAGCAAAGATTTGCAGCAGGCGAACGGAGGTCAAAAGGTGCCGTCGCTGGCGTTTCAGCACATTATTGTCCCCGAGGTTTATGAAGCGCTGTTTTTTAAGTCCCCGTTCAATCTCGGAAAGGCTGTTAAAAGCTTTCACGGCGGCGCGCGATACTTTTATGTTCCGAATCTTTTCAAGCTTGACGGAATAATGTTTGAAGCGCCCTGCCCGTCATACGGCAACGACGGCGAATGGGACGCGTTTGTCGAGCGCGGCGACGTTTTGGGCTGTGCTTTCGGACACGACCATATAAACAGCTTTGTTGTGAATCACAAGGGAGTGGACATGATTCAGACTCCGGGCGCGACATACAATTCCTATGGAAACGACATTGTAAGGGGCGTCAGGATTCTCACAATTGATGAAAACGACCCGTGGACTTATGAGACATATGTTTTGACGGCGGCACAGCTTGCGCAAATCGAGGGCTCGAAGCTTCCGGAGATCACGGGCAAAAGCGTTTTCCGATATTCCGCCGTTAATATGCTAAGCAAATTCCTGTTTTTCATAATGAGCATATAATTATCCGCTTGGCGGGAAAAAATCTTGTGAGCGTGCTTCAGTCACGGTGTTTTTGGCATATTGTCCAAAAACACCGACTTTTATATGTGCAAGACTACAAAAAACTAAATATGGTGACAAATTGGTTACAAAGCTTAAATAATGTGATATAATTAAAACAATATGTTGCGGTTGCGCTGTCCTCCGCGCATATATATTGACTTTTAAACATTTATGGCAGTAATAAAGGAGGATGGTTTGTGTGGAAACGGTAAGAGCCGAATACAGCTATTCATCAACGACCGGAGTCGGAAACATATTTGCGCGGTCATGGGAGCCGAGCGACCCCTCAAGGGTCAAGGCGATTTTCCAAATAGCCCACGGGATGGCCGAGCACGGGGAGAGATATGAGCGCTTTGCGCGTTTTCTCGCGTCAAAAGGTTACGCCGTCTTTTCAAACGACCACATAGGTCACGGCAAATCGGTCGCGAGCCCCGAGGATCTCGGCTATTTCGGCGAGAAAGACGGCTGGATAGGCTTTGTCAGCGATGCCAAGCTGCTGACGGACAAGGCAAAAGAAAAGCACCCCGGCGTGCCTGTCGTGTTTTTTGGTCACAGCATGGGTTCTTTCATCGCAAGGAGCTATGCCGAAAAGTTCGGCTCCGAGCTTGCGGGGGCAATTTTTTGCGGCACAAGCGGCATAAATCCCGCCGTAGGCGCCGGAATCATGCTTGCGGGGATAATAGCGAAGCTGAGCGGCAGCCGCAGCAAGAGCGAGCTTTTTAACAAGATGTCATTCGGAGGCTACAACAAAAGATACGACAAAGTAAGGACAGAATTTGATTGGCTCAGCAGGGATGAGTCGGAGGTGGACAAATACATCGCCGACCCGCTTTGCGGCTATATCTTTACGGCAGTGGGCTACAGGGATATGTTTACGATTCTCAAAAATGTCTCCGGGAAAAGCTGGTACAAAAATGTCCCCTCGGCGCTGCCGATGCTCATCATCTCCGGCAAGATGGATCCTGTCGGCGAATTCGGCAAAGGCGTCAAGCAGGTACACAAAGATTTAAAGGATTCGGGACACTGCGATGTCGTCCTCAAGCTTTATGACGACGCGCGCCACGAGCTGCTCAACGAGCTTAACAAAGACGAAGTATACAAAGACATTCTTCAATGGTCTGATTTTGCCATACAGGGATGAGCAAAATATAATCAGAAAGGATTCGGAGCGTGTTCGGTTTTTGTCATTCATGCCGCGAGCCTTTGACGCTTGCGGTGCAAGCCGCCGCTTCCGCTTTTAAAATATGACGCAGAAGATAACTCTTTCCACAGTTTCATATTTTGCGCAGGGCAACACGTTCACAGGTTCGCTGACGCCGCCGCAATTTGTCGCCAATCCTCTTGCGGATATTTTCAACTACCGCGTCTATTGCCGAAACAACGACGGTGAAAACAGTCTTGCGGCCGAGCATTACATCGGCTGCAAATGCTATGAGCTGACAGAAAAAGAAAAGATTTCATCGGCATCGTTCGACGTTACGCGGGATGGGATACTCAAAGCGGAGGCTTTTCTGCAAAAGGCGTTTGACGAATTTGTCAAAGGTTTGGACTCCTGATAATGCCGGACTGAAAGCGGCAAAACAAAGCCCCTTGTTTCGAGGATTGTACGCACAAAAGAAAAAGCCGCACGGCAGGGCGCAGGACGCGCCGTAAACCGAGCGGCTTTTATTTTATGCGCATTTATGAGGCAAAAGAGAAGATGCTTTAAGAAACTAAATCACAGTGAACGCGCGCTTCACGGCATTGGTACGTCAAAGCAAATGGTAATTTAACACAAGCCCGACAAAAACAATTGACACAACGGAAAGAAGCTTGATAAGTATATTTATCGACGGGCCCGCCGTGTCCTTAAAAGGATCGCCGACTGTGTCGCCGACTACCGCCGCTTTATGAGCGTCGCTGCCTTTGCCTCCGCCGTTGCCGCTTTCGATAAACTTTTTTGCGTTATCCCATGCGCCGCCGGCATTTGACATAAACACGGCCAGCAAAAATCCGCTTGCGGTCGCTCCCGCAAGCATTCCCACGACGCCGTTGCAGCCGAGAATAAGACCTGTGACAATCGGCGTGACAATTGCGACAAGTGTCGGCAAAATCATTTCGCGTAGGCTCGTTTTTGTGCAAAGGTCAACGCACGCGGCATAATCGGGGTCGCTTTTCCCCTCCATAAGCCCTGTGATCTGCGCGAACTGGCGCCTGACCTCCACAACGATGCTTTGCGCCGCCTTGCCGACTGACTTTATTGTGAGCGCGGCAAAAACAAACGGCAAGCAAGCGCCTATAAAAAGACCTGACAGCACGGCAGGGTTCATCAAGCTTATATCAAGAGCATATTTTCCGCTGCCGACAATTTCAACTCTCTCGACATATGAAGCTATCAGCGCAAGCGACGTAAGGGCGGCCGAGCCTATCGCGAAGCCCTTCCCCGTGGCGGCTGTCGTGTTGCCCAAGGAATCGAGCGCGTCCGTTCTGCGGCGTATGTCGGGGTCAAGCCCCGACATCTGCGCTATGCCGCCGGCATTGTCGGCGACGGGGCCGTAGGCGTCTGTCGCAAGAGTGACGCCGAGGGTGGAAAGCATCCCGACGGCGGCAATCGCAATGCCGTAAAGACCAAGCTCCGGGCTTTGAAATCCGCCCGCGAATCCATAAGCGGCGATTATGCAGGCGGCGACAATCACTATGGGGAAAGCCGTTGAAAGCAAACCAAGCCCAAAGCCGCTTATTATGATAGTAGCAGGGCCGGTCGCCGCGGACTCGGACAGCTTTTTAGTCGGTTTGTATGTGTCGGAAGTGAAATATTCCGTGGACAGCCCTATGAGAACACCCGCCGCAAGACCGGAAAGAATGGAAAAATAAATTCCCGTAAAGTCACCGCCCAAAACAATCCTGACAAGCGGGTATGCCGTTATCGCAATAAGGACTGCGCTGAGGTTTACACCCTTGCGAAGCGCCTTCAAAAGGGCTTTTTGATCTGTGCTTTCGCCTGTTTTGACAAAGCAGGAGCCAATTATCGAGGCAATTATGCCTATTGCCGCCATTGCCATCGGTATTGCCACCGCTCTGATGCCGCTGACACCCGCGACGGAATTAAAGGCGACGACTCCAAGAGCCGACGATGAGATTATAGAGCCGACATATGACTCATAAAGATCGGCACCCATTCCGGCGACGTCTCCCACATTGTCTCCCACATTGTCGGAAATAACAGCCGGATTTCTCGGGTCGTCCTCAGGGATGCCGACTTCAATTTTGCCGACAAGATCAGCTCCCACATCAGCAGCTTTAGTGAATATTCCGCCGCCGACACGTGCAAAAAGCGCCATTGAAGAAGCGCCCATGCTGAATGTCAGCATGGCGGCGGTGACATCCTCAATAGGGAGCTTAAAAACAAAATTAAGCAGGAAAAACCAGACAGAAATATCGAGCAGTCCCAGCCCGACAACTGTAAAACCCATCACGGAACCGGCGGAAAAAGCGCACCTCAGCCCCTTGTTAAGGCTTTCGATACAGGCGTTTGCCGTCCTTGCGTTGGATCTTGTCGCCACAGCCATGCCGATAAATCCTGACAAGGCAGAAAAAAATCCGCCTGTGATGAACGCGAACGGCACAAAATATGTGAGAAACCCCGCGGCAGCCATTGCAAAAAGCACAACGAACATTATTCCGAAAAATATGACGACTATTGAGTATTGGCGCTTGAGAAAGGCATTGGCGCCGACTCTGATTGACGCGGAGATTTTTCGCATTGTTTCGTTGCCCTCGGAGAGTCCCAAGATTTTCTTTGCTGTCAACGCGGCAAAAATGAGAGCAATTACGGAACCGACAAAAGTAATCGCGACAAGAATTTGTTCCATTGTCATAAAGTAAAGCTCCTTATCATAGCGGGAAATATAGATGTTCCAGGTAAACACATATAATAAAACTAACAAATCTAAATGTCAATGCCCAAGCGGAAATTAAAAAAATATTGCGGAAATTAAAGAAACTATTTTGAAAAAAGTTAAACAGGCGCACGAAACAAAAAAGAGAAATTCCGTGAATTCAAAAAAATCAACAGCACAGATTGGAAGTTTTAAAGCGGCAACCGCCGACCGCAAAGAAAAGATTCTCATATGATTTTATAAAAGAATGATGCCTTTTGCGAAAAAGAATAAAAGACATCGAAGTTTGTGATATATTTAATAAAAGGCAATCTGTTTGCGGTTTAACGGAGGGACGGCGGCTGTGAAAGCGGAAAAGGATATATTAAAAAAAACAAGATATTTTGTTATAGACATGGACGGCACCTTTTACCTCGGAGACAAGCTGCTGCCCGGCGCGCTGAGTTTTATTGAAAAACTGTCCGCGACAGGCAGGGATTATCTGTTTTTCACAAACAATTCTTCGCACAGTGTCGAAAGCTGCCGCAAAAAGCTTGCCGCGATGGGCTTTGCGGCGCCGGAGAACAAAATAGTGATTTCGTCGCACGTCGCGGCGGAGTACCTTGACAGGAATTTTGCGGGAAAAAGCGTGTATCTTCTCGGAAACAGGGAGCTGTACGACTGCTTTACGGCGCGGGGGATAAGGCTCACGGCGGACAGCCCCGACGCGGTGGTGCTCGGCTTTGACACGGAATTGACATATGAGAGGATAAAAAAGGCGGCAAACTTTATCTCCGACGGCGCCGCGTTTATCGCGACACACCCGGATGTCAACTGTCCCGTTCAAGGCGGATTCATGCCTGATGTCGGCTCAATGATAGAGCTTTTCGCGGCATCCACAGGCAAGCGCCCGAAAGTCGTCGGAAAACCGATGACAGAGACAGTCGATTACATAACCGGTATGCTTAACTGCGGCAGGGACGAGCTGGCGTTTGTCGGGGACAGGCTTGAAACAGACATAGCGATAGCCGTAAACCACAAGATACCGTCCGCGCTTGTTTTCAGCGGCGTGACGTCGCCGGAGCAATACGACGCATCCCGGCTCAAGTCCTCAATTGCCGTTGAGGGCATAGGGGCTCTTGCGGCTTATTTATAAACAAGCTCAAAATGTGAGGATTCACATTTTTTTAATGTTTCTTTAAGGCAAAGAAACGATGTTCTTCAAAAGGAAAAGTGTTTAACAGGAAAAAGTGATAATTTAATAAAAATTAATAAAAAAAGCTGTTGACAACTCACAATTGCTATGATATAATTTCTTTGAGTAAAAAGTATAACTTGCCATAAAGACGGGTGTTTTGACTTTTTTCTTTATGAATCGGGGGGGTAAATAGTTGAAAAAAGCATTCACAAAACTTCTTTCTGTTATATTAACAGCGACAATGACAGCGCTGTCTATATCTGCTTTTTTCACGGTTTTTGCCGATTCGTCACGCACAATACACCTTAGCTGTTCTCCTGCCGGTCAGGTGAGCTATGACGGCGATTTGCTTGTCGTCAGCACAAGCGGTTCTGTTACGGTGGACATAGGCACAGAGGTCACTTTGGAGGCGTCGCCGCTTCAAGGCTGCGTTTTCCTTTACTGGGTAAACCTCGAAAACGAGCGTATAATCAGCTTTAACGCGAGCTACACCTTCACAGCCGCCACATATCTCAAGCTTCAGGCGGTGTTTTATGAGACACGCGCCGGCTGGCACTATGTCACATATCTCAACACCACGAACAACATCATACGCGGCATGGAGCAGGAGCTGGGCGAGGCTGTCAGCCATGTCGATTATGCTCCGGTGAGGGACGGATACGAGTGGACGGGCGGCTGGACTCATTCAATTGAGGAAATCGCCGTTTCAGAGAGCAATCTCCTTGTTTATCCCACATTTGAGAAAAAGGCCGAAACATACACAATAAGGACATTTAAAGGCATAGGCGGCGAAATGATGTCGTCAAACACATACGAATACTGCGACCGCGCGACAATCACCGCGCCTGCCGAATTTGACGGCGAAAGCTTTTCTTACTGGGCGATAATCGACGAGGAAGAGTTCACAAACGATATTGTCAGCTATTACCCGACATACACCTTTGTAATTACGCAAAGCAGGGACATAACGGCGATTTACGGTGAGAACGGCGGCGACGGCAAAGTCATTCGCATGGCGGGAGACAATCCGGACTTTAACAACAACTGTGTGACAGTCTATGCCGAGAGGAGCATTTCCGCCGATTACTCTGTGATTCAGCAGGGCATTTTGTTCACAACGAACGCTTTAATAGCGCGAAGCGACGACGACTTTATAATCGACGAGTCAAACCCCGAAATAATAAAAAGAACGTCAACCGACACGCATAACGCCGGCACATACGCCGTCACAAAGACGAACTGGTCGACTCAGATAATGGTGGGTGAACAGATGGTCACTGTTTATCCCGTGCTTTATTTCCGCGCTTACGCCGTCCTTAAAGATAAAGATGGCAATTACGAAACCATCTACAGCAACTTTTATGTCGTCAACTACTATGACGAGGGCGGATTTATGGGCGACGATGTGGAAGACCCCTTCGGGGGATGATTTTATGATATCTCAACAAAAATATACGTAGTTTTTGTTGAAATATAAATATTTCAAGAAAGGAGCTAACAACTATTATGAAATACCAAAAGCCTGTTCTTGATGTTGAGAAATTCGAAATTGAGGACGTAATCACAAGCTCGGCTCCGGGCGAACTTGACGACCACGAGGATTTGTCCGTCGTCACAGTGGTGGATTTCAACTGACACACCATCCGGGCAGTCGGTCTGCCGCCTGCCCGGAACATCACTTTTCTGATTTACCGCATTTATAACGCTAACATATATTCCGGAAATTTAGGGAGTTGGTCGCATTGAGAGACAAATATATAAAGCCGTCAATGGAAATTGACTGCTTTGAGATTGAGGACATCATTACCTTGTCCGCTGCCGGCGGAAATCAAGGTGGTGAAGAGCCCTCGTCCGAGTCCTCAACGGGAAGCGGCGGGACTGAAGCGCCGACCAACCAAGAGCCCGAGGATATAACCGGAGAAGCCGGATTTGATTCAGATATAATGGGCGGAAACGAGTTTCAGGAGATGCTCGAAAACTTGTATCAAAACTTCATCAAGTACATATAGCCATTATCAGACACAAGGCGCCCCGAGGGGCGCCTTGACTTATTTTTGCAAAACCGCATCTTTGCGCACAAAGCAGGTCGGAGCGAGAGGCATATTATTTTGTTTAAATTGTTTAAACTTTCGGTGTTTAGTCTTTGCGCAAAACTTTTAGCGTTTAATATTTGCGGACAATTGACAAACAGGCGCAAAAAATATAAAATTATATGATGAAGGATTTCAAATGGGGGAGAGAAAACATGGGATACACACTGGCGCAAAAGCTTATAAAAAGTCACTTGATTTCGGGGGATATGACGCCGGGCAGCGAAGTCGGCATTAAGATAGATCAGACGCTTACGCAGGACGCCACCGGGACAATGGCTTATCTTGAGTTTGAGGCGATGGGCGTGCCGAGAGTGAAAACAGAGCTTTCAGTTGCTTACATAGACCATAACACGCTTCAAACGGGATTTGAAAACGCCGACGACCACAGATTTATAGCAAGCTGCGCCAAAAAACGAGGCGTCATGTTTTCGCGCCCCGGAAACGGCATTTGCCATCAGGTTCACCTTGAGCGCTTTGGAGCGCCGGGCAAAACACTTATCGGTTCTGACAGCCACACACCGACAGGGGGCGGAATCGGAATGCTTGCAATCGGCGCGGGCGGTCTTGATGTGGCAGTCGCGATGGGCGGCGGAGCGTATCACATACCAATGCCGCAAATTATCTTTGTCAATTTAAAGGGCAAGCTGCGCCCCTTTGTCAGCGCAAAGGATATCATCCTCAAGGTTTTGGAAATCCTTTCGGTCAAAGGCGGAGTCGGGAAGATAATCGAATACGGCGGCGAGGGCGCCGCGACATTATCTGTTCCCGAGAGAGCGACAATCACAAATATGGGAGCGGAGCTCGGCGCCACAACGTCTGTTTTCCCGTCCGATGAAACAACAAAAGAGTTTTTAAGGGCGCAGGGCAGGGAAGAGGACTGGGTTGAGCTTTTGCCGGATTGCGACGCGGTCTATGACAAGACAATCGACTTAGATTTGTCTTTGCTCAAGCCGCTTGCGGCGATGCCGCATATGCCCGACAACGTGAGGGCGGTGAGCGACATCGGAAACATAAAAATAGACCAGGTTTGCATCGGCTCATGCACAAACTCGTCACTGATGGACATGCTGAAGGCTGCGAAGATTCTAAAGGGTCAGAAGGCTCACCCCGACGTCAGTCTTGTGATTGCGCCCGGCTCAATGCAGGTTTTAAATATGCTTGCGCAAAACGGCGCGCTTTCCGACATGATAAGCGCCGGAGCGAGGATTCTTGAGGCGGCCTGCGGTCCGTGCATCGGTATGGGTCAGTCCCCGAACTCCAAAGGAGTTTCGCTGCGCACCTTTAACAGAAATTTTGAGGGCAGGAGCGGCACGGCTGACGCCGAAATTTATCTTGTCAGTCCGGAAACAGCCGCTGTTTCAGCTATTGCCGGCGTTTTGACTGACCCGACGACCTGCGATTTTGAAATAAGCGTAAAAATGCCGAAGGATTTTATAATCAACGACAACCTTATCGAGCCTCCGGCACCGGATAGCGAGTCGGATGAAGTCGAGATTAAATACGGACCTAATATTAAGCCGCTGCCCGTCACACAAAAGCTTGGCGAGAATATATGCGCAAAGACCGTCTTAAAAGTCGGCGACAACATCACGACAGACCACATAATGCCCGCCGGTGCAGAGATTTTGCCATATCGTTCAAACATTCCGTATCTTTCAAAGTTTTGTTTCCGCGCGTGCGACGAAAATTTTGCCGAAAACTGTGTGCGTGAAAAATCAGGCATAATAATCGGCGGCGCAAACTACGGTCAGGGCAGCTCACGCGAGCATGCGGCTCTTGTCCCGCTTTATCTTGGCGTCAAGGCGATTATAACAAAGTCATTTGCGCGCATTCATTGCGCCAACCTTGTAAATGTCGGCATTGTTCCGCTGACATTTGCAGTGCCCGAAGAATACGATAAGATTTCACGG
Organism: Clostridiales bacterium; assembly: GCA_012523185.1. GTDB lineage: Bacteria > Bacillota > Clostridia > Oscillospirales > Acutalibacteraceae > UBA1425. The sequence goes on from JAAYIY010000065.1 coordinate 21,022, forward strand.
GGCGATATGCTTTGCCTTGAAGGGATACGCGAAAAGATAAAAAACAACCACGCCATTGTCTTGAAGAATATTGACAAAAATGAGGAATACCGTCTCAACTGTGAGCTTTCGGATCGACAGCGCGCAATCATACTTGAAGGCGGACTTTTAAATTATACGAGGAAAAAGCATTAGGAAGCGATAAAAGAATCAAGAAAAATCAAGAAGAATTAAGGAGCATTTAAATGACTGAAATTGAAATCAAGAACGCTGTTAAAAGCTTTGAGCTGCTTATAAAGGAGCAAAGCGACCGTTCAGATGAGATAAAACAGCAAGGCGGATTTATTGATTATTCAAAGCTTGACAAAATAATCGTCGGAGTCTGCGGCGGCGACGGGATAGGACCCATCATCACAAAGGAGGCCGCCCGCGTGCTCAAGTATATGCTCGGCGACGACACCGCGGCGGGCAGGGTAGAGTTCCGATTCATAGACGGACTGACAATTGAAAACCGCGCGGCGGCTAACACGGCAATTCCGAACGACGTGCTTGAGGAAATCAAAGCTTGCCATGTAATACTTAAAGGTCCGACCACGACGCCGCAGGCGGGCGACCCGTGGCCCAACATAGAAAGCGCCAATGTGGCAATGCGAAAAGCGCTTGACCTTTTTGCAAATCTGCGCCCCGTAAAGGTGCCGTCCGAGGGCATAGACTGGACATTTTTCCGTGAAAACACCGAAGGCGCTTATGCCGTCGGCTCGAAAGGCATCAATGTAACAGACGACTTGGCTGTGGACTTTGTGGTGACCACGACAGAGGGGACGCGAAGGATTGCAAGCCTTGCTTACGACTATGCGCGAAGAAACAGCAAGGGCAAAGTGTCCATCGTCACAAAAGCTAACGTAATAAAGACGACCGACGGCAAATTCCTGCGTATTTGCAAGGAAATCGGCTCCGAATATCCTGATATTGTTACTGACGAGTGGTATATAGACATCATGACGGCGAAGCTCATCGACCAAAAACGCCGCAGGGATTTCAAGGTGTTTGTTTTGCCAAACCTTTACGGCGACATCATCACAGATGAGGCGGCGGAGTTTCAAGGCGGAGTCGGCACTGCCGGGAGCGCCAACATAGGCAAGCGCTATGCCATGTTTGAAGCAATTCACGGCTCGGCGCCGCGCATGATACGCGAGGGAAGAGGCAAATATGCCGACCCGTGTTCGATGCTTAGGGCGACTGTAATGCTCCTTTCACACATAGGCAGGCAAAAAGAAGCCGAGCGCCTTGAGAGAGCGCTCGACATATGCATGTTTGAAGAAAAAAAGCTTGTGATAACCGGCAGGAGCGACGGATGCGAATGCGGAGAATTTGGCGACTATGTGATGGAAACGGTAAAATCAATCCTTTGAATCATGGTTCTCGATTTCCCAATAAGTAAAGTCGTCGTTGATTGTTGCGCCGCCCGCATAATAATTGTCGTTGACCGAGAAAAATATAAAAATAATTGTGTCGGGAGTCACCTTCGCAGTCGGCTCTTGGACTTCATATTGTATGTCGGTGCAGTACCCTTTCTTTTGGATGACAGATTTGTAAGTTGAGTTGGCGACATTTTTCTCAACATTAAAGAATATGAGCTTTTTTGTGTTTTCAGAAACAGGCTCTGCCGTGACATATCCATAGCCGAAAACAGTCAAGTCGCTGTCGGGCGAGTCGTTTACGACACGCACTTTTACAAAATAAAGGTTGTCGCCTGTTTTTGAAACAATCTGCGCTCTGGCGACTTTTTTGACCGCGTCGTCGGATTTCCATTGAGGATACAGTTCCTCATATGACGCCATGAGGTTTTCTATCGGGTTTTTATCTAAAACTTTTGTGCTTCCCTTGAGAAAATCAAGGCAGCCGCCGCAAAAAACAAGCGAAAAGATAACAGCAAAGGCGGCTAAAAATTTAAAAGTTGTTTTCATAATTAACAAAGCTCCTTTCGGGCGTGTCTTTATAAGCCGACGATGTCGCGGCTCATCCATTTTACGACGCCGTCGTCATCGTTGGAGCCGATGACGCGCGTTGCCCTTGATTTCACTTCAGGCATGGCGTTTGACATGGCACAGCTTTCATCGCTCGCCTCAAACATCGGCAGATCGTTGAGGTTGTCGCCGAAAGAGACAATCCTTTCAAAGCCGTATTTGTCGCGAAGGAAGTTTACGGCACTGCGCTTTGAGGCATTAGCGGAACACAGCTCAAGGTATAAGTGGTTTTCAAGATAAGTGTCAGGATAAAATTCAACGCGCAAGCCTTTGACTGTCTTGAGGTCGCGGGCGGCCGCCTCTATTACCTCCTTTTCTGCACATATGGAATAATATACAAGCGGCTCGTCAAGGCATTCGTCAAAGCTTTTCATCTTTATAAACTTTTTACCATACTTTTCGCGTTCTTTTATAAAATCCTCGGCGGCAGCCGAACCCGCTTTTACAAAAAAGGTTGACAGCTCGTCTTTTTTCAGCGAATACCAAAACCCGAAAAGGTTGTGACTTGCAAGGATTGCCTGCGCCGCCTTTTTCGTTTCGCCGCCCATCATGTCGATTTTTATATAGCGTGAGCTTAAAGTGTCATATACGCACACGCCGTTCATCAGCACGACGGGCACATTAAGCGGCACGTCCCGCATCATTCTAAGCACCGTTGCGGATGTCCTTGCTGTCGCGACGCTGAAAAACGCGCCGCCGTCAACCATGCGCCGTATTTCAGATTTTGAATAGTCCGATATCATGGCATTTTTGTTTAAAAGTGTTCCGTCGAGGTCGGATATATAAAGTGTTTTCATTTTCAGCTCCGTTATACTGATTTTGACAGGGGGTGTCTGCGTGGATTACCTTGAGAAGGCAAAAAAGATTTTTTCCGCCGATCGTTTTGCCACGGATGCGGCGGGGATAGTTATCGAGGACGTCGGCATAAACTACGCAAAATGCTCAATGAACATCGAAACCCGCCACCTGAACGCGTCAAATGCCGTGATGGGCGGCGCAATTTTCACGCTTGCCGACTTTACATTTGCGGTGGCGTCCAACATGGATAACCCGATGACAGTGGCGATGACGTGTCAGATAACATTTCTCCGTCCCGCATTTTGCAAAAAACTGACGGCACAGGCAAAATGCATTAAGGCGGGCAAAGCGGCCTGTTCGTTTATTATTGATGTCACCGATGAAAACGGCAGCTTGATTGCGTCTGTGTCGGAAACAGGATGTCGGATTAACAAATCGCTCCCTTAATTTAACAGGATTAAAAAACCGCTTTCTTAATTTAAAAAGAAACGCCGCACTGCTTGTCCGGCGTTTCTTTTTGTGGTTAAAAGGGTTATTCGGCAGTTTCCTCCGCGGGAGCCTCGCCCTCCGCCGGAGCCGCTTCCTCTGCGGGAGTCGCTTCCTCCGCGGGAGCCGCTTCCTCTGCGGGAGCCTCTTCCTCTGCGGGAACCTCTTCCTCCGCGGGAGCCTCTTCCTCCGCGGGAGCCTCTTCCGCCGCGGGAGCCTCTTCCTCTTCGAACTCGTCTTTTTCCATTGGGTCAAGCAGCGCGCGGATTGACAAACTTACGCGCTTTTTATCAAAATCAATCGCCGTAATTTTAACAGTGACCTTTTCGCCGATTTTGAGAGCGTCTTGAGGTTTTTCGATGTGCCTGTTCGCGATTTGCGAGATGTGGATAAGACCGTCTATCCCGGGAATTATTCTTGCAAAAGCGCCGAACGTCGTCATGCCGACAATTTCCGCTTCGATGACGCTCTCAACGGGGTAATCCCTGCGCAAAATCTCCCAGGGGTTGTCCTCCGCCTTTTTATAGCCGAGGGATATCTTTCTTTTTTCGTCGTCAAGCGCCTTTATGTAGACCTCGACTTCGTCGCCAATGTTGAGGACGTCGGACGGATGCTTTATGCGCTTCCATGAAAGCTCGGATATGTGAACCATGCCGTCGACGCCGCCAATATCGACAAACGCGCCGTAAGCGGTCAGTGACTTAACCTTGCCTTGATATACCTGGCCGGCGGCGGCACGCACCCAAAACTCCTCAGCTTTTTGCTTGCGTTCCTCTCTAAGAATGGCCCTTATAGAGCCGACGGCGCGTCTGCGCTGCCTGTTGACCTCAATGATGCGGAACTTGATGTTTGTGTTCAAAAGCTCGTCCAGCGGCTGGTTGCGGGACTCTGTCGCGTGTGAGGCGGGAATGAACACCTTGGCGCCGTTTGTCACGGCAAGCAAGCCGCCCCTTATGACCTCTGTGACGACGCCTTCAAAAACTCTGCCGTCGCTTTCGCCGTCAATTATGTCGAGCCACGCCTGAGCGGCGTCGCAGCGGCGCTTCGAGAGCATCACGGTGCCTTCCGCGTCGTTCGTCTTCATGATAATAAGGTTAATTACGTCGCCGACTTTAAGCTCCTTTGACGGATCGGCCGCCGGATCGCCGCTGTATTCGTCGATCGGCACAAATCCCGCGTGCTTCCTTCCGATGTCAACCTGTATTTCAGTTGGGGAAAATCCCATGACAACGCCTTTGACATACTGGTCGGTACTCATACTCTTGAGCGATTCCTCAAGCGCCTCCGAGAAATCCATCTCATCAGCCGGAGCGTCAGCAGTTTCGGTCGTTACTTCCACCTCCTCTGCAACTGCGTTTTCAGCAGCCATTTCCTGCTCGACTGTGTTTTCTTCTAAAATCTCGGACATGGTTTTCAGAACCTCCTTTATAATACCGTCGGGAGTGGAAGCGCCCGCGGTTACACCAATATCATAACAGCCTGAAAAATCGACAGAGCGTAGTTCGTCAGCCTGCTCAATAAGGTATGTGGGGCAGTTGCTCTCGCAAACGGATTTCAGCTTTACCGTGTTTGAGCTGTGCCTGCCTCCGATTATAATCATAACGTCCGAAAGGCGTGAAATTTTGATAGCCTCGCTTTGACGTTCATGAGTTGCATTACATATTGTATCAAAAACTTTTGCGTTTGTACAGTGCTTTTTTATTATTTTCGTGCAATTTTCCCATTCTTTTATGCTGAAAGTGGTCTGTGCGACAAAAAATAAAGGTTTGTTTGAATATTCAGGCCTGCCGTCAAGCAGCTTTTGAAGCTCTTCCGCCCCTGAGAAAACAACAGACTCGACAGGGCAATGCCCCCTGATTCCGCGGACTTCAGGGTGATTTTTGTCGCCGGCAATAAAAACGGCGGCGTCGTTCGGAGCGCCCAAAACAATTGAATGTATCTTTTTAACAAAAGGGCAGGTGGCGTCAAGATATGGCGCGCGCAGCTCGTCAAGCTCTGATAAAACAGACTCCGCGACTCCGTGTGTGCGTATTATAACAGTGGCGCCGTGAGGCGCTTCTGAAGGCTCGCCGATGACCGCGGCGCCTCTTGCCTCAAGCTCCGACACTGCCTGCGGATTGTGTATCAGCGGGCCTAAGGTGCAGACACTTTTGCCCTCATCAAGCAGCTTGTAGGTCAATGTGACAGCCCTGTCGACGCCGAAGCAAAACCCGGCCGTTTTTGCAAGATTTATTCGTGCCCTTTTTCCCAAAGCTCAACAATCCTCTCCATAATAAGCCTTGAAGCTTCCCGTAACTCTTTTGAGGAATGACCGTCGTCAGAAAACCCCAGCTCCTCAAACTTTATCGGCTTGCCGAACCGAATCGTCAGCTTTGAGCCGAATTTGGCGTTGTCAGAAGTGTATATGGACGCGGGAAGCACATCGGCGCGCGCCGCCTTTGCAATGAGCGCGACGCCGGACTTGGCGCGTGACGGCTTAAAATCCTTTGAGCGCGTGCCTTCCGGGAAAATCCCGAGGACATAACCCTCTTTGACAAGCTTGATAGCGTATTCCACAGACGATTTGTCAAAACTCCCTCTTGTCACGGGGAAGGCGTTAAGCTTTGTTAAAAACCACCCGACAAAAGCGGAGGCGAACAGCTCCTCTTTACCGATGAAATGAATCGGCAGCGGAAAATGTGAGGCGATGTGAATGGGGTCAAAAGCGGTTATATGGTTGCACGCAAGAATAAAGCCGCCCGATTTTGGTATATTTTCAGCGCCGACGCACTTTGGTCTCGCCGCCGCCGCGCTCGCAACCCTGGCTATGGGCATCAGGACGTCATATGTTCTGTGATTTTTTACATTGCTGTAATCAAATGCCTTCATGCGCAATTTTCTCCTTTATAATTGAAATAACAGCGTCCAGCGACTGCTCAAGGCTCATGTCGGTGGTGTCGACAAGTATGGCGTCGTCCGCAGCCTTAAGCGGCGCGATTTCTCTGTGTGAGTCGTTGTAATCCCTTTGAATCATTTCCGCAAGCACCTTTTCAAAGTCCTGCTTGATTCCTTTTTCAGATAGCTCGGCGCATCTTCTTTCGGCGCGTCTTTCGGGCGACGCGGTTAAAAATATCTTTACATCAGCTTCGGGCAAAACGACCGTTCCGATATCTCTGCCGTCCATAACGCAATTATTTTTTGCGGCTATGTCCCTTTGCAGGTCAAAAAGAAACTCCCTGACAGACGGAATGGCGGAAACGTCGGACGCCGCCATCGATGCTTTCGGAGTTCTTATCTCCTCTGAAACATCCTCGTCAAAAAGGTAAACCCTCTGCGCACCGCCGACAAACCTTAATGAAACCTCTAAGCCGTCAAGCGTGCCGCCGACAAAGTCGTGATTGCTCGTGTCAAGCCCGAGCCTTAGCGCGTTTATGCCGACCGCGCGGTATAAAGCGCCTGTATCGACATAAATAAAACCGAAATGTTCCGCCGCCCTGCGGGAAATAGTGCTTTTGCCGGCCCCCGCGGGACCGTCAATCGCGATGTTTATAATATCGGTCATCAAAAACTTCCTTTCGGATGTTATTATACAGACATGCCTGCAAGGCTGCCGGTTGAAAAAGCGATTTGCAGATTATATCCGCCGGTGAAGGCGTCGACGTCTATGACCTCGCCGGCAAAAAACAAGCCGCGCATGAGCTTTGACTCCATTGTTTTTGGGTCAATCTCCGAAACGTCTATGCCGCCGGAGGTGATGACGGCCTCGTCAATCGGGCGGAAATCTGTTATTGTCACTCTGAAATCCTTCAAAAGCGCCGCGAGCCGCCCGCGCTGCTCCTTTGTTATCTGGTTTGTTTTTTGAGAAGCTCCGATACCCGACAGCTTCACGACGACAGGGACAAGCTTTTTCGGGAGAAGTCCGTTAAGCGCGTTGATAAAGTTTTTGTTAAGATTTTCGGAAAAATCGCGCAGGATACGCGCGTCAAGCCGTTCGATTGAAAGCGCCGGCTTTAAATCTATTGAAATGACATATTTTTTACGGCGCATCTCCCTCATGTGGGAGCTGGCGCTTAATATAACAGGGCCCGAAAGTCCGAAATGAGTAAAAATAAGCTCGCCAAAATCATTGTATATCACGGAGTTTTTGTCAGTGTCAATAACTTTTATCGAGATGTTTTTAAGGGAAAGTCCCATAAGCTGAGAGCAAAATCCTTCATGGGCGCAAAGCGGAACGAGCGACGGCTTTGGTGACACAATCTTATGCCCGGCGGAACGCGCGATGTCGTAACCGTCGCCTGTCGAGCCGGTTTGCGGATATGACAAGCCGCCCGTGGCTATTATAACTTTGTCGGCGGCGGTCGACGTGCCCTCAAATGTCTTGACACCGCTCACGGCGCCGTCTTCGGTCACAAGCTCTTTAACTCTTTCAAAGACTGTTTTCACGCCGTTTGACGCGGCAAATTTCACAAGAGCGTCTGCAATGTCCCTTGACGAATCAGAAACGGGAAAAACTCTGCCGCCGCGCTCAACCTTTAGAGGGACACCAAGGGATTCAAAAAAGTCAATCGTGCCGGACGGCATAAGGCGTGAAAAAGCTCCGTAAAGAAAGCGTCCGTTGACGGGCACAGCCGCAATAAGATTATCTAAATCATGTTGGTTGTTTGTGACGTTGCAGCGCCCCTTGCCGGTCAAAAGCAGTTTGCGCGCAGGCCTGCTGTTTCGCTCAAAAAGTGTGACGTCATGCCCGTTTGCTGCCGCTGTTCCGGCGGCTGTCAAGCCCGCGGCGCCTCCGCCGACGACGACAACACGCATAATCACACCACCTTCAATGCGCTTTAACACACTTAACAAGTTTATAAAATTATATAATAAGTCTTTTAAAAAAGCAAGATTTACTTTCGCGCGGCTTTTTTCGGCGCGTGGCACATTCCGCTTTTGACGCGCCGCCGAAAACGCCGCGCCAAGGCTTTCGGCAGCGCCGCGCCAAAGGCTTTTGGGGAACGCGGCTTAAGGCTGGCTCTTTTCCTAACTCCGTGAAAGTGGTATAATTTTCTCGGTGATGAAAGATGCAAGGATTTGAAAATTATGAAAGTATGTTTGCCCAATCAATAGGAATAACAGAGCCTTGGCGAATCGACCGGA
>JAAYIY010000066.1 GCA_012523185.1 Clostridiales bacterium
GTCCGTTGCAGGCACTGCCCCCTGTAAAATGGAGCAGACCTCTTTGTCGCCGCGTATTTCAACGCCCTTTTCGTCAAGCCTGTTTTTGATTATCGGCAGCGCGCGTTTCGCAATGTCACGGTGGACAAGCAGGCTTTCGCACGCGTTGCAGACAGACGGGCGTGATGTTTTCGCGTTAAACACAATATTTGCCGCGGTTTCACAGTCCGCAAAGCTGTCAACAAAGATATGGCAGTTGCCGACGCCTGTTTCGATGATTGGCACAGTTGAATTTTCTGTCACAGCGCGTATCAATCCGGCGCCGCCGCGCGGTATAAGCAAATCTATATATTCGTTCATCCTCATAAGCTCGTTTGCGCTTTCCCTGGAGGTGTCGGAGACAAGGAGAATGCAGTCCCGCGGCAGACCCGCTTTGCCGACAGCGTCGCGCATAACGGACGCTATGGCTATATTTGAGTTAACGGCCTCTTTGCCGCCGCGCAGTATGACGGCGTTTCCCGCCTTGAGGCAGAGCGCGGCGGCGTCCGACGTGACGTTTGGGCGCGACTCAAAAATAACGGCTATAACGCCTATCGGCACACTCACCTTGCTGATTTTAAGGCCGTTTGGACGTGTCTCGCCCCAGAGGACGTTTCCGACGGGATCCGCGGCGGCCGCAATGTCGCGCACACCCGACGCCATACCCTCGATACGCTTTTTGTCAAGCCGCAGCCTGTCAAGCATCGGCTCGGACATCCCGGCCTTTCTGCTGTTTTCCATGTCGGCGAAGTTAGCGTCAATTATCTTGCCGGTCTCTGAAACAAGCGCGTCGGCAATGTTTAAAAGCGCCGCGTTTTTAAGCTTTGTCCCCGCGCGCGCAAGCGCGCGCGACGCCTCTTTTGATTTTGCTCCGAGACTTTTTATCTCTGTCATTAAAAACTTCCTTTCTTGGGCCCGCGGCTTTTAAACAAAGTGCCGACTTGACCGCCGTCGAGCAGCTTGTAAATGTCCTCGGGATTAGCGCCGTTCATCACCACTGTGTCGATACCTGACTCAACAGCAAGCTTCGCCGCTGATATTTTTGTGGACATACCGCCTGTGCCGAAAGAGGAACAGCTCGGGCCGGCGGCCGCCAGTATCTCCTCGTCGATACATTCGACGACAGGTATAAGCACGGCGTTTTCGTCCTCGGCGGGATTGGCGGTGAACAGTCCGTCTATATCGGAAAGTATTATGAGCGCGTCGGCTTTGATGAGCTTCGCGACGTGCGCCGAAAGGTTGTCGTTGTCGCCATAGACAATCTCCTCAACCGCCACGCTGTCGTTTTCATTAATTATCGGTATAACTCCGTATTCAAAAAGCTTTTCAAATGAGTTGATAAGGTTTCTCCTGCGCTCGCCGTTTTCGATATCGCTCCTTGTTATCAGAAGCTGACCCACGACGCTGTCATATTCGCCGAACAGCTTGTCATACATAAACATAAGCTCGCATTGACCGACGCTTGCCGCGGCCTGCCTGCCGGGTGTGTCGCACGGGCGCTCCTCGAAGCCCAGCTTGACGGAGCCGATGCCGATGGCGCCGGATGTGACAAAGGCTGTCTGCACGCCGGAATTTTGAAGGTCTGACAGAACCTCCGCAAGGCGCCGCATCCGCCTGACGTTCATTTTTCCGGTGCCGTATGTAAGAGTTGACGTCCCGGCCTTAACAACAATTCTTTTCGCGTCCTTAAGCATTGTGTTTTGTCCTTTCATAAAAATCAGTCGTCCGTACCGAATTTGTATGCAAAACCGCCGAAAGAGACGGTGTCGCCGTTTTCAAGGATGGTCTTTGAGCTTATGCGCCGCCCATTGACAAATATTCCTGTCTTTGAATATGTGTCTATAACTGTCCAGCCCTTTTTTTTGCGCGCCACAACTCCGTGAAACCTTGAGACAGAATCGTTGTTTGCGACTATATCACACGCGGAGCTTCTGCCGACGGCGTTTTCCCAGTTTTTAAGGGGCATCACGTTACCCGACTTTATTTCCGTGAGGTAGGCGCGGTCGGGGGAAGGAAATCTGTGACGAAGCAGCGACAGGGAGCAGTAAACAAGCACAGCCGAGCCGAGCGCGGGTATCGCCCAATGCGAAACGGCCGTGACAATGTCCATTATCTCATCCAAACCGCACACGTCCTTTCGTCAAAATGCGTTAAAACCCTTGCCGCTCGCGGCGATATGCCCGTATTATGCCGAATCATCCCGTCAACAGCTTATGACAAGGATAACAGAAAGCAGCCGCCCGATTTCAAGCCGGAGCGCCGCTTTTGCGAAAAACAGCTCCGCGGCAAAATATTATAACAAATTAACAGGCAAAAAACAACATCGGATATGTTGAAACAAACGAAACAAACGAGCCGACAACCGTATTAAAAACGCGAATCAGCAGTGGTCGGGAAGCTTAACAAATGTCGGTTTATGACCGACAAATGGAAGAAAAACATTCAAGATGTCGTCTGTCCGAAGCTTTAAAGTCGAAGTGTTTTCGCATGGGTGAAATCCGACATATTCAAAAGCTTGCACATCGCTGTCTATAAGCAGGCAAACTTTGTTTTCTGTGTCGTTTAAAAGGCCGAACACGCTTAATGAGCCGGGTGAGGCGCCGAGCAATTGACCCATGCGGGCGGCGTCTCCGAATGACAGACGCGCGCTGCCTATCTGCTTTGAAAGATCCTTTGTCTTAAAAACCTTGCCGCCGGGCATAACAAGAATGTAAAACCGCGTTTTTTGAGAATTGCAAAGAAACAGATTTTTTGCTATGTTTACGCCGAGTATATTTTCAACGGCGCGGCACCTTTCTATGGTGGAGGCGTCGCCGTGATCAGCGCGTTCATAATTTATTGAAAGCGAATCAAGCGTGTCATATACTTTTTCTTCATTTTGCGAACGCGCGTTTTGAGGGCGTCCCTGATAAACGGTGCCGTCAACAGAAAAAACAACCATGTCCCGCACCAACCTTTATTTAATATTTCTGCATGAAACGAATCTGTTTGCGCGGACATAAAATCTCCACTCATATTCGGCGGCGTCGCCCGCGTAATCCACATTTACGCGCCTTGAAGCGGCGATGTCAGGCACAAAGCCGTCGTCAAGCAGGAAAAGCCTTTCACCGCACAAATCCTCACCGTTGCATTCGCGCCCTATGCCCAAAGCGCCGCAAAGCTTCCCGGGGCCGGAGCAAAGGTTTTCGACAATGTCTGTGCCGCGGCGTTTTTTCATAAGCTCCATGCCCTCAAGAGGCTCAAGCGCACGTATGAGAACGCATTCGGGCTTGTCCGGAGAATTGGTTGAAAAATTAAGGCAGAAGTACATTCCGTAAATCAAATAAACATAAGCCAGACCTCCGGCTTTAAAAAGAACTTCTGTGCGCGGTGTCTTGCCGCGGCAGGAGTGCGCCGCCTTGTCTTTGAAACCCATATAAGCCTCTGTTTCGACAATCCTGCCGGAACAAATTCCCTCCGATGAGGCGCGGACAAGGATTTTGCCCGGCAGCTCGCGCGCCACTGTCAGAGAGTCCCTCATATAAAAATCTTTCCCGACACGCGTCACAAGACAGCCCTCCGCATCATATATAAATGAATTATACCACAAAGAAGGTGAACGGTAAACAAAAATCTCCATAAAATTGCTGTTATTTGTTGCAATTGCCGATAAATATGTTATAATTTATTAAAGGCAACACTGCGCAATGAGCGGCTGAAGCCTTTGTTGCACGCTTGCTTGCATCTTTTCCGTCATATCGCCCAAAAATGCTCGGCAATGCACAAAGTATTGCCTGCGCTTTTTAGACAATCTGACGAAAAATCTGACGGCGCAATCGCACAACAATCATTGTGCGGTGTTGCCTTAGCTTATGTATTTATTAACAAATCATGATGGAGGTTCTTGAAATGAAAGCTTTTTTAAAGGCAATCAGCTTTGTCCTCACCGCCGCCATGTTGTCAGCGACTTTGTTTTCAGCCGCCGCGCGCAAGCCTGCCGAAAGCGCTGATTTGCGTTTTGGAAACGACGGCAAGTTTACGATACTGCAATTTGCCGACGCGCAGGACGACGCGCTTCCGCGCAGGGCGATGCTGATGCTCATGGAGGCCGCGATAAAGGAGACAAAGCCCGATCTCATCGTGCTGACGGGCGACAACACCGGCGTCACCGCCACTAAGCTTGAATCAAAGCTTGCCATAAACGCCATGCTGAAGCCCATCATAAAGTCCGGCGTGCCGTTTACATTTTGTTTCGGCAACCATGACGCCGAAAAGGTTCCGAAGGAATACCAGCTCGGCATTTATTCTCTTAATCCAAGCTGCCTCGCATATGACGCCGATCCGGAGCTGACAGGCTGTGCGACGCACAATCTTGAGATAAAAAGCTCCGACGGCGCGCGCACAGCGTTTAACATTTGGATGATAGATTCAAACATGTATGCCGAAAGGGGCTACGACCATGTCCATCAGGATCAGATTGACTGGTATGTGAGCGCCGAGGCGAATTTAAGGCAGGCAAACGGCGGCGTCACCGTTCCGTCTATGGTTTTTCAGCACATATGCGTGCCTGAAATATACGAGGTTCTGAAAGACGCTCCGGAGGGATTCAGCGAGGTTACAAAAATATATAACGGCACACCAAAGCTTTGCGAGCTAAACCCCGACATGGCTTCCGGCGTAATAGGAGAATGGCCGTGTCCGCCTAACACAAACAGCGGCGAGTTTGCACAATTTGTCGAAACTGGAGACGTCGTCGGCATTGTAACGGGGCACGACCATATTAACAGCTTCGTCGGCACATATCAAGGCATCGACTTCATCCAGACACAGGGCATCGGCTTCCAGACATACGGAAACGAGCTTCGCGGCTTCCGCGTGATCACCTTAAACGAGGGCGACACGGACAGCCCTTACAGCACATACACAAGGACGTTTTATGATTTGTTCGGCGACGACACCGCGGGTCAGTTCATGTATCTCTACTACGGCAGCGAAATCGCAAGCCTGCTGCCGCCGTTTGTCGGTCGTTTTCTGACCGACTTTGTCCGCACAGACATCGGGGAAAAAGTTTTCTTCGCGCTGAAATCGCTGTTCGATTAATCCGAAAGGGGACCGCTTATGGAGTTTCAATCTTTTCTCGGGTTTGACAGGGCCGTTTTTGAGTGGATAGAAAGAACCTTTTTCGACAGAGGGATATCCGCCGTATTAACTCCGGTCATGGCATTTATCACACACCTTGGCGACAGCGGCATCTTTTGGATTGCTCTTGCCATATGCCTTGTCATATTTAAAAAGACTCGCAAATACGGGCTTATTTTAACCGTCGGACTTGCCTTTATGCTGCTTCTGAACGACATCATCCTAAAGCCGCTCATTGCCCGCCCGCGGCCGTTTGACATCGCGCAGTGGAAAGATTGGTTTGTCTATCCTGAAATAATTTCGCGCCCGTCGGGATTTTCATTTCCGTCGGGTCACACGTCCTGCTCGTTTGCGTCGGCAACGGCGCTTACGGCGACAAAGAAAAAGAGCGTATATATTTTGGCGTTTGCGCTTGCCGCGCTGATTGGATTTTCACGGATATATCTCCATGTGCATTACTGCACGGACGTTCTGTTCGGGGCTGTCGCGGGAGTGATTTACGGCTTGGCGGCGATTTGCGCCGTCGCCCTTATAACGAGGCTTGTCAGCAAGTACGCGTCAAAAAAAGCTTAGCCGCCGAAGGCTTACGCATAAAACAGGTGGTGTAAAAATGCTTAAAAACATTTCTTCCATCATTTCGCCTGAGCTTCTTAAGGTTTTGGCTGAGATGGGTCACGGCGACGAGCTTGTAATAGGCGACGGAAACTTCCCGTCCGCCTCTGTTGCGCGGCGCCTTGTCCGCGCCGACGGGCACGGCGTGCCGGAGCTTCTTGACGCCGTTCTCACGCTCATGCCGCTTGACACATATGTTGACGCGCCGGTTGCTTTGATGGATAACGGCGACAAAGAAAACAGGCCTGAAATATGGGGAAAATATGAGGACATCGTTAAGGCGCGCGAGGGTGAAAAAGGATTTGAGCTTGTCGGGCGTTTTGAGTTTTACGAAAGGGCAAAAAACGCCTATGCCGTCGTGGCATCCGGGGAAACGGCTATATACGCAAACATAATCCTCAAAAAAGGCGTTGTTGTCAACTAAACACCTCAAAAGGAGAAATGCTCATATGAGTTTACCGATGCGCGCGCTGGCTTTTGACTTCGGCGCGTCCTCCGGCAGGGCTGTCATTGGCGAATTTGACGGCGAAAAGATCACATTAAACGAAGTACACCGTTTCAGCAACGAGCCCGTCGAAGCAGGCGGCACAGTTTACTGGGATGTGCTTCGTCTTTTTTATGAGATAAAGCAGGGCTTAATCAAAGCAAAAGACGCGGGCGGCTTTGACTTTATCGGAATAGACACATGGGGCGTTGATTTTGGGCTTATTGACGAGTACGGATGTCTGATGGAAAACCCCGTCCATTATCGTGATTTGCGCACAAAAGACATCCCGGCCGAGGTTTTCAAGCTTGTGCCGCAAAAGGAGCTTTACGAAAAGACGGGGATTCAGTTCATGGAGCTGAATACCATCTTTCAGCTTTATTCGCTCCGCTTGCGTCGTCCCCGCATTCTTGAAAGAGCCGACAAGCTCCTTTTTATGCCCGACCTGCTTTCCTATCTCCTGACGGGTGTCAAAGCGACGGAATATTCCATAGCCACGACATCCCAGCTTGTCGATATAAACTCAAAAGAATGGTCGTCCGACATTTTGGAGCGACTTGAGATTCCCAAAAGGCTTTTTACTGATATTGTTCCGTCCGGGACTGTCGTCGGCGCGCTTCGCGGCGACATTTGCGCCGAATGCGCAGTTCCCTCTGTGCCTGTGATTGCCGTTTGCGGTCACGACACACAGTCGGCAATAAGCGCTGTTCCGAGCGTCAAAAAGGATTTTGTGTTCATCAGCAGCGGCACATGGTCGCTTTTCGGCACGGAGACGGAGTCGCCCATAATC
Organism: Clostridiales bacterium; assembly: GCA_012523185.1. Lineage (GTDB taxonomy): Bacteria > Bacillota > Clostridia > Oscillospirales > Acutalibacteraceae > UBA1425. The sequence continues at coordinate 7,023 of JAAYIY010000066.1, forward strand.
AATGAAATGTCGTTCGAGATGAACATAACAAACGAGGGCGGATACGGCGGCGCGACAGGTTTTCTCAAAAATATAGTCGGTCTTTGGCTGATACAGGAGAGCCGGCGCCAGTGGAACAGAGAAGGAAACAGCTTTTCATATGCCGACCTTGAGCGTCTTGCGCTGGAAGAGGAGCCTTTTAAGTGCTTTATCGACCCCGACTCACCCGAATTTGTGCCGATGGGCGATATCCCAGCGCGCGTCGTCGATTTTTGCCGTCGCACAGGTCAGTATGTGCCCGAAACCGTAGGCGAGATTGTGCGCTGCATATACGAAAGCCTTGCGATGAAATACAGGCAGACATTTGAAAAAATTAAAAGCTGCACAGGCAAGGACTACGAAGTCA
>JAAYIY010000075.1 GCA_012523185.1 Clostridiales bacterium
GGCAGCGGCTCGATAACATCAATAACATCGGGCGGCTCAAGCATCACTTCCGGCTCCAACGTCAACTATAATTCAGCTATAATAATCTGAGCGACTGCGGCGACGGGCCATCATTTCGTCAGATGGTCATACAACACAAGCGCGACGATGGGAACAAAGACTGAGACGAAGGAAAGCTCCAGCGTAGGCGTGGCGACATATTACGCCATAGGTCAAACGGCGTTTGCCATGCCGGCAGGCGCGTTGACTGTCACAGCTACATTCGCGGTCAACCAATACACCGTAACGCTGCTTCAGACATCCGCCACCACTCCGGCGACGACGACAAGCGTCACGGCGACATACAATGCGGCGATGACGACAATAACGTCGCTGCCCTCAAGAACGGGCTATACCTTCGACGGCTATCAATACGGCTCGACTAAATATTACAACGCCGACGGCACAAGCGCGAGGACGTGGAACATCACCGCGAACACAGAGCTTTCGCCGAAATGGACAGCGAAGGAATATGTCCTGACATTTAACGCGAACGGCGGAAGCTGCGATCTTTCAAGCAAGACTGTCGTTTATGACGGCACATACGGCGCGGTTGATACAAGCGGCGCAACATGGCCGATCGCGGCTAACGGGTATACTGTTTCCAGGACGGGATACACGTTTGAGGGCTGGTTCACATCAGCCTCCGGCGGCACAGAAGTAACCGCCTCGACCACATATCAAACGGCGAGCAACTCCACTGTTTACGCGCACTGGATACCAAACGACTACACACTCAAGGTTGCGGTAAGCGGCAGCGGCGTCATCACGACTGTCACAAAGGGCGGTTCGGATATCAAGGCGGCCGCCACGGGCACTAACGGAGCCGCTGTGGCGTGCGACAGCGCTGTTGTCATCACGGCGACGGCAAACACCGGCTACCACTTTGCGAGCTGGTCATACGCGACGACGACACCGACCGCCACGGAAAACAGTAACAGCAGCATACCCGACGCGGCGGAGCAGTATTACCTTGTGGGAAGCACTTCCTTCCCGATGCCGACGGGCGACGTAACAGTGACGGCGACATTCGCCGCCAACACATACAACGTAACGCTTAACAACCAAAACGCCACAACGCCGGGCAGCGCGTCAGTCGTGGCGACTTACGGCGCGAATCTTGTTTCGATAACTGTTCCGGTAAAAACAGGCTACATATTCGGCGGATATTACGACCAGTCAGGCGGCGCGGGCGTTCAATACTACAACGCCTCCGGTGCGAGCGCCAGGACTTGGAATAAGACAATCAACTCCACGCTTTACGCAAAATGGACCGCCATAGTTTACAACCTCAGCTACACTCTTAACGGCGGCACGGCAACCAACCCGTCAACTTACACAGTTGAGACGGCGACGTTTGCGCTCAACAACCCGACAAAGACCGGCTATTCATTCAGCGGTTGGACGGGCACGGGGATAACAGGCTCGTCAACAAATGTCTCGATAGCGCAGGGCAGCACGGGCGACAGGAGCTACACAGCGACGTGGGGCATCGTCAATTACAATATTTCATACACTCTCAACGGCGGAACAAACAACGCCAGCAACCCCTCGACATATAACATTGAGGACTCGGTGATTACGCTTCAGTCGCCGGCAAGAGTCGGATACACCTTCACAGGCTGGACCGGCTCAAACGGCACGACGCCTCAGACTCTTGTTGTGATAGCGGCGGGAAGCAGCGGAGATAAGAGCTACACCGCCAACTGGTCGGCGAACAGCGACACGCCTTACACAGTCGAACACTATGTTATGAGCACGGCGGGCGCATATCCCGCAGCGCCGTCCGAGACGACATACGGCACAGGCACATCCGACGCGACGCTGACCTTAAGCGCCTGCGTAAAATCGGATATCCTCGTGACAAACGGCATTGTTTACAAGGAGGGCAAGGTAGGAGGAACAGTCGTCACATCGACGACAATCTCCCCCGACGGCTCGCTTATTGTGAAGCTGTACTACGAGCGCAAGGCCTATAACCTCACGCTTACGGCAGGCTATGGAATCAGCGCCGTCAGCGGCGGTGCGTCAGGCGTCTACTACGGCGCTGACATCGTAATAAACGCCGATATAAAGACGGGCTACTCCTGGTACAACTGGACATACACGACAGGCGGAGCGGCGTTCAGCACAGTTAAAAACTACACAAGCACAATGCCCACGAGCGCTCTTTCGCTCACGGCGAACGCGTCGCTGAACAACTACAACATTTCCTACACATTAAACGGCGGGACTGTCGCAAGCCCCTACAACCCGACGACATACACAGTTGAGAGCGCCGCGATTGTGCTTATTAATCCGACAAGGACGGGATACACGTTCGAGGGATGGTCCGGCACAGATATATCCGGATATTCGATGAATGTGACGATTCCGGCAGGAAGCACGGGCGCAAGGAGCTACACGGCGAACTGGACGGCGAACACTAACACGCGTTACACCGTCAACCACTATCTGATGTCGACGAGCGGCTCATATTCGTCAACTCCTACGGACACCAAGGAGCTTTACGGAACGACAGGCGCGTCCTTGACACTCGCAAACCTTAAAGACAACGATATAATCGGCACCAGCGGCGGTATTGTCTACGACTTCGGCACAGACGGAACACTTGACGAAAACAACAATGAGGTTCCTGTCGCCACGTCAATGATTCTTGCCGACGGCTCGAGACTTATCAAGCTTTATTACAAACGTATGTCATATGCGCTGACGCTGACGAGCGGCGCGGGCATATCGGGAGTGACCGGCGCCGGCACAAAGTATTACGGCTCGAGCATCTCGATTGACGCCACTGTCAGCGCGGGCTACACATGGAGCGCGTGGACATACACATCCGGCGGGGCGGTATTCAGCAACACAAAGGCATATTCAAGCACGATGCCCGCCAACGCCATATCGCTTACGGCGACGGCGACAAAGAACCAGTACACCATCAGCTACACAGACCCGATAGGCGCGACAAACGCAAACAGAACGTCCTATACGGTGACGGATTCGTTCACAATTAACCCGCTGTCTAAGTCGGGCTACACATTTGACGGCTGGACCGGCTCAAACGGCTCGGTGCCGCAGCAGAGCGTTTCAGTCGCGGCAGGCTCGACAGGCAACCTTTCATACACGGCAAACTGGACGGTTCACACAAACACGCCGTACACTGTAAGGCACTATGTCATGACTACGGACGGCGTATATGACTCGACACCGACTTTGACAGAAAATCTCACAGGTGAAACCGACACGACATTGACGATAAGCACGCTCAAGAAGACGAGCGCGGCTTATAATGTCGCAGGCGGAATAGCCTTTGCTTACGCGACTCAAAACGGTTCTCAGACACATATTGAATCGACGACTGTCGCGGGAGACGGCTCACGGGTCATCAACATTTTCTACGAACGCTTCAGCTATGACGTTGTTCTGACGAAGGGCACGGGCATATCCTCCGTGACAGGAGCGGGGGCATATTATTACGGCTATTCTGTTCAGATTCTCACAACGCTCGACACGGGCTATTCCTGGTCCGAATGGACGGTAACGGCAAACAAAACAAGCGCACAGGCGGCAAGCGTCACAAGAAACTATGATTTCTCAATGCCTGCCGGAGAGGTAAACCTCACCGCAAACGCCGTTGTCACCAACTACCAAATAACATACACGCTGAACGGCGGCACATTGGAGCAGGGATACCCGCAGACATACACCTACTTTGCTTCCACGGCGCTTTACACGCCGACAAGAGCGGGCTATACCTTCAACGGCTGGACCGGTTCCAACGGTGAGGATCCGCAGACGAGCGTCACAATCCCGGCCGGAAGCACAGGCGCGAAAAGCTACACCGCCAACTGGACGGTTAACAATTACACAATAAGCTACACCGACCCGCAGAGCGCGGCAAACAACAACAGGACCTCATACACAATCGAGAACACACCGTTTACAATAACGGCGCTTTCAAAGACGGGCTATACGTTCAGCGGCTGGACCGGCTCAAACGGCACGACCCCGCAGACATCTGTAACAGTGAGCGCCGGCACGACGGGCAATCTCTCATACACGGCCGTATGGACAACAAATGTTAACACACTGTATGTCGGCGTAGACGACGACAGCATTGACGATTACTACACCGGCGACTATATGGGCAGTGTGACGGCGACTTATACGGGCGGCTCGATAGAGGACGCCGATGAGCTTTTGGACGACGATGTTGCATACGGAACGACTGTCACGCTTGTTGCGACAGCCGTAACAGGGTTCTACTTCACCGGATGGAATGTCGTTTCCGGCGGCGTCAGCATTAATCAGACACCTACGGCAAACTTCTCAATGCCCGACAACGACGTCACAATCACAGCTTCGTTTGATATTGTCAAATATACCATTGTGTTTGATAAAAACGCGCAGAGCGCGACAGGTACGGTGGGTAACCAGAGTGTCAGCTATTACGGCGACGAAAACGTATGGCTGATGTATCCCGACGAGGAATTAAACGAATTCTCAAGAACCGGATACACGCTTGACGGCTGGGCGATGACGCCGACGGGTCCGACGGCGCTGTTCAACGGCGACGACATCACGGGCGAGAGCGGAGGCGCGCTTTCGGCGACAAACGGCGACATAGTCACGCTTTATGCCGTGTGGCAGCCGATAACTTACACTGTCGTCTACTATGCCAACCTGCAAGACACAGTCTCTTACACAGGCGAGCAGACGGCGCAGCAGCAAGTTGATTACGACGAAGAAGCATACTACAGGCCTGCAAACACATTCTCAAGGCCGGGATACAGTTTCGTCGGATGGACCGAGGCAAGAAACAGCGGCACAATGTATTCGGCGGGCGCGTCATTCTCAAACCTTGCGTCGGCGCCCACGTCTATAAACCGCTATGCCAAATGGAGTATAAACTCCTTTACAGTCACATTTAACAGGAACGGTTATACAGACTTGACGGGAACGCAGAATGTCGGCGGCATCAAATATATTAACGGCACTTCCGCCAACTGGCCCGGAAACGTGTCAAAGGATTACAACACCGCATTTGCGCTTCCCGGCGACGGATTCGGCACAGACGGATACTTCTTTGTGAACAGCTCCGGCGAGCGCCGTTACCTCATGGGCTGGACAAATGTCAGCGGAGGCACGACGGTAGTTTATGACAAGGGCGAAAACTTCACGGTAACAGGCAACACGACTCTGTACGCCGTATGGAGCGCCAACTACTATCCGCTCGACACCGCGGTTTCAGGATTCCAAAGCGCATACATCACATACAGCAACAAGACTGTCGACTCTGTGACGGGCAATACCACAGGCGGCACGATAACTTCAGGCTTGCTTCCCGCCAACTCCGCCAACGACCCCAACTATATAAGCGGCGGCGGCTATGCCGACAACCTTGAGGATCACGGATACTACAACGGTATGTACCACTGGGTGCCCGGCGACCCGACTGACGCCTATAACGACTTCACAATGATGTCGCTGATGGCGCTTGAGGAGGCCTACGGTCTGGCGGAATACTACCAAGTGCTTAATCCGACGACACACGGCGAAATAATATCTCAGGAGGACGGCGACGGCACAGGCGGTGAAATCGCCGCGATGGTGAGCGAGCTTAGCACATCCTTGGGCGCTCTGGTGCTGAAGCCGGCCGACCTTGACGAATACTACGACACGGAGTCGGTCTGCTCCGGAGAGGGACAGACAATAATCACCCCGCCATACACGACATACCCGCCTTGCGAATCAATCGAGGACGAATACGACCACGCGCACAGCTTCAACAGCATAATGGGGCTTTGCGACGATATATTCGACATGTTTAAGTCCGGCGGCAGCTATGTGTTTAAAGTCGGCGGTGAATATGTGACAAACAGCAGCTGCATTTACACAACGCAGTCTGTCGAGGCTCTTTACAACGCCGTCTACAAATCAGACAAGAGCGGATACTATTACACTGTCTTTGACCCGACGACCGGCAACATCAAGATTAAGCAGCCAAGCAACTATGTCATACGCAGCACCACTCTGAACATAGCGGCAGCTTACCACGGCTTGCTCACTCTCAAGACAGCTGATTACACATATTTCACAAATCTCCTCAACGCCCATCTTGCCAACTATTGGGGAGCGCTGTATCCTTGGGCGACGGTGACAAGCAGCAACATTTCAAGCTACTTTACAAGCGCGTCAACAACGGCGGTTTTAAGCTACTATAACGATGTCCTGACGGTGGGCGGAAGCGTTGCTTACCCCCTGACGACAGTCGAGCAAAGTTATGTCGACGACATATACGGGGAACAGCTGAAGGATTACATCGAGGCTCTTGAGCCTAACAGAGCAAGCTATTCAAACTTGTTCAGGCTGATAAACGACATCCCTCATGACCCGACAAACTCGGATTACGCGTATCGCTATCCGAGCGACGACGCCAATGTGGATTTAACACTTGACATATGGCTCGCCGCTTACGCCTCAAACGGCACTTATAACGAGACGACGCAAGAGTACGACTACAACTTTGATTCGACAAGGACAATTACAAGAAACGACGGCACGACCGGCACCATCAAAAACTTTGACATGAATTTCCTCAACAGCAACTACACGGCGGAGTCGGTAAACGCTCTCCGTGAAGCAATCGATGATATTGACTGGGATCTTAACAGTTTTTATCAGACAAAGATTGACGAAATGTCGGGGACGGGCTATGCTTCGGCGACGCACGCAAAGATTCTTCAGGACGCCATTGCGGGGCTGGCTCTAAAGACATTCAAAGTCTATATGTACTACAACTACGACAAGGACGGAAGCGGTGTCGTAAACGATATGGGAGATATCTTCAATGTCGCGACATCCAACACCTACGGCGGCGCAAGCTTTACATACGGCAGCCAGGTGACGTTCGCGCCGGGCACTCTCACAAGAGCCGGATTCAGCTTTATGGGCTGGAGTGACGATCCGGGCGCGATAGCAGAAAATCCGATATACGCGACGGACGACGACACGGGAGACTTCAACTTCACGATAACAGCCGATACGATACTTTATGCTGTGTGGAAGATTAACACTCTCAACATTCAGATAGATCCGAACGGCGGAACATTCAGCGCCGGCGAAAACCCGACGTCTGTAAGAACTGTGCCGCTCATCTTCGGAGCGTCATATATCCTGCCGAACGGTTCCGGCGCAAGCTACACACTGTCAAGAGCCGGCTACTCATTTGACAGCTGGACCATCACATCCGACGCCGCTGCTGATCCCAGCGAAGAAAGCTCCATAGCGTTAGACGGATACACATTCACAATGGGCGCGGGTAACGCGGTTGTCAAGGCGTCGTGGACGGCTAAGAAATATTCGATAGCCTTCAACGCCAACGGCGGAACGGGCACCATGACGAGCATGACAAACTTGAGCTACGGTCAGGCTTACAACCTTGCTCTCAACACCTTTACCCCTCCGACAGGTCATTCCTTCGCAGGTTGGAACAAGGCGGCGGACGGCAGCGGAACATCGTACACAGACGGTCAGCAGGTCATGAGCCTTTGCACCTGTGAAAACGGCGACATAAGCCTGACGCTTTACGCGCAGTGGAGCGTAAACAGCTACTCGCTGTCGCTTTCCGCGACAAACGGAACGGCTAAGGCGACATGGACCGGTCAGACGACGCCTGTGTCGTCGGGCAGCGTCAAATACGGCGACACGGTGACAATCACCGCGGCGTCCGCAACGGGCTATCACTTCACCGGCTGGACGGTTAACTCCGGCGGGGCGTCGCTCACCGACAACAGCTCGACGACGACATTCACAATGCCCGCAGCAAATGTGAGCATCACGGCGGCATTCACAATCAACACATATTACGTCTCGTTCCACGGCGGCACGGGAGCGACCGGCTCGATGAGCAACCAAGACTTTGTCTATAACGTAGACGAGGCGCTAAGCCTGAACACGTTCTCAAAGACGGGGCATTCGTTCGCGGGTTGGGCGACAACTTCCGGCTCATCTTCGGTAGCTTTCCAAAACGGCGCGATAATCGGCAGCTCTAACGCTTTGACGACTGCTCACGGCGCTGTTATCCCGCTGTACGCGGTATGGACGACAAACACCTATACGCTGACAATAGACACGGCGAACAGCGAATTGCCGACATATGCTCAAGTCGGCTACAACGCGCAGAAGGTTCTGACCGCGCCGCTGAGAACCGGCTATATATTCAGCAGCTGGAAAATAACAATGGACGGCACATACACTGTCGCCTCGTCGGTGACGGGCAACACAGTCACAATGGGCGACGGAAACGCCACGGCTACGGCTCAGTGGACGCCGATAAAATACACCATAGCGTTCAATGCCGGCACAGGCGCGACAGGCACGCTGGCGTCAATGACAAACTGTGAATATGACGAGCCGTATGACTTGAGACTCTTTGAGCAAGGCACCATGGCAAAGACAGGTCACTACTTCACAGGCTGGAACACGGCGGCGGACGGCACAGGCACCGGCTACGACGACGGCGATGAGGTGAGCAACCTTTCGTCTGTAAACGGCGCGACGGTCACGCTTTATGCCCAATGGTCCGTAGCGGGATTCGACCTCTCGATTTACAGCGATGAATACGGCTACGGCGACCCATACGCCCTTTCAGCAGACGACGGCTCATACGAGATTTACGCCGATGAAGGTCCGACATCCGTCGACTACGGCTCGCTGCTGCAGCTGTACTATGACATGTTTGTGGAGGGCTACCACCTTGTCAGTTGGGATGTCACTTCCGACGCCACTGTCACAATTTCCGACACGGGCGAGTTTACAATGCCCGCGGCGGAGGTAATCATACAGCCGATTATTGAAGTCGACACCTACACTGTCATCTTCAACGCAAACGGCGGCAGCGGCACAAAGTCAAGCGAGACATTCACCTGCGATGATTATTCTTATCAGATTCCGGAAAACACCTTCTTCTCAAGAACGGGATACGAATTCATCGGGTGGTCCGATTCACAAACAGGATCCGTCATATACGACGATGAGGATTACATCTATGCTGACGGCAACTGGGAAGACGGGGAGGAAATAACACTTTATGCGGTTTGGAGCGCCATTGATTATATTCTCACTGTGACGGCAAACCAAAACGGCTCGATAACCTCCGTAACAAAGGGCGGCACGACAAACATCACGTCGGCGGCCACAGGCAGCGGCGCGACGGTCAACTATAATGATTCAATAGCGATTGTCGCCGCGGCAAACACAGGCTATCACTTTGACGGCTGGACGGTAACGGACGGCAGTGTCACGCTTGCGAACTCCTCCGCGGCATCCACCGGCTTCAATATGCCTGATTCGGACGTTTCAATCGAGGCGGATTTCGCGCCAAACTCTTACACAATCACCTTCAGCAGGCCTGACGCGACGACAATGGGAACAGGCTCGATATCGGCGACCTTTGGTCAGGCAATGCCCGCGATAACGCCTCCCGCCAGAACAGGCTATACATTCAACGGCTATTACACGGCGGCGACCGGGGGCACAAAATATTACAACGCGGACGGCACAAGCGCAAAGAGCTGCGACTTGACGGCAGACACGACGCTTCACGCGCAGTGGACAATTAACAGCAACGCGTTGACGCTGACGGTTGAGCCCGCCTCCTACGGTGTCGCCAAGGCGACATGGACAGGACAGACGACAGGTGTGTCCTCCGGCACAGTCAATTACGGCGACACAGTCGACATAACCGCGACGGCAAACACGGGCTACCATTTCGTCAAGTGGTTCGTAACCACCGAAAACGCGACGCTCGCAAATGCGGAAAGCGCAGTCACATCATTCACAATGCCTGATGCCGACGTGACGGTAAAGGCAAGCTTCGCAGTCAACACATATACTGTAAGGTTTAACAGAAACACAGGTTCCGGCACGCAGATGGGCGATCAAAACTTCTCATACTACACAAGCCAGAATCTTTCCGCAAACACATACACAAAGACAGGCTTCGAGTTCCTCGGCTGGTCCAAGTCAAGCTCAGCGACGACTGCCACATATGAGGACGGTCAGTCAATCGGCGGCACAAACGCTCTTACCGACACGCACGGCGACACCGTCAACCTATACGCCGTTTGGTCGGAGATTGACTACAAATTGACAATAGATTTGGACGACGGTTCGGAGCCGGCAAGTCTGTTCCTTAATTACAACGACGTCCACAATCTTACGACGCCGCAAAGAACAGGTTACACCTTCTCGGGCTGGACAGTTTCGACAGATACCGCAGCGACGGTTCAGTCGTCTGTCGATGAGTATGGAACGCTCACAATGGGCAACGGCGACACCACAGTCACCGCGCAATGGACGCCCAGAACATACTCAATCTACTTTAACGGAAACGGCTCGACATCAGGCACAATGACAAGCATGACAAACCTGAACTACGGTCAGGAATATCAGCTTTCCGCGAACGGATTCACAAAGACAGGTTACACATTCGCGGGCTGGAACACCGCGGCAGACGGCACAGGCACACATTATAACGGCGGAGCGGCGGTAAACAGTCTTTGCACAGGCGAGGCGGGCAACACGTCCATCACCCTTTATGCCGAGTGGACACTCAACAGCAACGATTTGACCATCACAGTCGAACAAAGCTCTTACGGCAGCGCGACGGCTAAGTGGGAAGGTCAGTCGTCAGGTGTGACATACGGGGTTGTAAATTACAACACCACGGTAACAATCACTGCCACGCCGAACACAGGCTACCACTTCGTGAACTGGACTGTCATTGAGGGCGGCGCGTCGCCCGTTAGCCTCACATCGGCTGTCACCACATTCGCAATGCCGGATGCCGACGTGACGATAAGGGCAAGCTTTGCCGTCAACAGCTATACGGCGGCGTTCAACGGCAACGGCGCCACAAGCGGCTCGATGCAGAGTCAGCAATTCTCTTACTTCACCGCTCAAAATCTGCTTAGCAACGGCTTTGCCAGGACCGGTTATGAATTCCTCGGCTGGGCGTTGTCGGGCGATGCGACTGTAGCCTCGTTTGAGGACGGCGCGCAGATAAGCGCCGACAATGCTCTGACAGGCACACACGGTGTAACGATAACCTTGTATGCCATCTGGAAACAGGAGACATACACACTGACAATAGACCCGAACAACGAGAACGAGCCGACTGAAAAGCAGCTTGTTTACGGCGCGACGGATACGCTTCCGACAGTGTCGAAGAGAGGATACACATATCAGGGCTGGTCAGTGACGGCAATGGCGGCGACCGCGACTGTGAACACCACAATCACAGGCGGCAGCAGCCTGATAATGGGCGACGGCGACACGACAGTCACTGCCCAATACTCGGCAAACAGCTACACAATTACATTTAACGCCAACGGCGGAAGCGGTGTCATGAACGACATGAACTGCTACTACGACACGGCAGTATACCTCACCGCAAACACGTTTACTCCCAGCACGGGACTTAGCTTTGTCGGCTGGAACACAAAGACAGACGGAAGCGGCACATCTTATCAAGACCAGGCTCTTGTTTCAAATCTTTGCGAAGGCGTAACGGGAGATATGTCGATAGTCCTTTACGCGCAGTGGAGCGCAAACGCTTATCTCCTCACACTCACTGTCGAAAGCAGCGCTTACGGCAGCGCCACAGCAAGGTGGACCGGTCAGTCGGCGGGAGCGACGACAGGCAGTGTCATCTACAACGACACAGTCTTTATCAAGGCCGTCCCGAGCCAGGGATACCACTTTGTGACATGGGCGATTGTGTCGGGGACAGCTAACATTACAAACCCGACACTTAGCGAAACCAGCTTCTCAATGCCCTCAAACAATCTGACGCTGAAAGCCACCTTTGCCATCAACACATACAACGTTATATACAGCGCAAACGGCGGCACAGGCACGGCGATGGAAAATCAGCTTTTCACCTACAACATCAATCAATCGCTCAGAACCAACACATACACAAAGGCCGGAAACACATTCGGCGGCTGGGCGCTGTCACCGTTAGGCTCCGCGGTATATGAAGACGGAGAGACTATCGGCAGCGCAAACGCGGTCACAGAACAAAACGGCGTCTCCGTAACGCTGTACGCGGTCTGGGATAAGATCACATACAAACTCACAATCGACCCGGATAACAACACGGGAACTTCGCAGTACAACGTCGACTTCGGTCAAAACTTCAACATTCCGGAGAGCATGGCGACACCGTCAAAGACAGGCTACACATTCAGCCACTGGACTGTGACATCCGACAGCGGGGCGACTATTCCCGCAACCATCAACTACAGCACAATAATCACAATCGGAGACAGCAACGCCACCGCCAAGGCGATATACACGGCAAACGCTTACACAATAGTGTTTAACGCAAACGGCGGCACCGGCAGCGCGATGGAGTCAATCCCGATGACATACGACATCGGAACCACACTCCCGAGCGTCTCCTTCACACCGCCTGTGGGCTATGTGTTTAAAAACTGGAACACAGCCGCAAACGGCAGCGGAACGTCATACGCCGCAAACGCGCAGGTTCTCAACCTTGCGTCGGCAGACGGAGCGACAGTCACTCTTTACGCGCAATGGATGGAAGCCAGCTACACGCTGACATTCGATCCTGTGATGGGCGTGCTGCAACCCGGAGCGCCAAACAAAAAGACTATCACATACGGCAGCACATTCTCGTCAGGTCCGTCGATATCCGCAGTGCCGACAGAAAACTACTGGCCCGAAAATCCAAACCTCACGCTTTCATATGAGAGCGGAGACGCCAGCGTATCCTTTGAGTTCCTCGGCTGGTACAACGGGACGCTTGACGAGTCGGGCAATGTGGTCTACGGAATACAGGTGGCGTCGTCGTCCACAGTTTCGACACCGGGCGACCGCACAATTTACGCAAAGTGGTCCGTCACGGAAACAGAAGTCGAGCAGTTTGACACACTAATAAGTGACGTCATGGAGATTAACCTTAACCACTATGAAACAGGCGCGCTTGAGGCTCTCGACTCGAAGCTTGTCGACTTGTTCGGCGAGCAGGGCGCTATCGGCACGAGCAAGGCGGCTCAATACAAGACGAGCATATCGTCAGCTTATGAGAACATTGAGGATTACAAGCTTATAAACGACGGCGCGGGTCCGAAGATTAATGTCTTTGAGACAAAAGAAAAACAATTAACCGAGCTTAACAGCCCGTCGTTTGGCAGATACCTTGACGGCAACGGCAACATATTTGAGGAAGAATTGATTGAAGCTGCCGAAAGCATGGGCGACGTCTCATATGTAATGCCCGGCAAATGCCACTACACATACCACTGCTATACAAACAACGAGGCGCCGATGATTCTTGTCAACGTATCGGACGTTCCGGGCGCAAACGGGCGTGTCTCATACCCGACGATGGCGAAGGTTGACACAACCGGGACAAACGGCTACGACCAGAAGCTTACAAGAACAGGCACTGCAAAGAGCGGCTGGATGCAGTACACTTGCGACACCGAAGCAACGAACACCGACAGGACGGCGGGCTATGAGATTCTTGACATGTCTGTCAACACGCCTTACTCATCAAAATACTCATACGCCGGCAGCTCCTACGGAGAAATGAACGACTTTGAATACTATGAGTATTCACAATACATTGTCCTAAAACCGACATTTGACAAGGTGTTCAAGGACAGCAAGCAGTATGCAATCTACACCATCACCGCTTATGACGACTCATACGAAAGTCTCGTAGCCTCCGAATCATCCCTCGCGGGAGCCGGTCAATACGGAAGCTTTGCCGAGGGAGCGAGCATTGAGACATCCTCCAGCACGATGATAACGCCAAACAACACTGTTACCATCTATGTCGAATACAAGAATGTGACAGGGTTTGACGGCACAGATTGCGGCGGTCAGATTGAAGGCGCCGGACAGCCGGGCGGATACTTGCAGTGCTACACTCAATATTCCGCGGAAAGAGTATTTAAGCAGGTTGATTACCTGTACAGGAACAGTGCCGGCGCGACAAACGACGAGCTGCTGCTGAAGGTCCCCGAGTCGGAGCTTGCGACAAAATATGTCGCGAACGATCCGCTGTTCGGTCAGACAAACCTCGGCAACTTCTTCCAGATGGTTCCGAGCGACAGCGCTGTTGTGTCGAAGTATTTCGAGGTCTATGACGAGGCTAAGAGCGGAGGCGCCACAGAGGCGCAGGCGACAAAGCTTGCCGGAAGGGCGGCGACACAAGTCGCAAACGCGGCAATTAAATCAGGCCTTTCAAACGGGACAATGACAGACGCAACGCTAAAACCAGTTACGATTTATCAGACTCCGGGTGAATACTACATTTGGCCTCAGGCAAACTCGTCATTCATACAGACATATTGCCCCGCGCCTAACAGAGAGTCAACGCTTGTATATGTTCACCTTGCGGACCGCTGGGGCAACGAGTTCACAAACGTCGTCCGCAGAGACTTGCTTGACAGATCGACGCCGTCATTCTCCGACCCGGCAATCGGTTCCATCACCGTAAACGAATACGGAGGAAGCACTCTTAAGGAAGTCAAGATACTTAGCTATACACAGGAGCCGGTAAGAAAGCTTGTGGATGTCCAGCCATATTCGGGAAGTCTTGTTGATTACTCCTGGGATGTCGACACAAACTCGCTTACTGTCAGCGGTCTTGACCCGACGCTTAATTCCGGCAAATATGTCCTTTATGTTGAGGATTGGGCGGGATGTAACAACAAGTGCTATATCCAGTGTACGTCCAACGGAATGTTCACAATAACCATATGTGACGAAAGCATGCCCGAAGGCTACCGCCCTGTATATCCCGAGGGAGAGCAGACAGGCGTCGAGCTGCTGGATATTCCTAACGAAACAGAAACCGCCGAAGCGCCGGCGTCCGAAAACGAAATCAGCATCATGACAATTGATATATCTGACGCTGATGAGGCGGGCGGCAGCACACTGGAGCCGAAATCTGAGCTGACTGTCGTTGACAAGGAGCCTGAAAATGAAGATAAGTCCGGAAGCTATGTCGACTTTAACTACTCCTTTGTGTTTAACGAAGTTTACACGGTGAATCTGTTCACAAAGACTAACAAGGATTACAATGTCACGCTCAAGTCCACAACCGGCGGATCTATAAGGACATTCGTAAACAACGAATATAAAGCCCCGAAAAACGGATTGCTGATGATTCCGGGCGGATCGGATGTCCAAGTCAAGATAATAACTTATTCCGGATATGAGCTGACATCTATTACAATGACAGATTCATCGGGAGTAATTACGGCGCTTGACGGCAGCTACACAACCGAGATTCATGACGATGTGACAATCACGGCATACTTTGCCGAGACATCGTCCTTCAACACGGTGACAGTGTTCAACGGCACAATTGACGGCAAAGAAACGGTGAAGGTTAATCCGTACACACAGGTGATGGCAATCGCCAACAAGGCGCCAGAAGGAAAGGTCTTTGCTTACTGGGCGAGCGGAGGCGCCGACGGCAGCATTGTCAGCTACGATGAGGCATACATCTTCTTTGTCACGGGAGATACTGTCCTAACGGCGGTCTATGCCGATTCGGCAGTAACGGCTCAGCCGTCTGTGGTAATGGATGCGGCAAGCTCGTCTCACATCACGGTAGTCAACGGAAAATACAGCCTTGCTTACTCCGGAAAGCTCACCATCCCCGAGGGATACACACTTGTCGAATTTGGTCTGGTGCTTTCAAACCAGCCTGCCGAATATTACACGAGCGAAAACTTTGTGATAGGCGGCGCGGTAAACGGTGTGAACACCGCCAAGATTCGCGGAGAATCACTTACGGAGCAGGGTCAATTCAAGATTAACGTCAACAACGTGGCGTCCGGAGCCACGAGGGCGGGCAGGTTGTACATGGTTTACAAAGACGCCGCGGGCAACGAAGTTCTTATCTACAGCAGCACGTGGTCAGTTCTGACAACTCCATAATCAACCAAACATTTTACAAAAAAATAGCAAGTGCCCGCAGGCTCAAAAGGTCTGCGGGCACTTGCAAACAGAAAAAAGTTAAGGGGTGAACAGGCAAAAACAGTTCGGCGTTTAATTAATTGCACAAAGCTTTTTGTTTTTTTGGCGGACTTTGCATGAACGACGTTGGACATGAAAGCCTTTCGTAATGAGACCAGAATATTTATCGGTAGCAGATATAGCTATACGAATCGGCGCGGCGCTGATAGCGGGAATGATAATCGGGTTTGAAAGAGAGATAAACCACCATCCGGCAGGGCTGAAAACGCACACTCTTGTCTGCCTCGGCGCGACACTGTCGAGTCTTGTTTCGACTGAAATGGCGCTTTCGATACTTAGGAACGCGTCATTTTCATCAGCCGCGAATGCGAATATTGTAACGGGAAATGTCGGAATTGACATATCGCGTATAGCCGCGGGCGTCGTCACGGGCATGGGATTTATCGGCGCGGGAGCTATCATGAAATCAAAAGACGGGACGGTTGTCACAGGCATCACGACGGCCGCGACGCTTTGGGTTACGACGTGCATAGGTCTTGCCATAGGCATGGGCTATATGTGGATGAGCGCTTTTGTGATCCTTGCCGTTTTCATGTCAAATATCGTTATAAAATACCTTGAAAGCAAGTTTATCTCAAGCAGCAAGATAAGAACGGTTGACATAATCATCACAAGAAAAAAAGAGACAATGAAGCTTATTGAGGATTACTGTATACCACGGAGAATCAAGATAAGGGACTTTGAATACCTTGGGGACATACCGGGGCTTGTAGACAATGAAATGGCCCATCACCTTAGATACACCATCAAGACTCCCAGCGGGATGAGCTTCCTTATTGTTTTAAGAGACCTTGCCATGCAGGACAATATCCTTCAGGTGCTTGAGACCCCGACACAAAAAGACAAAAAACAAAAACAGCCCGACTCGGAGAAAAACAGGGAGTCGGAGCAGACGGCGGATATAGACTGATTTGCCGCGGGAGGCGGATATTTTGTGATTGCGCCGTGTCATGTGTGCCGCACGCTTTAAAAGATTTTACGCGATTAGATTTGTCAAAGACCGCATTTAAAGGGCTTGTTTTCCCCTCAAGGCCCGGCCAGCCGCATGAGCGCGCCCCAAGCCAAAGACATAAAGGAATCGGCTTGCCGCTGACACTTGAGGGAAAAACAAGGGCTTTGGTGCGGCCGCGTTAGTTTTTAAACGACTTTGCGCGTAAAGCGATGTTGAAAAAATCCGACGCTTTTAAAGGATTGCAGACCGCGGACAAGCGGCTGAAAAACTGCGCTTGCCAAAGCCAACAGTCTTTTGTCATTGGTGCTTCGGCTCATGCTTCGGCGTTGAATCCCCGCTTGCGGGAAGCTCTGCGGAAGGCTCCTCCGGCTCATCCTGCGCGGCTGTTTTCCAAAGGCTGACAATTCCCTTGTCGTTAAGCAGCTTTACCATTACGATGACAATCGGAACAATAAACAGCCCCACAAAGCGGAAAAGCCTTAAGCCGATGTACATTCCCATAATCACAACAACCGACGGCAGCCCTAAGTTTGCCGCCACAAGCTTTGGCTCGATTATTTGACGTATTACGGAAATCACAATATATATAACGGCAAGGCCGAAACCAAAACCATTGTCGCCGATTATAAAGGAATACAGCGCCCACGGCACAAGGACTGTTCCGGTGCCGAGAACAGGGACGATGTCAATCAGCGCGACGACGATGGACAGCGGGACTATATAGCCGCCGGTGTAAACGCCGATGAGCCTCAAGACGTTCATTCCAAGCAGCATCTCGGCAAATGTTATGCATATTATCGTGACGTATGATTTTGTCATTTTGCCGAGTGACGAGAACAGGATTGTCTTTGCCTCCGAGAGGTCGCGGCGTTTTTTCGGGGATATTTGCCGCTTGATGAAGCCGGCTATGCGATCGTAGTCCGACGTCATAAAACAGCACGCGATTATACCGATCACGATGGCAATGATGACGGAGGGGATTTGTTTTGCGGTGGACCACACTCCGTTGAGAGGGGCTGTCAAAATGCCGAAATCAAAGCCCGACGGGAAGGCGCCGCTCACGGATCCGGCACCGCCCGTGTCGGACGACGAATTTAAAAGCCTTTCGGAGAAGTCGGAGATGCTTTCCGCGACGGAGGACTCAATCCTGTCCGGCAAAAAGTCAATACGGTGTATAATAGCGTCACGAACATTAACGACAAATGTGGGGAAATCCTCGGTCAGCTTTCCGACATATGCGAAAAAGCCCTTAAGCTCGGCCACAATCTTGATTCCCAGCACCGAAAGAAGAAAGCCCATAACAGCGACAATCAAAAGGACAAACAGCACCGACACAAACCCTTTTTTAAGAGGAGTTTTGTCCACAAAAAAATTTACCGGCTTTTGAATCGCCATGGCAATAAAAAACGCAAGGATGAACGGAAAGAAAAGCCAAAACGCGTATGTCATGAAAAGATAAAACAAGCCGAGTATCAAAATAAAATACGCCGCGTTTATGAGCGCTCTTTTTCTCTTTGTTACAGAATCCAATTTCTTCATCCTTCCGGGCGAAATTATTCAATGCATACCTTATTCTATATCATTTTCAAGGAAAACACAATTATAAAACATAAAAATTCAAAAACTTTTAAGTTTTGCTTTGCTTTTTTGCTGTTTGCTCTTTTTTCTGTCAGAGTTTTATGTTAGAATATTTTATCTTTACTCGTTTTAAGGGGGATTAAAATGAATGTCGCAATCATGGGGTACGGCGTTGTCGGCTCCGGTGTGGCGGAAGTGCTCTTAAAAAATCACGACAGCATCGAGAAAAAAAGCACCAGGGGCAGCCTTGATTTAAAATACATACTTGATATCAGAGATTTTCACGGCGACGCAAACGAAGATATCATAATAAAGGATTTTAACACAATCCTTAACGACGAGACAATTAAAATTGTTGTGGAGACAATGGGCGGGCTTAACCCCGCGTTTGACTATGTCAAGTCCTGCCTCGAAGCGGGCAAAAGTGTTGTTTCCTCAAACAAGGAGCTTGTCGCCGCAAAGGGCTATGAGCTTTTAAGCATAGCGGAGGAGAAGAACGTAAACTTTCTGTTTGAGGCAAGCGTCGGCGGAGGCATCCCGATTATCCGGCCGCTTTCGCAATGTCTTGCCGCAAATGAGATTGTAGAGATATCGGGCATCCTCAACGGCACGACAAACTTTATTCTCACAAAGATGTTTAACGACGGGCTCGGCTTTGAGGAAGCGCTGCGCCTGGCACAGGAGAACGGCTATGCCGAAAAGGACCCGACAGCCGATATCGAGGGCTTTGACGCGTGCAGGAAGATATGCATCCTTGCATCCCTTGTGTACGGAAAGCACGTTTACCCCGAAAGTGTTTATACAGAAGGTATTACAAAAATCGACTATGCCGACGTTGAATACGCGCGTGCGTGGGGCGGCGCGATAAAGCTTATCGCTGTTGCGAAAAAGCTCGGTGAAAACAAAATATCGGCCATTGTAAGTCCCGCGTTTGTCCCCTGCTCAAGCCAGCTCGCGTCTGTCGACGATGTTTTTAACGCGATTCTCGTAAAGGGCGACGCAATCGGAGACGTCGTGTTTTACGGCAAGGGCGCAGGCAAGCTGCCGACGGCAAGCGCCGTCGTGGCAGACGTGATTGACTGCGCGCGCCACACAAGCAAAAAGAGATTTTTCGGCTGGGGCGCCGCCGTTCCAGATTATGTTATCGACCACCTTGACGCGGAAGCCGCCCTTTATATCAGAGCTTTGACTGAAAACGATGAAGAGGCGATTGCCGCGGCAAAAAAAGTTTTCGGAGAAATCGAGGTTTTGTCAAGACAGGGCGCGCCGCACGGCGAAATCGCCTTTATTACTTCGGCGGCTGTTGAAAGAGAGCTGCGCACAAAGCTTGAAACACTTCATATGATTGACACAAAGTCAGTCATACGCATACTAAACGAATAAAAACTACAAAGCTTGGGAGGCTGCATATGGCGCTGATAGTCCAGAAATTCGGAGGAAGCTCCGTTGCCGACGCCGAACGCATAATGAACGTGGCGGACATTATCACAGACACTTATAAAAAGGGTAACGACGTTATTGTTGTTGTCTCGGCGCAGGGCGACACGACTGACGACCTTATCAAAAAGGCAAAGGAAATCAATCAAGACCCGTCCAAAAGAGAGATGGATGTTCTCCTGTCGTCAGGCGAGCAAATATCAATAGCGCTTCTTGCGATGGCGATAGAAAAGCTCGGATACCCCGTCGTATCGCTTTTGGGATGGCAGGCGGGATTTAACACAAACTCGACATACGGAGCCGCAAGGATAAAAAAGATTAAAACAGATCGCTTGATAAACGAAATCGGCAGGAAAAACATTGTCATTGTCGCCGGATTTCAAGGTCTTTGCAAATATGACGATGTCACGACGCTTGGCAGGGGCGGCTCGGACAGCAGCGCCGTCGCCATAGCGGCCGCGCTTCACGCCGACCGCTGCCAAATCTTTACGGACGTTGAGGGCGTATATACGGCAGACCCGCGAAAGGTCAAAAATGTATCAAGGCTTGACGAAATAACATATGACGAAATGCTGGAGCTTGCCACACTCGGCGCACAAGTCTTGAACAACCGCTCCGTTGAAATCGCCAAAAAATATAATGTCAAGCTTGAGGTGCTTTCAAGCATTACCCGCGTGCCGGGAACGATAGTCAGGGAGGCTGTTAAAATGGAAAAAATGTTCATCAGGGGAGTGACAAAGGACACGAATGTCGCCCGAATTTCACTGATAGAAGTTCCGGATGTTCCCGGAATAGCTTTTAAGATATTCAGCAGGCTTGCGGCAAAAAAGATTAATGTCGACATTATTCTTCAGTCCGTCGGCAGGGATAACACAAAGGATATCGCCTTTACAGTCAGCAAGGACAATGCCGCCGACGCGGTGGCTTTGTTTGAGGGCAGCGATCTTCTTAAAGGCGCCAAAATAAAGTGCGACACGGACATTGCGAAGGTGTCTGTCGTCGGGGCGGGGATGGAATCTCACCCCGGCACGGCGGCGACAATGTTTGAGGCGCTCTTTAATGTGGACATAAACATCCAAATGATTTCGACAAGTGAAATCAAGATTTCTGTGCTTATTGACAAAGACGAGGCGGACAAGGCGGTCGCGGCGGTTCACGCGGCTTTCTTCCCGGAGGAATAGCCGTCGCGCAATCTTTTTTCACACGCTGATTTTTCAAAAGCCCGCCCGATTACTTGTTTAATCGAGTGGGCGGTTTTTAGTGTTTTTTTGTTTATTTCGCGTTCATCTTTTTACGCGGCAAATAATCTTTTCGTTAAGCGCGATAATAATAAGCGCAGAGCCATATTTTGCGGCAATCGCGTCCGGCGGTTACGTGTTGGAGCTGTCAGGGCAAAACCGCCGCGCGTTTCATGAACGGAGGAGTTTTTATGTCTTCTGCAAAACAGCGGACACGGGCGGAGCTGCGCCGAAAAGCCGCGCGCCTGCCGTCGTCTCCCGGCGTTTATTTGATGAAAAACATCAAAAACGAGGTAATATATGTAGGCAAGGCGAAATCTCTTAAAAACCGTGTGCCGCAATATTTCAGCTCTAACGCAAGTCACGGCGTCAAAGTGCAGAGAATGGTTGAAAACGTTGATGATTTTGACTATATTTTGACCGACAGCGAATTTGAGGCGCTTGTGCTTGAGTGCAGCCTTATTAAACAGCACTACCCAAAATACAACATTTTATTAAAGGACGCAAAGGGCTACAGCTATATAAGGATTTCGCGTGACGGCTGGCCGAGGATAACCGCCGAATTGCAGCGGCAGGACGACGGCGCCGACTATATCGGGCCGTTTACAAGCTCTTCCGCCGTGTCAAATTCAGTCGATGAGGCCGCCAAGATTTTCAGGCTGCCGACGTGTTCAAAGGAGTTTCCGCGCGACTTTAAAAAGAGCCGCCCGTGCCTGAACTATTTTATATCTCAATGCTCCGCGCCGTGCGCCGGAAAGATATCCGAAGACGATTACCGCGAGTCGATAGACGAGGCGATAAAGTTTCTGCGCGGCGGCAGCGCGGCGACTGTGGCGGAGATTCAGCGGCAAATGTCAGAGGCGTCGGAAAATCTCATGTTTGAAAAGGCGGCGAAGCTGCGCGACAGGCTCGCCGCCATTAAAAAGATTAACGAAAAACAAAAGGTGTTTTCCGCATCTGTGCGTGAGCAGGATGTTTTTGCCGTTGTGTCCGACGGGAAAAAGGCCTGCCTTAACGTCCTGCGCTTTTTTGGGGGAAGGCTGACGGAAAGCGAGTTTTTCATTATTGACGCGCCCGATTCGCAGGACGAAGCGCGGCGCGAGCTTATCAGGAGCTACTATGCTATCCGCACAAGAATTCCGCCGCGGATATCCGCGGACGGAGGAGTGGAGGACAGAAAGCTGCTTGAGGAGTGGCTGTCGGGCGTTGCGGGGAAGCGCGTTTCGATAGTTGTGCCGCAAAGGGGAGAGCAGGCGCGCATAGTCGAAATGTGCCGCAAAAACGCGTCCGAAAAGCTTTTGCAATATTCGGGAAAGGCGGGAAAATCGGGAAAGGCGGCGGCCGCTCTTGGCGAGCTTGCGGAGATGCTGGGGATTTCCGAAAATCTTGAATATATCGAGGCTTACGACATTTCACACACGGCTGGAAGCAACAACGTCGCCGGTATGGTGGTTTTTAAAGACGGCGTTCCTTTCCGTCGCGCGTACAAGCGTTTTTCCATAAAGGGTTTTGAGGGGCAGGATGATTATGCCTCAATGGCGGAAGTGATTGAAAGGCGGTTCGGGCGATATCTTGAAGAAAAGGACACGGGCGAGGGGTTCGGAAAGCTGCCCGACTTGATTCTGGTTGACGGAGGGCACGGTCAGGTCAATGCCGTGCTTCCGGTGCTGAAATCTCTCGGCATAAAAGTCCCCGTATTCGGCATGGTAAAGGACAATCGCCACAGAACGCGGGCGATTGCGCAAAGCGGCGGCGAGATTGCCCTGACTTCAAAAAGGCAGGCGTTCACTCTTGTTTCCGCAATCCAGGAGGAGACGCACCGTTTCGCCGTCGAATATCACAGAAAAAGACAAAAAAAGAGCGGCCTCGGCACTTCTCTCACAACCGTAAAGGGAATAGGTGAGAAACGCGCGAAGGCGCTTTTAAGACATTTCAAAACAGTCGCCGCAGTCAAAAATGCTTCTGTTGACGAGCTTTGCTCCGCGCCGGGGATGACACGCCCCGCGGCGGAAGCTGTTTATGATTATTTTCACAAGGAGGAAAAAACCCGCGCGGATTAACCTCTTATCGCCGCGCTTTTTGCCCGCTCCGCGTCTGCTCTTATTTGCTTTTTCAGCTCGTCAAAAGACGCGAACTTCTTTTCCGGGCGGAGAAAGTCGAGAAGCCTTACCTCAATGCGGCAGCCGTAAAGGTCGCCTGAAAAGTCAAATATATGTGTTTCGCTAAGCAGTCTGTTGTCCGTTATTGTCGGGCGCACGCCGATGTTTGTGACAGACTTGAAGGGCAAGCCGCCGACGACTGTTTCTGATACATAGACGCCGTGGCGCGGCACGACAAAATTACCGGGGAAGTTTTGGTTTATGGTGGGCGCGCCGAGTATCCTGCCGCGCTTGTATCCTCCGACAACGGTAAACTTAAATGAAAACGGTCTGCCGAGCATGAGGTTTGCCGTGCGAATGTCGCCGCTTTCAATTAGTTCGCGTATGCGTGTCGAGCTGACGGGCGCACCGCCAAAGCTTATCTCGCCGCTCACAAGCGTCTTTATTCCAAGCCTGCCGCAAAGCCTTTTTAAATCGTTCGGACCGGCGGCGGCGCCTTTGCCGAAGCGATAATTATATCCGCAGCAGACGGCACCGGCATTTAGGCGCCCTGCGACAATTGTGTTGACAAAATCCGCGGCGCTCATATCTTTGATTTCGGAAAAATCGACATAAACAGGCTCGACGCAAAGCCTTTTTAAAAACTCGCGGCGCGCTTCCTCTGTTATCAGCACAGGCGGGGCGCTCCCTGAAAGATGCTCAAGCGGATGACCGTCAAAAAGCATTATACAAGGCAAAAGCCCGTCACGTTTAAATGACAGGGCATTTTTTATAACATCAAGGTGTCCGGTGTGAAGCCCGTCAAAACTGCCGAGAGCAACCGCGGTTTTGTTTTGCATCAGTACCCCCCCGACCTATTTCTTTTGATGTTCGCGCTTCATTCTTTGCTCCTTTGAAAGAATCCTTTTGCGAAGCCTTAAGGATTTTGGAGTTATCTCAAGAAGCTCGTCGTCCTTGATGAACTCCATTGACTGCTCAAGGCTGAGATGTGCCGACGGAACAAGGCGGAGCGCGTCGTCGCTTCCCGCGGCTCTTGTGTTCGTGAGCTGCTTTTTTTTGCATACGTTGCAGACAACATCTTCGCTTTTTGAGCATTCGCCGACAATCATACCCTCATACACCTCAACGCCGGCGCTGATAAAGAGCCTGCCCCTCTCCTGCGCGTTAAAAAGACCGTAGCCGGTGCTTGTCCCGTTTTCGTGGACGACGACGGAGCCGCGTTCACGCGTGACGATATCCCCTTTGTAAGGCTCATATCCGGCAAAGAGCTGATTCATTATGCCGTTGCCGTTTGTGTCGGTCATGAACTCGGAGCGGTAGCCTATCAGTCCCCTTGCGGGGATTTTGAACTCAAGGTGGGTGGAGCCGCCCTCCCTTGACCCCATGTTTTCAAGCTCGCCCTTTCGCGCGCCGAGCTTTTCTATGACAGCGCCGACATAAGTCTCCGGAACCTCGATTATGAGAAGCTCCATCGGCTCAAGCAAAAGCCCCGCTTCCTCCTTATAGATTACCTTTGGGCGTGAGACCTGAAACTCGTAGCCTTGCCTTCGCATGGTTTCTATGAGGATAGAAAGATGAAGCTCTCCCCTGCCGGAAACCTTAAATGTGTCGGTGCTTTCTGTTTCGTCAACTCTCATGCTGACGTTTGTTTCGACCTCCTTAAAAAGTCGGTCTCTGATGTTTCTGGACGTGACAAACTTGCCCTCTCGCCCCGCGAAGGGGCTGTCGTTTACTATGAAGTTCATTGAGATTGTCGGCTCGTCTATCTTGATAAACGGAAGCGGCTCGACAGCCTCCGGACTGCACGCCGTTTCGCCGATATTTAAATCGGAAATTCCGGAAACACAGACGATGTCGCCCGCGTCGGCTGACTCAACCTCCACTCTGTTCAGTCCCTCAAATTGATAAAGCCTCGAAATCTTAACATTTTCACGCGTGCCGTCCGCTCTGCAAAGCACGACTTGCTCGCCCTTTGACAGGCTGCCGCGCTCAATACGCCCGATTCCTATCCGCCCGATATAGTCGTCATAATCAAGGCTTGAAAAAAGTATCTGAAGCGGGCCGTCCTTGCTGCTTTCGGGAGGCTCGATATTTTTGATGATTGAATCAAGCAGCGGACGCATATCGCCGCCGCGCGCGTCGGGAGATAAAGATGAATAGCCGTCCCGCGCGGAGG
The DNA here is from genome assembly GCA_012523185.1 of Clostridiales bacterium. Taxonomy (GTDB): domain Bacteria; phylum Bacillota; class Clostridia; order Oscillospirales; family Acutalibacteraceae; genus UBA1425. Next base: position 25,603 of record JAAYIY010000075.1, read on the forward strand.
CGTAGACGACGGGGAACTCAAGCTGCTCGTCGTCGGCGCCAAGCTCGATGAAAAGATCAAGCGTTTCGTCGACGACCTGCTCGGGACGCGCGCCAGGACGGTCAATTTTGTTTATTACCACAAGCGCTTTTTTCTTTAGATCAAGCGCCTTTTTAAGAACAAAACGTGTCTGCGGCATGCAGCCCTCAAAAGCGTCGACAAGCAAAAGCACGCCGTCGACCATCATCATTATACGCTCAACCTCTCCGCCGAAATCGGCGTGGCCGGGCGTGTCGACGACGTTGATTTTTGTGCCGTTGTAATGGATGGACGTGTTTTTGGAAAGGATTGTAATTCCTCTTTCTCTCTCAAGATCGCCCGAGTCCATTACTCTGTCTTGAACTTGTTCGTTTTTTCTGAAAATGCCGCTTTGCTTAAGCATCTCGTCGACAAGCGTTGTTTTGCCGTGGTCAACGTGCGCTATAATAGCTATATTTCTAATATTTTCTCTGCGTGCCAAAAAAGTCACCTTTCAAATAACCGTGCAGTTGCTTGCCGGAATTTATTCGCCCTTCATATCAACAAGCCGGCTTCTGCCCTCAAACGCTTCGACTGAAAGCAAGACTGAATCGTAAATCGCCGCGCTTATGTCGTCGTCGCCGACGCCGAGAGACACCGACCACTTTTTATCAATGAAGGTATTCATGCACATGATGTCGGCAAGATAAACGGCGTCAATGCCGGACTCCACATTTCTCTTTTTGTATTCGTTCATCATCTTTTTGCCGTAAAGCGCGAACATCCATCTTGCGATATGGATGATTTTCCTGTCAGGCACACCCATTGCCTTGTGGACTATTTTGAGGAACTCGTCCCAGGTGAGATTGTAATAACCTATGGGATATGCGTTGGCGCCCTTGTTAAGCTCGGCGGCGCCAACTATGCTTTCGGCGACCTGGCGGACGGTGAGCATCGCCGTGCCGCCCTTCGGATACATTGTTATCTTGCCCATGTTGGAAAGCTGTTCGATAAGGATGACCCAAACAGGGCGCCGGCCGGGCTGAACGCCGAAAATATAAGGCAGCTCCAAAACCGCGACGCTCATATCATCGTCCGCAAAAGACAGCGCCACCTCCTCCTGCTCGATTCGGCTTCTGATATAAGGATGCTTTTCGCAAAGCTTCATATCCGGGTATTCCTTTGCGAAATATGCAAAGTATGAGCCGAGAATGACGCAGCTTTTGACAGAACACTCTTTTGCCACAGTCAGAAGCCTTTTAACAGGATTTATATTGTATTTTTCGTAAGCCGCGTAAACGGGAGGAGGAAATTCGACCCTCTCGTCAACACCCGCGGCAAAAACAAAGCAATCGCAGCCCTCCATGGATGCCTTTAGCTCCTCGTCGGACATTTCAAGATAATTGCCGAACGAAAGCTCCATTTCCTCCGGTATCGGCGCGCCCTCGGGGACAGGCGGCAGCGCAACCGACTTTACCGAATGACCTTTGTCAATAAACAAGCGTGCCGCGGCGCAGCCTAAAAGACCTGTTCCGCCAATCATAAATATTTTCATTTTTAACCTCCGTTCAACTTGCCGACAACATTTTGATTGTGACTCAACTGTTATATTTTAAGCCGACACGCTTAATTAGTCAAGAGTTTTATAGCGTTACGACTTGCCGACGCAACTTGCCGATTACAAGCCTGCCTTTGCGGCTTGTGCCGCACAACCTGTCGCCCGTGCAGTTGACAGGTGCAGCTTGTCCTGTCAACGCCTTAAACGAAAGCGGCGTAATGGATTGAGCCGCCCGTTTAAAGACGAGCCGAGAGACGGGCTATTGGTCGCCGAAACAAAGCTCCGGAAATTCGCGGTAAAGGTGGGAACGGTCATTGCTGTAAACAAGGCTGACGTCTTCGTAAGGCCCTGTGCCGTCTTTATAAAAAATGATTTTGGTGACGCACCCGTTGTAAAAACCCGGATCGAATATCTCTTTGTCCGCCAGACCGAGCGCCGCGAAAAAAATGAAGGTGTTAAAGCAGGCGTGCGCCGCGACAAGAACCTTTTCACCGCGCTTGAAGCGCGAGCGCAGGTAAGCCAACGCCTCTTTGGCGCGCGCAAGGCTGAGGTCGTCGGTGCGCGAGCCGGACCAGACAACAAAGCGCTCATATTCATCTGTCCCGGGAGCGGCGACAGCAAAGTTGTTTTCGCTGCTTATCTCCTCGATAGTGCGTCCTGCATATGCGTCCGTCACGCCGCATTCCGTAAAAATCGGATGCACCTCGACTTCGTGCGCGCCGTCTTTGGGCTGCGCCTTCGCGACTTCGGAGGCTGTATCGACAGCGCGGCGCAGACCGCTTGCAATAATCTTGTCGAGTGCCAGCTGTGAAAAATGCAGGCCGAGAAGCTCTGCCTGTCTTTGACCAAGAGGCGTAAGCTGCGGGTCGTGAGCTTCGTCGGGCGGTCTGACGACACCTTCGCTGCGGATGTTGCCGTAGGACTGACCGTGGCGCACAAGATACAGCTCAAGCTCAACAAAAGGTTCGGGACGCTTTGACATTCTGAAAATCCTCCGTTTATGGTTATTTTGATTTCGCGCCGCAAACAATCGGATGAAACGGGCTTTGCCCGCACGCGAATCCCGAGGTTGTTTTGATATAAATCAAATGCGGTTAAAAGGGCTGCCGCATATCGGAATCTGACGGGGCGGAATGACTTGCCACGGCGCGAAATTTGAAAAGCGGAAATCTATTAATAAAACTACCACAAATTATGGAGACTGTCAACATTTTCGCCCCAAAGCTGCCGATATTATGTCGGCGTTTTTAAGCGTGTCGATTTTAAACTGCTGAAATGCCGACAGCATACCTTCATTCTTAATTCGGAGCGTGCAGATATGGAAA
>JAAYIY010000067.1 GCA_012523185.1 Clostridiales bacterium
GCATACGATATGGCGCTGCTCGGAATCAGCTCAATCAAAAACCCGATTTTTGAATCAATATGCTCGCAAAGGCACATAAGCGTCGATTACGGCAACCCGCCTTACAGGCGCACACTGTCAAACCACAACAGGCTGCTGCAATGCTATGAGTGGGCGATAGGGATTAAGACCGGTTTCACAAAAAAAAGCGGCAGATGTCTTGTGTCCGCCGCGCGCAAGGACGGTGTGACTCTCGTCGCCGTCACTCTGTCGGCGCCCGACGATTGGAACGACCATGTCAGGATGCTTGAATACGGATTTTCCGTCATCAAATCCACGGCGCTTGACGACAGCCTTGAGGGGATTTCAATGCCTGTCGTCGGAGGAGTCTGCAAAGATTTGGCGCTGTGCTTCGCGTCAAAGCCGCGCGCCGTTTTAAAAAGGGGCGGCGGAGAAATTGTGCGGGAAGTGCTGCTGAAGCAGTTTGAATATGCGCCTGTTCATAAGGGAGAGCCTGTCGGCAGAGCTTTATATTACAGAGACGGCAGCATAATATGCGAGGCAGATATCATCGCCGCGCAGTCGTGCGGCATCGCGGCTGTTCAGGAGCCGCACACTGAAAAAGAGTCGGAAAAAGAGCCCGAGGGGCTGTTTGAAAAGATAAAAGAAAAGATAAAGGGAGTATTCGGCTGATGTCAGACGGTTCCATACGTCTCCAAAAATATATGTCCGAGTGCGGCGTCGCCTCCAGAAGAAAATCCGAGGAGTTTATAGCGCAGGGCAAGGTAAAGGTTAACGGGAGAGTCGCGCGTATAGGCGACAAAATAAATCCCCAAAAAGATCTTGTCACGCTTAACGGCGAAAAGCTGAAAAATGAAGCAAAGCCGATATATATAATGCTCAACAAGCCGCGCGGCTACATCACAACAATGTCCGACGAGATGGGAAGGAAGTGTGTCGCGGAGCTTGTGAGGGGCGCGGGCGCAAGGGTTTATCCCGTGGGCAGGCTTGACAGGGAGTCGGAGGGTCTGCTGCTTTTGACAAACGACGGTGAATTTGCAAACATGATGACGCACCCGTCCTGCCGCATCCCCAAAACCTACAGGGTGACTGTGCGCCCCGACATTTCGGACAAGCAGCTTGAATCTTTTCAAAACGGCATGATGATAGACGGCAGGAAAACCGCGCCCGCAAAGGCGACTGTGCTTGAAAGACAGGAAAACAGAGTTGTGCTTGAGATAGTGCTTTTTGAGGGCAGAAACAGGCAGATACGCAAGATGTGCGAGGAGCTTTCACTCGACGTCGCAAGGCTGAGGCGCATGGCTGTCGGTCCCGTTAAGCTTGGAATGCTGGCTGTCGGCAATTGGCGTGAGCTGACATTGCCGGAGGTTGAAAAGCTTGTCGGAGCCGCCGTCGGGCAAAACGGCCGATAATTTACGAAAGGACGCGTAACGGTAATTTGATTAAGAGTATGACGGGTTACGGGCAGTCGTGCCGCGAAATCGGCGGCATGAACATAACAGTCGAAATAAAAAGCGTAAACCACAGGTTCTTTGAGTTTTCAACAAGGGCGTCAAGGACTTACGGGTTTTTGGACGAAAAGCTGAAAAGCTTTTTGCAAAAATGGATATCAAGAGGAAAGGTTGATTGCAGCGTCACAATAGAAGCTCTTGAGGAGGCGGACGTCATTGTCAGCCTTAACAGCTCTCTGGCGCAGGGTTACTTAAAAGTTTTCGGCGAAATGTCGGAGCGGTTTGACTTGAAAAACGACGTCACTGTTTCGTCCATGTCTCGCTTTTCAGATATCTTTTCAACACACAAGGCTCCGGCGGACGAAGAAAAAGTCTGGGACGCCGTGAAAGTTGTCGCGGCCGCGGCTGCCGAAAGGTTTGTCGCGATGCGTGAGGCGGAAGGTGAAAAGCTGCGCGGCGATATAATCAAAAGGGCCGAAGCAATTCTTTCAAATGTATCGTTTATAGAGTCGCGGTCGCCGCAGACCTTAATTGAGTACAACGAAAAGCTTACGGCGCGTATTCGGCAGCTGCTTGAGGACGCGCATGTGGACGAGCAGAGGCTGCTCACGGAAGCCGCCATATTTGCGGACAAGGTGGCGGTTGACGAAGAAACAGTCAGGCTGAGGTGCCACATTTCCCAGCTGCGCGAGCTGCTGTGTTCAGACGAAGCTGTGGGCAGAAAGCTTGATTTTCTCACACAGGAGATAAACCGCGAGGCAAACACGATAGGCTCCAAATCACAGGATGTCGAGATAGCCCGAAGCGTTATCGACATTAAGGCGGAGGTTGAAAAGATACGCGAGCAGGTGCAAAACATCGAATGACCTCCGGCGTATTCGCGGCGGCGCACCGGCACCGACGCACCAGCACTGAAACAATTTTTTCAAAGGCGGTGATGAAATGAAGCTTATAAACATAGGTTTCGGAAACATGATAAACGCCGACAGGATTGTCGTTGTCGTTAGCCCCGATTCAGCTCCCATAAAAAGGCTTGTGCAGGATTGCAGAGAAAGAGGCACGATAGTCGACGCGTCGTTCGGAAGAAAGACGAGAGCGGTTATAATAACAGACAGCGACCATGTGATTCTTTCTTATCTCACCGCCGAGACAGTGGCTAACAGGGTAAACGGCGAAGGCGCCGACACTGTCCTTGCCGGTGAAAGCAACGAATAAAAGCGAAAGGCGCGGCGCTCTTTTTTAAACGCCGCAAAGGTTTTAAAATGATTGACGACAGAAAGTCAGAGGGGATGCTCGTCGTTCTTTCCGCTCCGTCGGGCTGCGGAAAGGACACGGTTTTAGACGGGCTTGGCAAAAAAGCGGGCTGGATAAAGCGATCTATTTCACTTACGACAAGAAACAAACGCGACGGCGAAAAAGACGGTGAGGATTATTATTTTGTCAGCCGTGATTATTTTTTGAGCAGGCTCGACAGCGGTCAGATACTTGAACACACGACCTACAGCGGCAATTTTTACGGCACTCCCAAAAGCACGGTTGACGAATGGCTGAAAAACGGTGAAACAGTCATACTCAAGATTGAGGTTGAGGGCGCCGGCAAAATAAAAGAGCTTTATCACGACTCAATAAGCATTTTCCTGATACCGCCGTCAATGAAAGCGCTTGAGGAAAGGCTGCGCTGCCGTATGAGCGAAAGCGAGGAAGAAATTCAGAGCAGGCTCACGATAGCTTTAAACGAGATGAAGAACGCCGTAAGCTATGATTTTATTGTTATAAACGACGATGTTGACAAAGCAATCGACGATGTTTATTCAATCATTGTTTCAGAAGGCCACAGGACGTCACGCTCAACGCGGATTCTTAACGAGTCGATGAGCTTTTAAAAGATTTTATAAGGAAAGGTGAATATTATGTTAAACCCCGATTTAAGAAACGTGCTCAAGGACCATGTCAGCCGCTATTCTCTTGTCACGGCGACGGCTAAAAGAGCGAGGGAGATTGCCGAGGACGCGGAGGAAAAGAAAATAATAATGACGGAAAAGCCTGTCACGCTTGCCGTAAACGAAATTATCAGCGGCAAGTATATAATTATCGAGCCGGAGGAAATAAGGGACATCTGATTTTCACGGCGGAAGTTTCGGGGCGGAGGTGGAGGTTTTGACGAAAGCGAATATCGCGAAAATTGCCGTTGACAACACGGCGTTCCACTTCGACAAAACATATGACTACCGCGTTCCCGACGAGCTGCTTGAGAGCGCAAAGCGCGGCTGCCGCGTCACCATCTCATTCGGAAACACGTCAAAAAAGCGGCAGGGGCTGATAATGGAGCTGTCGTCTGCCGCCGAATACGGCGGCCGTAGGCTGAAACCGATTTTGTCTGTGCTTGACAAAAAGCCGCTTTTAAACGACGAAATGCTGTCGCTTGTTTATTGGCTTAAAGAGCGTACCTTTTGTACGCTTTATGAAGCCGTCAAAGCCATTCTCCCGTCCGGCATAAACCACAGGATAATAGAGGCTTTTGCCGCCGCCCCGTCAGAGCAGCGGCAGGGCAGGGAGCTTTCGGACGACGAGCGGGAGATTGCGGACTATCTTGCGGGCAGACCGGGGTTTGTGAGGGGCGAGCGCATACTGGCGCGGTTCGGTCATGCCGCCGACTCCGATATACTTTTGAAGATGACGGAAAAGGAAGTGCTGGAGCGCAACTATGACGCCGTCCGAAACGTCGGGGACTTGCAGGTTAAAATGATAAGGCTGACGCCGGAGTTTTTGTCCGGCGAGCTTTCACCGCCTAAGCTTACGAAAAAGCAGAACGAGGTTGTGGAGCTTCTTTGCGATTTAGGCTCCGCCTGTGTTCGGGAGGTATGTTATTTCACAGGCTTCACACAGTCCGTTCCGCTGTCGCTATGCTCAAAGGGCATAGCCGAAACATACGATAACGAGGCATACAGAAGTCCGCACGGCGCGTTGCCGGAGCGGCTCGAATGTGAGGATGTGCTGCTCACCGACGAGCAGGAGGCGGCGTTTCAAAGCCTTTACGAGCAATACAAAAACGGCAGGGGCGGCGCGTCGCTGCTGTTTGGAGTCACGGGCAGCGGAAAGACAAATGTGTACATGAAGCTTGCCGACAAAGTCATATCCGACGGCAGAGGGATAATACTTATGGTGCCGGAGATATCGCTGACACCGCAGGCGCTTGACATTTTTCGCGCGCGTTACGGAGAGAAAACGGCTGTTTTTCACAGCGCTCTTTCTGTCGGAGAAAGGCTCGACGAGTGGAAAAGGGTAAAAAACGGCGACGCCCTCATGGTTGTCGGCACGCGCTCCTCTGTGTTTGCGCCGTTTGACAATCTCGGGCTTATCATAATAGACGAGGAGCAGGAATCGACATACAAATCAGAAAATTCGCCGAGATATTCGGCTCGTGATGTCGCTCGATTCCGCTGCGCAAAAAACGACGCGCTTCTCGTTTTATCTTCCGCCACGCCGAGCGTTGAGACATACGCCGCGGCGCTTAAAGGGAGATACACGCTGAACACTCTTTCGGAGCGCTACGGGGCGGCGGTTTTGCCCGAGGTCAAGACAGTCGATATGTGCGCCGAGCAAAGATGCAAAAACAGCTCCGAATTGAGCGCCGCGCTCATATCAGATCTGAAAAAAAACCTTGAGGACGGTCAGCAGTCAATATTGCTTATAAACAGGCGCGGATACCACACCTTTGCTTCCTGCACATCGTGCGGACATGTTCTGACTTGCCCGTCATGCAGCATTTCAATGACATACCACCAGGCAAACGGCAGGATGATGTGCCATTATTGCGGCTACACGGCGCCATATTCACAAGTTTGCCCGTCATGCGAAAAGCCGGCCGTAAAACATTCCGGGTTCGGCACGCAAAAGGTTGAGGACGACCTTGCGCGTGAACTGCCTGAGGCGCGTATACTAAGAATGGACACAGACTCGACGATGTCCCGCCGCTCGCACGAAGAAAAGCTTTGCAGCTTTTCGAGGCGCGATTACGATATACTGATAGGCACCCAGATGGTCGCCAAGGGGCTTGATTTTGAAAATGTGACGCTCGCGGCGGTGGTTTCGGTTGACCGTCAGCTTTACAGCGACGACTACAGGAGCCTTGAGCGCACATTTGCGCTGCTTACGCAGGTCATTGGCCGCTCAGGCAGAGGGAAATATAAGGGCAGGGCGATAATACAGACAATGACCCCGGAAAATGAGATTATCGCGCTTGCGGCGAAGCAGGACTACAACGCTTTTTTTAAGACAGAAATAGAAGTCCGCAAGGCCCTTGTCTATCCGCCGTTTTGTGACATATGCGTTGTGGGATTCATCGGGGAAAACGAGCTTTTTGTACGCTCGGCGGCAAAGGAGTCTCTTGAGAGAATTATTTTGCTGTCGTCCGAAAAATACAGCGGCGAGAAATTTATTGTTTTAGGGCCGATGCCCGCAAGAGTGTTAAAGGTAAACAACAAATTCAGGCACAGAATGATTATAAAGTGCAGAAACTCGTCCGGTTTTCGGCGTATGATTTCAGAGCTTCTTTGTGTGATGGGCGGCGATTCAAGATTTTCCGGTGTGACGACTTATGCCGACATGAACCCGGAAAGCATTATATAGGAGAGATACACATGGGATACAGAAAAATTGTGACGGTGGGCGATCCGATTCTCAAAAAGAGGAGCAGGACTGTGACAAGTTTTGATTTAAAGCTTGCCGCGCTTTTAGACGATATGAAAGAAACTCTCGTCAGGGAGCAGGGATGCGGGCTTGCCGCCGTTCAGGTGGGCGTTCTCAGGCGTGTCGTCGTCATGAATTGCGGCGACGGCTTTATAGAGCTTGTAAACCCGGAGATAATAAGCTCCGAGGGGCGTCAGGAGCAGGAGGAAGGATGCCTTTCGGTGCCAAATGAGCGCGGCATAACGCTGCGCCCCTCCGTCGTCAAAGTCAAGGCGCAGGACAGAAACGGAAGATGGCGGATTTATAAGGGCGCCGATCTTAAGGCACGCTGCTTTTGCCACGAGATAGACCATCTTGACGGAATCCTGTTCACAAGCCGCATAATAAGAAGGGAAAAGCCGTAAAATACGGTGATGATATATTTTGAAGATTGTTTTTATGGGGACGCCGAAATTTGCGGTGCCATGCCTGAAAAGACTTGTCGCCGACGGACACGATATATCTGTTTTTACACAGCCTGATAAGCCGGCGGGCAGAAAAAGAGAGCTTTTCCCGCCGCCGGTAAAGACAGAGGCGGAGCGTGTCGGAATCGCGGTCTTTCAGCCGCCGTCCGTAAGGGACGGAGAGGCGCTTAAAATTCTCAAAGAAATATCGCCGGAGCTGATAATCGTCGCGGCATACGGCAAGATTCTCCCGCCGGAAATCATCAGCCTGCCGCCCGAGGGCTGCGTTAACATACATGCGTCGCTCCTGCCGAAATACAGGGGCGCGGCACCGATTCAGCAGGCAATCATTGACGGCGAGAGCGAAACGGGAATCACTTCAATGCTGATGGACGAGGGGCTTGACACGGGAGATATGCTTTTGACCGAGGCAGTCCTTATCGGCGAAAACGAGACGGCGGGCGAGCTTGGCGAAAAATTGTCGATAGTCGGAGCTGACGTAATGTCAAAAACGATAACAGCACTTTCAGAGGGCAGTCTGAAGCCGAAAAAGCAGGATGAATCGCTTGCGAGCTACGCAAAAATGCTCACAAAGGAGATGTCACCGATTGACTGGAGCCGTCCCGCCGGTGAAATACACAACAAGATTAGGGGACTGTTTCCGTGGCCGGCCGCCACGACAGAATGGAAAGGCAAGAAAATCAAGCTTTGCGCGTCACGGCTTTGCGCCGGAGAGTGCGGCGTGCCGGGAGAAGTGGCGGAAAATGACGGAAGACTTATTGTGTCGTGCGGAAACGGACAATGTTTGGAGATAATAACGTTGCAGGCACAGGGCAAAAGGGAGATGCCCGCCGCGGAGTTTTTGAGGGGCGGCAGGATAGAAAAGGGCGACATATTGCGGTGACGTCGCGATAATTTCGTGGCCGCGCAATAGGCGGCAGGAAAGGATGGTTTTTATGTTCGGTAACGGTTTTTACTACGGCGGAGTGGATATTTATTATCTGATTCTTGTCGTTCCCGCTTTTTTGGTTGCCCTTTGGGCGCAGTTCAAAGTCAAGGGAACATACAGAAAAATGTCTGCGGTGATGAACAGCAGGGGGATTACAGGGAGTCAGGCGGCGGCAAGGGTTCTCTACAATTACGGCGTTACAAACGTCCGTATCGAGCGTGTCGCCGGTGAGCTTTCAGACCACTACGATCCCAGAACAAATGTCATACGCCTGTCGGAGGGGGTGCATGACAGCCACTCCGTGGCCGCTGTCGGCATAGCTTGCCATGAGGCGGGGCACGCGGTGCAGCACGCCCAAAATTATTCACCCATAAAGGCGCGCAACGCCATTCTCCCCGTGACCAACATCGGCTCCGCCATCGGTCTTCCTCTTGCAATCATCGGGCTTTTTATGAATTTTGGAGTGCTGTTTTATGTCGGGCTGATTCTTTATTCTCTTGTCGCACTGTTCCAGCTTATAACACTGCCCGTCGAGTTTAACGCAAGCAGACGCGCGTTAAATGTTATCGATGAGACGGGTATGCTGCAAGCTGATGAATACAAGGGAGCGAAAAAGGTTCTCACAGCCGCGGCTCTGACTTATGTCGCCGCGCTGGCAGTTTCGATTGCAAACCTTTTAAGGCTTTTACTTGTAAGAAACAGGAGAAATTAACAAATGTGCGACGCGAGGCAGGCGGCTTTCAAGATTCTTTTAAAAATTGACGGCGGTGCTTTTTCAAACCTGACGCTTGACGCCGCGCTGAAAAAGGAAAGCTTTTCGCGCTGTGACGCGGCATTTGTCGCGGCTCTTGTTTACACGGTGACAGAGCGCTGTTTAACAATAGATTATAATCTTTCGCTCTACCTCAAGCAGCCGATAAAAAGGTTAGCGCCGCAGGCGCTTGCCGCCTTGAGATTGGGATGCGCCCAAATATTTTTTATGGACAAGGTGCCGGTCAGCGCTGCCGTCAATGAAAGCGTCAAGCTTGTAAGGAAAAACGGCTGCCCGCATGCCGCGGGGGTCGTAAACGCCGTGCTTCGCAGGGCGGCGGAAAACGGCTTGAGGCTGCCCGACGAAAACGATAAAAGCTATCAGAGCATAAAATATTCGTGTCCGCAATGGCTTGTAAACCTTTGGACAGACTCCTACGGCAGCGAAAACGCAAAGGGAATAATGAGCGCTTCGCTCGGCGCGCCTGAAAATGTCGTCAGGGTAAACACCTTGAGGACTGCGCCTGACGAGCTGATTGACGAGCTTGAAAAAGAGGGCGTGAAAGCCGAAAGGCACAAAAGAGTTAAAAACGCGCTTATTTTAGAAAAGGCGGGAGCTGTCGGCAGCCTTGAGGCTTATAAAAAAGGACTTTTTCATGTGCAGGACACAGCTTCCCAGCTTTGCTGTGAGGCGCTTGGCGCCCGCGGCGGCGAAACGGTGCTTGACCTCTGCTCCGCGCCCGGAGGGAAGGCTTTTACATTGGCGCAGATAATGAAAAACAGCGGCAGGATTTTTGCCTTCGACATACATGAAAAGCGCCTTGGACTAATACGCGACGGAGCGAAAAGGCTCGGAATAGAAAACATAACGGCGGCGGCGGGCGACGCCGGGATATACGATGAAACAGTCCCGCTCGCCGACAGAATCCTGTGCGACGTGCCCTGCTCCGGGCTTGGAGTTATAGGCAGAAAGCCTGAAATTCGATACAAAACACCACAAGACATTGACAAACTTCCCGAATTGCAGTATTTTATACTAAGCGCCGCGGGCAGATACCTTAAAAAAGGCGGCACGCTTGTATACTCTACATGCAGCCTTAACCCGGCGGAAAACGGCGAAGTGTGCAGGCGCTTCCTGTCGGAGAACAGCGACTTTTATGAGGTGTCCGCTCTTTCTGAACATCAGAGATGCGGCAGGGATGGGTTTATTACGCTTCTGCCTCACATAAGCCGGTGCGACGGGTTCTTTATTGCCGTTATGAAAAAGGCGGATTAGCCGCCGAGCCGCTTGTTAATCCGGAGGTACACATTGAAAAAGGCCGACATTTTAGGAATGACACTTGCAGAGCTTTCACAGGCTGTCGCCGCGGAGGGTCTGCGGTCATACAGGGCGGGGCAGGTGTTCAGGTGGCTTCATGTCTTTGGCGTTTCTTCCTTTGACGACATGACGGACATTCCGAAATCGGAACGCGCGCTCCTTTCTTCCAAGTTTCAAATATTCGGCTGCAAGGTTGAAAAAAAGCAGGTTTCGGAGTATAATAACACAATTAAATACCTCTTTAGGCTAAGCGACGGCAATTTTGTCGAGTCAGTCGTGATGAAATATAGATACGGCCGCACAATATGTGTGTCGACACAAATAGGGTGTAAAATGGGCTGCGCGTTTTGCGCGTCGACGATGGGCGGCTTTGTGCGTTCGCTTGCGGCGGCCGAGATTTTAAGTCAGGTATATGCCGCGCAAAAGGATTCGGGCGCGAGGATTTCACGCGTCGTGCTGATGGGCATGGGCGAGCCGCTCGACAATTTCAGCGCTGTCACACGTTTTATAGAGCTTATTTCAAGCCCCGACGGGCAAAATATCGGCATGAGGAACATTTCTCTTTCGACCTGCGGAATAGTGCCGAAGATTTATGAGCTTGCCGAGAGGAAATATCAGCTCACGCTTTCAATATCCCTGCACGCGCCAAACGACGAGCTGCGCTCAAGTATAATGCCGATAAACAGGCGATACCCCATCGGCGAGCTTCTTTTGGCCTGCCGTGAATATATAAGGGCGACAGGCAGAAGAATATCTTTTGAATACACCATGCTCGGCGGCATAAACGACAGCGACGGCTGCGCGAAAGAGCTTAGCGCCGTTTTAAGCGGAATGCTCTGTCATGTCAACCTTATTCCCGCAAACGAGTTCAATGAAAGCCCGTTCAGGCGAAGCGATGCCGCCCGTGTTTCGCGCTTTTGCGAGATACTTTTAAAAAACGGCATCAACGCGACTGTAAGGCGCAGCCTCGGCTCGGATATCGGCGCGTCCTGCGGACTGCTGAGGCTGAGGGGCGAAAAGGAGGATGAAAACGCATGAAGATAGCAAAAAAGTCCGATATCGGAAAGGTGCGTAAATCCAATCAAGATGCGTGTTCCGCCGGTGAGCTGCCCGACGGCACTGTGTGGGCAGTCGTTTGCGACGGCATGGGCGGCGCTTCCGGCGGCGACATAGCCAGCACGACCGCTGTGCGCATTATTTCCGAAAGGATCACATCTTCATTCCGCGACGGCATGAGTTCAAACTCAATCCGCAGTCTTTTGTTTTCATCCATTGAGGCGGCAAACTCCGTCGTCTTTGAGATGTCCCGCTCAAACTCCGCGCTTGAAGGCATGGGGACGACAGTCGTGGCGGCTGTCATAAGCGGCGGCGCGGCATATATCGCCCATGCCGGGGACAGCAGGGCTTACAGGATCTTTGACAACACAATTTCACAGATAACGAGGGATCACTCAATCGTTCAGGCGATGGTCGAAAAGGGTGAATTGACGCCTAATGAGGCAAAGGGTCATCCCCGCAAAAACATCATCACAAGAGCGCTCGGAGTTGACGCCAATATACTTATTGATTTCAGCGAGGAGCCGTTTTGCGAAGGCGATATGCTTCTTATTTGCACCGACGGCTTGACAAACTTTGTCGAGTCCGAAGAAATATACAACATAATGCGCACACCGGGCAAAGGCGACTTTGCGGACAGACTTGTCGCCCTGGCAAACGAAAACGGAGGACGTGACAATATAACCGTTGTGACGATATCAAGCTGATTCGCAAACGGGTATTAATTGAGCATGGAGAGATAAGCTATGGATAATTACGTTGGCAAAAGACTTGACGGCCGCTACGAGATTCAGGAAATAATCGGAGTGGGCGGCATGGCTGTCGTTTACAAGGCGTATGACAGCATTGACGACAGGATTGTCGCCGTCAAGATATTAAAGGAGGAATTCCTTGCAAACGAGGACTTCCGCCGCAGATTCAAAAACGAGTCAAAGGCCATCGCGGTGCTGTCCCATCCGAATGTCGTCAAAGTATATGATGTCAGCTACGGCGACAAGCTTCAGTATATTGTCATGGAATATGTCGAGGGGATAACACTTAAGGAATATATCGAGCAGCAAGGCAGGATAAACTGGAAAGAGTGCGTTTATTTTGTCACTCAGATATTGAGGTCTTTGCAGCATGCCCACGACAAGGGGATAGTCCACAGGGACATAAAGCCGCAAAACATCATACTACTGTCAAACGGGACGATAAAGGTCACGGACTTTGGAATAGCGCGCTTCAGCAGGAGCGAAACAAACACGATGACCGGCAATGCCATAGGCTCCGTTCACTACATAAGTCCGGAGCAGGCAAAGGGTGAAATAACCGACAACAAGGCGGACATTTACTCTGTCGGCGTCGTTCTTTATGAGATGCTTGCGGGGCAGCTTCCTTTCCAAAGTGAAAATTCAGTGTCAGTCGCGCTGATGCAGCTCCAGTCAGAGGCAAAGCGCCCGCGTGAAATCAACCCTTCCATTCCTGTGGGGCTTGAGCAAATCACAATGAAAGCCATGCAAAAAAAGACACGCGACAGATATCAATCAGCGGCGGAAATGCTGCTTGACATAGACGAATTCAAAAGAAATCCGTCCGTCAAGTTCAATTATGACTACTATGTTGACAACGAGCCGACAAGGTTTGTAAGCAAGACGGACTCGCCGACGTCACAGATGCCGATTGCCCCGCCAAGGGAGCGGGTCGAGGAGCCTGACGACGAATATTACGACGACGACGACAGAAACAAAACGCTCCCGATAATCGCGGGAGTCGGCGGCGGCTTGCTTGTGCTTGTTGCCATCATAATAGGCATTGCCATTGCCTCGGGCGTGTTTTCCGGCGGCAAGGTTTCAGTGCCCAACTTTGTGGGGAAAAACTATTATGACGAGATACTGAACAACGACGAATACAAATCTTTTAACATTATCGTTGACGACAGCTCCGAGCCGGACACATATGAAGCGGGCATAGTATATGACCAATCGCCCGCGGCAAGAGTAAAGATTAAGCAAAGTGAAACAATAACACTTTATATCCCCAAGGAAAGGGTGCAAGGCACAGTTCCCGATGTTTACGGGCTTGACTACTCGGAGGCAATCAGGATAATAGAGGGCAACAACCTCAAAGCATCACTTGAGTATGAGGAAAACGACGCGTTCGACGCAAACAAGGTGATAAGATCAAGCCCCGAAAGGTTCGAGAAATGTTACGAGGGCTCAACAGTCATTCTTTACATTTCAAAGAACGGCGACTCATCCGAAATACCGGATATTGTCGGGTGGGACATCCAGACGGCTAAGGAGCTTATACGGTCGGTGGGGCTTTCGGTGAGCAGCGCCATAAAATACGAAAACAGCACGGAGGACAAAGATATCGTGACGGGCGTCGTCACATATAAGGTCGGCACATCCGTCCCAAAGGGCACGGAAATTCAGCTGATAGCCAGCAACGGTATGCCGCCTTCATCCGACGCCGCCGTCAAATTTGTTCTGCCCGATGCGGGAGCGAGCAAATACGGCACCATCAAGGTTTTCCTTGACAACGTCCTTGTCGAAGAAAACTCAAATAAGACAGTTCTTCTGAACGGCTCGGAATACTCCATGAAGGTGACAAGCTCCGACGCTTCAAAGGCGCTTGTTGTGCTTATAGACGACATAAAGATTTTCGACTGCGTAATCGACTTTACAGTTTCGCCCGCCAAGGTTTCAAAAGAAACAACACACGACTATTTCGAGAACGGCAATTCGTTGTTTGAAAGAGCTTATTTGCCCGATGTCACAGGAATGTTTTATGATCAGGCGTGCAAAAAGCTGGCTGATGCCGGTTTCTCATATATTGAGCCGCAATACATCACAGTCAAGGACTCCGCAAAGGATATGATTGTCAAGGAGCAAAGCCCCACAAGCAAATCTCTGACAAGATACCCGCTTGACACATCTATAGTCCTCACTGTTTATTCCTACGAATCCGACGAACCCGAAGAGGAGCAATAAATGCGGATTGACGGAGTGATTTTAAAAGGAATAGGCGGCTTTTACTATGTGGAGGCCGCCGGGGATGTTTATGAATGCAGGGCAAAGGGCCTTTTTCGCAAGGAGGGAATCACGCCGTTTGCGGGCGACCGCGTTGTCATAACAATCGGTGAAAAAGGCGCGGAAAACATAATATCAGAAATCCATGAACGAAAAAACCTGCTCAAAAGACCGCCTGTCGCCAATGTCGACAGGCTGTTTGTTGTCGCATCCATACGCGAGCCGCTCCCTAACCTGACAGTCATCGACAGGCTTTGCGCCGCCGCCGAATTTAAAGATATCGAACCTGTCGTCGTCGTCGCGAAATCAGATTTGGGCGATGTTTCGGAAATTTTCGGGATTTACTCCTTGGCGGGGATAAAGACAATTGCCGTTTCCGCTGTCACAGGCGAAAACATTCAGTCCCTCAAGGATGAGCTGTCAGGCCACATAAGCGCGTTTGCCGGCAATTCCGGTGTCGGCAAATCAACTCTTTTAAACAGCATAGACAGCCGCTTAAGGCTTGAAACGGCAGAAATAAGCCGCAAGCTTGGCAGGGGCAGACACACGACAAGACATGTGGAGCTTTTCAAGGTGGAGGGCGGATATGTCGCCGACACACCGGGGTTTTCATCCTTTGACACAGACACGGGCGACGGCGATTTTATATCAAAAGACAACCTCCAGTTTTGCTTCAAAGAGTTTAAGCCACACATCGGAAAATGCCGTTATTCAACCTGCGCACACGTCAACGACAGCGGCTGTAAAATCATTGAAGCTGTTGAGGCGGGTCAGATAAGCGTTTCAAGACACCAAAGCTATGTGACGATTTACAATGAAGTCAAAGCCGTTAAGGACTGGCAGATACAAAAGTAAAATTTAAAACTATATATCTTTCACAAATGAGCGCCGTGCCGTGTATAATATAATGATAATGTAACAGGGACGGTGCGTTTTCATGTTCGGGTGCGGTTGCTGCGGATATAAATGCGGAGGAAAAAACGGCTGTGCCGGGCTGATGATAGCATCGTTCGGCGCGGGACTGATAGCGGCTCATATGATACCTTATTCCGTTATCGCGGTTATTGCCGCCGCCGCGCTGATTGTCGCGGGTATAATTATCTGTAAAAACTGTTAAGAAAGGGTTGGTAATAACAATGAAGATAGTTGTTGTACGCAGTCCTAAGGCGCTCAGGGGCTTGCTGAGGATTTTGTTCAGAATCAAAAAGGAAGAAGCTCTGTAAACCGCAAGATTCACCGCTGTAAAAAGCCGCCGAAGCCCCGATTTGACGAGGTTTCGGCGGTCATGCATTTTACGAGTTAACTCCCAAATCAAGCGCAACAGTTTAAGCGTCAGTTGAGTATAATCGTAAAAACGGCGGACAAGCTTTCCGAGCTTTATTTGCTGTTTTTCATCCGCGGCTTTTCTGTTGGAATCAAAATGTTCAAAGTACGGCAAAAGACCGAACAATTCGCCTATCATGATGATAGCGGAACAGTTCGGATTCGGATAGTGAAATATTCGACTTGCGCCGAATGTGAAATATCTTGCTAAATCAAAATGTGAAATGGAATAAATCCACCCACGCCCGCAGGCATTTCACGCGCCACAGGCGTATTTCACGCGGCAAGCGCATTTCACAAATCCGATAGGATTTATTTCGTTGAAAAAACGGCAAAGTTCTGCTGAACTTTGCCGTTTTTTCTGGCAATAGACGTCGGTTCTAATATTATTTCACAGACTAGCCTTTGCCCGAATCGGCGGTTTCAAAGCGGGGGTAGTCCGTGTTTCTGTATGCAACCGGGGTTGCATACAGGTTGTCTAAGGTTCAGACCCTGCTTGTCCGATCGGGAATAAAGTTAACTCATTATCAAGTGTCGTGATTTGGAAATAATACCTGAATTTTAGCGATGAAATTATACAATTATTTCATATTGAACATCTTTTCCGATTAACGCTTTACTTATATTACTTTGGTCAAAGTCACTCGGCAAATGAATATATAAATCTTCCTTTGCTCGACTACAGGCTACATAATACATACGCATAAATTCATCGGCAGGTTCCTCATTTAATATTTGCGGATTTGTATACACGGCGGGCAATTTAATTTTATCAAAATTATTAGGTGTAACACTAACAATGACCTTACTCCACTCTAAACCTTTAGACTGGTGAACAGTCATATACTTGCTTTCGGGTGAGAATACTTCTGTGAACAGCTTGTAGGATGTCGTCCATGTTAGGGATGAAAGGTTGTCAATGAACTGTTGACTTTTTTTGCTATCGCTCTCCAAATCATACTCATCAAAAATGGGGACAATAAAATCTTCGCCCAATAATTTCGATTTTAAATCCAAATAAACCATCTCGCCGAGCTTGTTATTAAATTGCTTGATAACTTCGACTGTAAAGGACGTATCAGTTAGATTCGCAAATACCTCTTTACCAAGAGATATAATTTGACGCATTGTAGAGAAATTCAACTTCTTCCTATCAATGTCAATATATAATTTGAGTGCGTTTAAAGCATCTACAAATGAGCTAGTTAAATATGCTTCATACATACGGAATATAAAGCGAAAAGCACGAACCCATGTTACATTATTCATTTCAACTATTTCAGCACGAATGTCTATTGGAGAACTATAATAAGAATTATAAATCGCCGTTAATAATTTTACCTGACTTTCTTCGACTCCTTGCATATATGCGAAAGCTTTCGCCCAAGCACGAGTCAAAACAACACCGCCGTCTTGCAAGACAGCCGAAATAGTTTCTTTTGTTGCATTTGAATCGCCTAATAAAAAGTGTACTTTCTTTAACTCTAAATCCGTACGGATTGATGTTTGATGTACATTGGTATCCGATTGACGTAGAAAATTGCAAAAATTTACAATATTGGCGTTTGAGCGTCGATTACCGTTAATTACATATTCCGCTAACGGTCTACTTCCATCAACTGTGAAATTATTAAACTGTGATGGTTTTGCCCCTTGAAAACTATATATTGACTGTGCCACATCTCCAATTATGCCGATAACAGTAGACTTTTCTCCAATTAGTTTTAGTAGCAATGTTTGTAGCGGGTTTGTATCTTGAAACTCATCAACAAATATAAAAGGAAATTTAACCCGCAGAGCATACAATGCTGTGGGATTATTTTTAATAATTTGATACCCGAAGAACAGTATCTCATCATGTGTAAGCATCCTCACAACAGACCATACATATTGCTTTATGGGCAACTTATGGTTAACATCAACTGACTTTGATTCTGTAAGCTTAATAGTGCCATCAAATGCAAAAGCCTCATTGTCGATTTGCACTTCACTCATCGTTTTTTTACTATAGGTTGGTTGAGCAGAGGTAGATGCTATATCAGTGATGTATTTATATATTTCATCTTTATCTCTGCCGTGCAAAATCCCTAAGCCTTCGACTTGCGATGTAATGGGAGCGTTGCCTGTTATCTCTATATTAAAGTATTTTTGAATCAAAACTCGAAGATCATTTTGAAACGGTTTAATTATATGTTCAATTATAAAACCGTGAATAGTATATGCTTCTACTGCATCAGAAAAGCGATCAAGACGTCGAACTATTTCTTCGACCGCTGCGTTGGTATAAGTAATGCAAAGCACCTTTCTTGCTCGACTATTCGCTACAAGCGGATTTATAGTTACAATGTTCTTCACATTCTCAACGAGAAAGTGTGTTTTGCCAGCTCCGGGTCCTGCGTAAACTTTAATATGACTTTGGAGTTGTTCGACAGTAAGTATATCACTGGAGTTTATTTCGATAGCCATTCCAACCCCTCCTTGATGTATTTTGGTACGACAAGGGTTTTTGAGAGTTCGTCGTTTGTCAGTATATTAAGAGCAATATCGCCTTTACGATTACACGCATAGTGCAAAAATAGTTCCGCAAAAAATAGGCGCATATAATCGTCTTTGCGTTCGGCATCTTTAGAGATTGCTGCTTTAAATACATCAAGATGCATAGAAACAATGCTGTTTGCAGCAGAAGGGCGGTTGGAGTCCCAATCGTTAAAACTTAATTTGTATGCATCTAATAAACCTGAAATTGTTTCAGTCGCCACCAAACGCATCAGTTTTTCTGCTGTTACGCAATCAAGTATATTGGCAAGGAAAAGCTCATCCTCGAAAGTTCTCCCTCCCTCAGTTTGTGTAATAATGTGAAGGTTATCTATCGGAAACCTCTCAATGAGCTTCTTTATGTGAGGGGTTTCTGTGCCATTATAGCTTTTATAATCAGATAAAGTCCTTACGCCACCACTTTCTTTGATCCATTTAAAATCCCTGTCGGTTATGCAGAGCACTTTTTTCCTGACCGCATTTCCATTAAACAATTCAATAAAGTGTTCGAAATGCTTACCGCCTATTTCAACTATAGAAATGTGACCATCCTCATAGGAACCACCGACTTTTTCCATAAACATCGGCAGCAGTAATTTCTCTGCAATACCTTCGACTAAAATAACTTTATCGGCAAAAAGCATATCTGAACGTGTCACGTCAAGAAATTTTGTTAAATGATTCTTCGCTATCTGCTTATACTCATTCTTTTTTTCGTCTTTGTCCTCGAAATGTGATGCGAGGCTTTGCTGACAACAATCTGAACCACAATCATTACGTGAATAGTCAAGCATAAACATATTATCAATGCCCGCAACTGCTGAAATATTGCTTGAATGCGTAGTAACAAAAATTTGCTGATTTAATTTATCATCCTCATCTAATTCACTCAAAAACTTAAACAGCTTGTACTGCATGGCTGGGTGCAAATGCGCTTCCGGCTCTTCAAGACAAAGTATACGAAAATCTTTCCCTTTTCGAATTTCTGTCAGCTTAATTAACATATATATATTAATTAAATTATTATAACCCAACCCATTGTAATTAAGAGGAACGACAAAATCGCCCTTTGTATCTCGTACATCTGTAACATAGGCATCGGCAATACTGACGGTTGGACGCATATTTTGATATATAGACACATTTCCTCTATGCAAACCAATTTCATTATTCTCGTTTTCAAAAAGTGTCGACATCCGAGTTAAAGCTGGCTCAAAAAGTCCCTTCATATCTTCAGCTAATTTATTTTTAAGATCTTGAATTTTTAACGTATTGTTTTGATCTTTTGCGAATGCATCAATTTCACGCTTTGTTTCTTTATAAACATTTTCGCTGGTTCGTTCTGCCTCAATAAAGCGAATGTCAAAAATGCCCGTGGCTTCTTTTTTGTCTGCTTCGGTCTTACTGACGCTATTTGTAAATTTCCATGTATATCGATCGAGGAATGTTTCCAAAGTCGAAATGTAGCCATCGAGCGAATCAACATCATTTATAGCTTTTAAGTAATCTGCTGTTGCTTTGCTCTCCAGTGAGAAGGTCATTTTTACACAAGCGGTAAGATTATAAATTGAATTACCATTTTCTTCTTGTCTTGCATCTTCCATATTTTTCATTCCGAGAAATGGTACAAGTTTTATAATGCTCTCATCTTCAGTATCGTCTTCTGATATTTCATGGGATATTTCGTATTCAATTTCAATTTTCGGTGGCTCCTTGAGGTATTTACTTGAATAGGCTGAGAGATTGTTTTTATTAAAATCATGTATAGAAATTCGAGTCGGATCGCTTAATAAGCGTATTGCATAAAGCAATCCTGTCTTACCTGAGTTATTAGAGCCAATGATTACATTTAGTCCTTTTCGGAATTCCATTGAAAAATCACTGAAATTTCTGTAGTTTTGAATTTTAATTTTTCTAATATACATGATGTTCCTCCTGCGCCTTGCCCTCATACTGCTTCTTTTATGGCTTACTTGTGAGAACTTTATCTCCGTACACTCAACCGTACTCTTTGCATTTCCAGAACGCTATTTTTGATGCGTTCGAATTGTGCAGTGTATCCAAAGCAGTCTGCGACAATGCGCTCGAAAGCAAGGCGGTCGACACACTGATATTCCTCTGCAGTAGTCTTTATCTTTCGGGCAAGGAGCGGACGAAAGGCTTCGAGAATACGGGCAGCGTCGATGGTGGAAAGATGGCGCGGGTCAAGCATCAATATTTTTTTGGTATTTTCGGCACGGTTGTCGAGTGCCCCCAGCCCCTTGGGAAATCCTGTTGCTTCAGTGTAGAATACGCCGATGATGGAGTTAAGGAGTGCGTGGCACAGTTCCAAGTTAATATCTGTAGACTTAGGGTTAAAACCAATTGCTCTCTGGTTGATCTGTGCGGGTTCCTCCAATAAGCCGTAAAAAATACGGCGTTCAGGATTCATGCCTGTAAACAAGCGAATACGATCGCTACCAGAGAAGCTACCATCAGCAAGATTCATCCAGAAAGTTTCTTTGTGAGGAACAGATTGGTTTATATGTCCTTGAAAGCGGTTAATCCATTCGAGTGTTCTGTGGCATCCGTAAGTATGGAGTTCTTCCAACGTGCTATTGCAAACAAAAGAATAGGTGTCGGGTTGAGCAATTAAATACTCTGCACTTTTCGCACTTTTGAAAACGCGTCCAACAAAAGCCGGATCGACATCATTGGGTCTGTTGAGATACCATATTTCATCTTGACCAGTTTTCATGCCACGGAATACATCAAACAAGTCGGTGACTGGGCAGAGAATATCACGGATATCCTCCAGCCAGTCCACATCGTAGAAGAAACAATTTAAGACAATATTCAAGCTGATCAGTTCAGTTATTTTAGCAAGCGAGTATGTCTTAAAGGTTAATAATGTCAGGGCAACAGCCTGTTTAAGACGAATGGAGTTGATAATCTGCTGCGTGTCGTCGTCTGTCAAGTCATGTAGAGCCTTGTGAATTAAACCGAAGTTGATCGTATGCGTAGCAGAGGGTGCTTGCGGTATAGCTTTTTTCTTCAGGAACAGCATCAGCGTAATGACATCGGCATTATCAAACCATTTGCCTTCTCCGCTGGCAACGATGCTTTCAACGCTGTAATAATAGTTTAGTGCACTAAAGAACTTCTGACCTGCCAAGGTGCCGAGCCATGAGTTAGACGTGATGACAGCAACATTGGCATTATCAGCAAGTTGTTTGTGTAGGTGTAGGAGCAAAGCTTGGTAAAGGTCGACTCGTCCAGATAGGGCAATACTGCTGTCGGTGCGGACTTGCTCCAGTGTCGCATTGATGTGATCGCTCTCCTCACGTCCTTCCTGATCGAATGCAACAAAAGGTAGGTTTGACACAAGACTTCCCCACTTAGGGAGGCGAATATCCCGCTTCTCACCATTTTGCGGGTCGGTAATTGGCACTACTTGGTTTTCGTGCAAACTAAATGCGTTTGCTCGGAACAGCAGGCTGGGCAGATTTATGGCGTTTGCTTGCGTCATGGCAATGTTCGACACCTGAAGCGGAAACGAGTATTTGTCGGAAGCGTAAGTTGTGGCGTAGGCGCGATCAACGCCGAGAACGTTCTTCGCGTTAAGGATTTCTTTTACAATGGTACCTGTGCCACAGCAGGGATCTATCGCTGGGACGGTCAAGTCAGCTATCCCGACGTTGACGAGAATTTTCGCGAGTTTGGGCGGTGTAGTAAATACGCCAGAAACGTTGCGTTTAAACTGGTTAACGCTGCTTTCCAGCACGGATTGAAGCGCTGTCTGTGGAATGTTGGCTAAGCCATTTTCGGAAAGAAATGCATTGTAGTCGGTTAAATCTGTCCATGCCGCGTCAGGGAGAAAATCACCGTATGGAACAGCCTCAAAAATGTTGAAGAAGTCACACTGAGCAGTTATCTCTTCAAACACCCGCAGTGCGTCTGTTGGCGAAACGTCCTCGTCGATACCTTTCACAGCCTCTGCCGGGCTGTGGTTGCGTTTAATCATGTGGGCAAAAGTAAATTTGTTAATCCAGTTCAGTAGGATGGTTTGGGCATAAGCGGTGTATTGGTTGTTCTGGTCGAATCTGTATTCCCTTTCTACACCGCGCCACCATTGCGATATATACGCTGTGATGGTTGTATTCCAGATACCAGACGCTTGCAGGTGCTCTGCCACGATCCCCTTATTACGTTTGAGAATTTCGCTAAAGATGGTGTCGGCGACAATTTCTCCGATTCCAGCTGGGCGCAATTCACCCGATGTGAAAAAGGCATTCAGTTCGCTGAGAATATCGGCAACCAACGTCTCCCAATCCGCTTTATATGTCATAACATCGGTGCGGGAGCGGATATGACGCGTCCCATCCCACTCCCGCGTCTTCTCCCAGGTACCTCCATTCTTCACATATAGTACACCATAGGTAAAAATCCATATGAAGCAACTACTCACGCGAAGCACGTCGGCTTTGCGTTGTGCATCGTGAATGAAAGTCGCATCAGTGATCGGCACATCAGGCATTTTAACTTCCCAACCCTGCAAGATTTGCGTTCGAGCAAGATCGCCATACACAATAATATCCGGGAACATACGTTGACTCCCGGTATTGAGCGTACTTTCGCCACCGATAGATTTGATTTGCCAAGTGTTTTGTTTGGCAACCCTATCCATCAATTTGATGAGTTCAATCGCTTCACTTCGCTCGTTTCTCCTCACTGTAGCGGGCATCTTGAATTCACCTCTCTCCAAAATCTTGAATTAAATTAGTGGTGGCAATACTCTTTTTTATCTTCTTATCCAAGGTACTCCAGGCTAAAAACAACCTGCGTTTTGCAACATCAATATAGTCGATTTCATCCTTCTTAAAGAGAGCTACATCTTCATTTTTTTCTATACCAATGAAATTGCGCCCTTCCATAAGTGCTGCTACTAAAAAAGAGCCACTGCCAAAAGTATTATCTAATATCACATCACCCGGTTTTGAGTATGTGCGAACAAAATATCTTCCCAATTCTATAGGCTTTTGAGTAGGATGAACCACTTCTCCTTCAGATTCTGCCGTTTTTACATAGATGATATCTGTAGGGTATCGCTCCCCTGAACTTTGAACATGAACTGGTTGAAAGTCACCATAACTGCCGCTTAGTTGATCTTTTCTGACTCCCTTATCATAGGGTTCACCGGGAATCATTTGTGGGTTATATGTAGGTTGCTTTTTATAGAACACACATACATCCTCATATTTTCTAAGAGGCTGTTTTTTTGCATTCAAAAAGTTAGTGGGCTTGGATTTCTCCCATATCCACTTGTACTTATATAATTTTGGTTGACTTAGAATCAGTTTGGCAGTAAAAACTCCTTGTGAAGTCAATACTATAGCACCATTGGGTTTAATTATCCGAGTATACTGCTCCCAAAGCAAATCAAGCGGGATGTAGCAATCCCATTGATTTTGTGTCATACCATAAGGCAAATCACATAAAATCATATCTATTGCCCCATCTGGTATATCTTTCATGCATTCTAAGCAATCAGCTTCATATAGTTGATTAATCATAGGATACAATGGTGAATTAACATCTATCATAAAAACGCTCCTGTCTGTTATTGTAGTAATTTAGATACGGCTTAACATATCAATAATATCTTTTGATATTCCTTTTTGAATGCAATAATCTTTGATCTGAAGGCTTGCCAAACGGCTCGGTTTGGATTTATTGTTCTCCCAGCGATTTAGCGTTGTGTAACTAACATTCAAATCACGCGCAAGCGTTTCTTGCGAAATATTCATTTCTTTTCGGATCATTTTTAGAATTTCGTCGATGGGCATTTCAATCCCCCTCCATATAGTTCTATATAGTATATTATAGCGTAAGCTATAGCGAATGTCAATAGACAGCTCCAAATTTATGCTCTTAAATGCCAAAATGTGCGGACAACATTTTTTCACACTTCCTTTGTCATATGAATATACTTAGGCATTGTGTCAAAGGAGGCGAATCATATTGTACAAACCCATTTATACCCTACAGCTATTACAAACCTATCTGTCCGACGCACCCGTCGTCGCTTTTGACTTTGAAACCGCGCCGGACGAAAAATACAGAAACGAAGATAAAGCTGCATTGGATGCCCACAAGTCCCATATTGTCGGGATCAGTTTCTCGGTTGCCGAGGGCAGCGGCGTATATCTGCCCATTGCTCATCGTATAGGTAGAAATGTCGAAGAATCGACAGAAATCTGGGCGTGGCTTGCTGAATTTTTCGCCAGCACCTCCATCACCAAGATTGCCCACAACCTCGCCTTTGAGAGCCAATTTCTCTATGCGCGGGGCATCGTGATTCAGGCGCCGGTGTATGATACCATCGCTGCAGCACAGTTGGTATATAAAAATGAAAAGGAATTCCGCTCCCTCGGCGACTGCGGATTGAAAACCCTTGTGCCGGAATATTTTCATGAGCCGCTGCCATCGTATGCAGAAACTGTGGGAGGACTTCATTTTGATGAACTCGACCCGCAGTCTGAGAAAACCGTTCACTATGCCTGTGCCGATGCAGATTACGCTCTGCGGCTGTATCATTTGTTAAATGGCTGGTTTGACCGTTTCCTGCCCAAACACCGTTTAATCGTAGAAAAGGTGGAGTCGCCCACCGCTGTATATGTAGGGATTATGCGGTATAACGGTCTACCGATCGACCGTGACCTCATGGAACAAAAACGCGCTGAAGCAGAGAAAAAACTGGTAGAACTGAAAGGCAAGATTGCTTTCATCATCGGTGACATTAGCATTGGCGCAAATGCCAGCACCGCCGCGTTCAAGCGATACTTGTTCGATACGCTGAAATTGCCTAAAATGAAGCTGACCGCCAAGGAGCAGGATGCCCTCGATGACGAGGTGATCATTCTGCTAAAAGAATGGTGTGCCGTCAACCGTCCGGAACTGACTGAACTATTTGGATTGGTTCAGGAATACCGCCGCTGGGGCAAAATTAAGGGTACATATATAGACGGCTACATGAAATATATCAACAGCGCAACCGGACGACTGCACCCGGATTTACTTCCACTCGCAACCGAAACCGGGCGCTTCGCGTCAAAAAATCCAAACTGTCAGAATATGCCCCGCGCTGGTGCGGATGACATCGGTATTCGTAATTTCATCACCGCACCGGAGGGAAAAATCCTGCTGTCACTGGACTTTTCCCAAATAGAACTGCGCGTCGGTGCTTTTTACTGCAAGGATGAAAAGATGCTGGAAACTTACCGTTCTGGCGGGGATATCCATGCTCTGACCACGGCGGTTATCTATAAAATCCCGCTTTCCGAGGTGGCAGATAAAAATGCGCCGAACTATAAAGAGCGGCGTACCATCGCCAAGAACTGTAACTTCGGCACGTTTTTCGGGCTGTTTCCAAAAGGGCTGCAGAAAACGCTGAAATTCAAAGCCGGTTTGGATGTGCCACTTTCCGAGTGTGAAGCCATTATACGAAACCTGAAGATCGGGTATCCCCACCTTTCCCGCTGGCAGGAGGAAGTGAAAACCCGCGCCGGATTCCACAAATATACAGAAACATGGCTGGGCAGACGGCGCAATGTCCCGGAGATTGCATCGCCCAATTGGAATAAAAAATCCTTTGCCGAGCGCGTGGCGATGAACACTCCGATTCAGGGTACAGCGGCGGATATCCTGAAACTTGCTCTTGGGCGCATACTGGAAGGTTTGCCCGCGCGCCCATGGCTGATGCCTTTGCTTCAAATTCACGACGAATTGGTCTTTGAACTGCCCGAAAATCAGCTTAAAAACGCCGTTACTTTCATCAAAAACTGCATGGAAACACAGCCTTTTGAAGCGTTTTCTGTGCCAATAATCGCAGAAGCCGCCGCAGGTCATCGCTTCGGCGAACTACATGAACTGGAGGTGAGCGAATTTGTCTGATTACAATTTGAATGGTTTACCCATCTCCCCGGCGGAGTTTTTAGGCGCATTTTTTGAACCATCGGAGACCGTGTGCCTCCGTATTTTCAGCGATAAACCGGACAGCGCATTCGCCGGGCAGAAGTTGGAGGTGAAAGCCGGGCGATTCGACGGTATTGCCGAAACCCTGCAAAAGCACAATGAGCAGGGGCGCGGAATCTATTTTGTCATCAATTTCGGCGGTCACGAGGATAATCAGATCATACGCATCAACGCCCAGTTTATGGAGTGCGATGATCTGCCGCTGGATGCGCAGCTTGCCAAGATACAGGCATTTCCGCTTGAACCGTCGCTAATTGTCAAAACCCGAAAATCCCTGCATTGCTACTGGCTGATGAAAAAGGCGATGCCGGAACGATTCCGAACGGTTCAGAAAAAGTTGATCACCCATTTCGGAGCAGACCCGGCTTGTGTGAATGAGAGCCGGGTTTTTCGTCTGCCGGGCTTTTTTCACTGCAAGGAAGAGCCGGTTTTGGTAGAGTGCATCAAGTTTAATCCTGAAATCCGCTACACACAAAAGGAACTTGAAGCCGTCCTGCCGGCTATCCCCGACGAACACGCGCCACCCGGAACTGCACCGTCACCCATCAAAGAACGTGGTTCACAAAAGGGGCTTGTTACCACGGGCAGACGCTGTATGTTTCTTCAGTATTGCAAACGGAATGCCAAAACGCTCAGTGAGCCGCTTTGGTACGCAATGATCACCAATCTGGCATTGTTCGAGGGCGGAGAAAACGCGATTCATCAGCTTTCAAAACCCTATCCCAAATACAGCTTTGAGCAGACGCAGAGCAAAATTGACCATTTTCACAAATCCGGCACGAAGCCGATCACTTGCCGCCGTATCGGTGAACAGGGCTTTATATGCCCCAAAATGTCGGATGGCAGCTGCAAAGCAAAAGCTCCCGCAGGGCTTGCATATTTTGCAATCGATACCGATAGTGTCCGCAAGTTGCTGGCAAAATGCAAAATCAAGGGCAATGCCGTAGACGATGTTTCTACGGCACGGCAGTTTGTCAGTGATTATCTGTACAACTGGGATACCGGGCTTGCGGAAACTTTTATCACATCCGAAATCAAGGTGAAATTCGGATTTAAAGCCGCCGATTTAAAACAACTGGTTACACTTCAAAAAGAACTGTACAATGCGTTTTCTTCCTCGCAGGAAGCGCGAAAGTTAAAATCGGGCGGTGAAATTTCACCGTGGTACGAAATATCCAAACAGGGCAACCTGAAGTTTTTGCCCGGTGTTTTGGCGGATTATCTCGCCGAAAATGAAGATGTTATTTACTGCGCCGACAGCTACTATATGTATGAAAACAGCGTATACAACGCAAAAAACGACAAAGCTGCCCAACGTAAGGTACGTTCGTTCATGAACAGCCGATATGCCCTCGCCGCCGACATCCGCGACGCCGAATTCCAGTGGCAGATTCTGATTGATAAAACCACCCGAGAGATTAACATCAATCCATATCTGCTCAATTTCGAGAATGGGCTGTATAATCTGCAAACCGATGAACTTGCTTCCCATGATCCAAAAATCCTTAGCACCATACGGCTCGGCGGCAAATACGACTCAGAAGCCAAATGTCCCACGTTCCTATGGTACTTAAACGATGTTCTGCCGGAGTCCGAAATCCCGCTGATACAGGAAATCCTCGGCTATTTCCTTGTTCCGATTAACAAGGCACAGAAGTCTTTTGTCATGGTAGGCAAGCCGGACAGCGGCAAATCCACACTTTTATATGTGGTACAGGATTTGCTTCTGCGGCAGGAAAATGTATCAAACCTGACGTAGCAGGAGTTGGACGAAAAATTCGCAACGGTTCAGCTTTTCGGTAAGCTGGCGAACATTTTCGCTGACCTGCCCACCAGTGATATCCGCGACACGGGTACGTTCAAGGCGATCACCGGTGAGGACTATATCTCTGCACAGCACAAGTTTAAGGAGTATTTTTCGTTCAAGCCGTTTGCGCGGCTCTTGTTTTCCTGCAACAATATCCCCAAGAATTACAGCGACCGCAGCGACGGCTTCTACCGGCGGCTGATTCTGATACGCTTCGATCACACCATACCTGAGGATAAAAAGGACGGCAACCTCAAGGAAAAACTCCTGCTGGAGAAAGACGGTATTATTGCATGGGCGATGATCGGCTTGAAAAGATTGATGGAGCGCAAATGGAAGTTCACCGAGACCGAGCGCACCCGCGCCGAGCTTGCCAGCTATAAAGCCGACAACAGCAGCACCTTGGCGTTTGTGGAGGAATGCTGCATACTCGACCCCGGCAGCGAGGTTTTGCGGGAGGAGTTGTACAACGCATATCACGAATACTGCTCAACCGTCGGATCAAAGCCTGTCTCCCAGAAACGTTTCAACAACGAACTTGAGGGTGTCAGCGGTGTGTCTCGCGGCAGCGAAGCCGTCACCCGCCGCCGCACATGGCGCGGCATCCGGCTGCTGTGAGCGGCTCCCGAGCGGAACCCGGAGCGGATTTCGCCAGATTCTATCGGGGTTTGAGCGGAATGAGCGAGTCGGCGCAACCCATTATGTCATATGGTTCGCAAGAGTAAACAGCGTAATAAGATAAAAAGTATATATGGAGCGGAATTTTCTGTTATTCCGCTCATGCACGTCCATAAGGAGGTTATCGCCATGCCACCCAAAGCCCCTCATCCCTGTGCCTATCCCGGCTGTCCTCAGCTTACGACCGAGCGCTATTGTCCTGACCATAAGACCATCGCTTCCCGCGAATATAACCAGTACCACCGTCCGACTGACCGTAAACTTTACGGTCGCCGATGGGTGGCGATCCGCAACCTGTACATCCAAAAGCATCCGGTCTGCGAGCTTTGCCTTGAAGCCGGTCGCTATGTTCCTGCAACCGAAGTCCACCACAAAATCCCCCTCCAGAAAGGCGGCTCGAATGATGAGTCCAACCTTCAGGCGCTCTGCAAGCCCTGCCACTCTGCAATCACTATTACCGAAACCAACCGGGAGGGGCGGTCTTAATCTCTGCGCCCTTTGTCCTGTGTAGCGCGGCAGGGTGTCGTACAAAAAATCCGCGATTTCAAAACATTCTAAAAAGCCCGTAAACACTGCGTTTGCGGGCTTTCGTCATGCCTATTCAAAGCGTTTTTTGATTGTTTTCATTGAACACAGCTTTTTTCATTCGTTTTGCCCGGAAAACCTCTGTGAAATCACGGATTTTGGAGGAGAAAAAGGCGGTGCAGACTGTCGGGACAAGCAAAAAACGACGGACAACCTGTCGAAAAATCGCAGATGAGTGTCAAGAAAAACAAACCGGGTGCATAGAATAATATTACCGTATTTTTCATAAGGGGGGATGATTATGCCGCGAGGCGGAGCGCGTAAAGGCGCAGGGCGCAAACCGAAGCCGCTTGCCGAGAAACTGGCAGAGGGAAATCCGGGACACCGCCCTTTGAAAAAACTTGAGTTTGCTGGGAATGGCGGCATTGATCCTCGCCAACCTCCCGATTATCTGCGTGTGATGGAAAAGCGTGAGCAGGATCAGCGCCCCGGAATCCCCACGCCGACCGCGCTATATACCGAAACCATTCAATATATTGAGCCGACCGACTGCTTAAATTTGATCCCGGTGTCGCTGATTGCCGACTATGCCATGGCGAAATACCATCTGCTTCACGCGCAGTATGAACTTGGCAGAACGGCAACGGTTACAAAAGCGGATAAGGGAACGAAAAAGGGCGGCGGTGAGACCTTTGAAATCACCGACTTTGCCGAGGCGATGCTGAAGATGCAAAAAAATGTGCTGGCGACATGGGAGCCGATCTGGGATATCGTATCGCGGAATTGCGAGCGTTTGGTGACAAATCCGGAGCAAGACCTGATGGCAATTATCATTGGCGGTCGCCAGCGTAAAGCGAAACCGAAAGGAGATCCGCCCGATGGATTCTATGTAAATACAAAAAATCCCGATTGAGAAACTCAGTCCGGCGAAATATAATCCGCGCAAAGATTTACAGCCGGGTGACCCGGAATATGAAAAACTGCTGCGTTCGGTGGAGGAATTCGGCTACGTTGAGCCGATTATCTGGAATAAACGCACCGGCAATATCGTCGGCGGTCATCAGCGGTTCAAGGTGCTCAAACAGCTGGGTTTTGCGGAAATCGACTGCGTCGTTGTGGATATGGACGAGGCGCGGGAAAAGGCACTGAACATTGCGCTCAATAAAATTTCAGGCGATTGGGATACTGCGAAGCTGGCAGAAGTTTTCAGGGACATCGAGCAATACGGCATCTCCCTTGATATTACAGGGTTTGAAGCCCCGGAGATCGATAAGTTGTTTCAGAAATTGAGCCGTGAGGACGGAAAAATTATCGAGGACGATTTTGATGCAGAAGCGGAAGCCGCACGGATTACCGAACCGCTTACACGGCAGGGAGATATATGGCTGCTGGGAAAACACCGCCTGATGTGCGGGGATTCCACCGATATTGCCGACGTTGCAAAGCTGATGGATCACTCAAAGGCAAAGATGGTGTTTACCGACCCGCCTTGGAATGTAGACTACGGCGGCAGTACACACCCCTCTTGGAAAAATCGCCAGATTCTCAATGACAAAATGTCCGCAGAGGATTTTCATAAGTTTCTGCTTGCCGCGTTTAAGGCGATGGCTGGTGTTTCGGAGCCGGGAGCGATGACCTATGTGGTGATGTCGGCTCAGGAATGGGGATCGGTAATGACTGCTATGAAAGAAGCCGAGTATCACTGGAGCAGTACAATTATCTGGGCGAAGGACTCACTTGTTCTCTCCCGGAAAGATTATCACACCCAATATGAGCCGATTTGGTACGGCTGGCTGGAGGGTGAAAAACGACTCTGCCCTTTGCAAGACCGACAGCAGAGCGACCTTTGGCAGATCGACCGCCCGAAAAAATCGGAGGATCACCCGACCATGAAGCCGATTTCGCTGGCGGCGCGGGCAATCAGCAACAGCAGCCATATCGGCGACACGGTTTTGGATTTATTCGGCGGTTCGGGAACTACCCTCTTGGCGGCGGAGCAAACCGAGCGCGTATGCCGCACGATGGAGCTTGATCCGAAATATGCGGATGTGATTGTAAAGCGTTTTATTGAATTCCTAAAAAGTGATGAAGGTGTGTTTCTTCAGCGGAAAGATGAAAAATTCATGTACTCCGAAATAGGTATTTAATCTTCACCTTTTTTTGGGATTTTACCATGAGTTTCTTCAAACTCTGCGATAGACTTCTTTACCAGCGACAACAGCAGCCAGTTTAAAGAACGGTCATCATATTTTGCTACATACTGGAATTGGCTAAGCAATTCAGAATCAATTCTCAATGAGAGATGTTTAATATCTTTTTTCATATTTACCTCCAATTTGAATTCGTTATAGGTTCATTTTAAGTTCTTTTTGTGCTATGATGTTAAGATGAACCTACTATGGGTTCTTAATATTTTTTGGAGGTACAAAGCTGTGAAAGTTGCAATAATAGGTTCACGGGGATTAAAAGTAGAGAATTTGGAAAGATATCTTCCTGTTGAAACCACTGAGATTGTGTCCGGAGGTGCGATAGGAATTGATACATGTGCGAGAGAATACGCTTTAGCGCATAGCATAAAATTGACGGAGTTTTTGCCGCAGTATAATACATACGGGCGGTCAGCACCCTTGAAACGAAATATCACAATTATAGAGTACAGCGATTTGGTGCTTGCATTCTGGGATGGCAAAAGCCGGGGAACTAGGTTTGTTATTGACAACTGCAAAAAGCGCGGTATCCCTGTCCGAGTGTTTGTCCCCGAACAAAAATAACCGCGCTATTATAGATTTATGGTATCAGGATTGGGTAGTTTTATGACTTGCTATTACAGCCGAAAAGAGTGATTAATGTAACTGCGGAAACGCACAAATCACTTTTTTCAGGAGGCATTTGCTATGCAGGAATTCAATTTTAATGTAACAGGAACAGAGCGCAAAAAGCTGGTGGGCGCTATCAGTGGGATTTTGAACACGTCGACCAAGTACCTCGGCGCACCGACTTTTGCATACGAAATCGGCAATTACACCATCGACAAGAATGGCACGGTCACCGGCGAATACAACCAAACCCTTTTCACAGAACTCGCCACGCGAGGCTTTGAACCAGAG
The DNA here is from genome assembly GCA_012523185.1 of Clostridiales bacterium. Lineage (GTDB taxonomy): Bacteria > Bacillota > Clostridia > Oscillospirales > Acutalibacteraceae > UBA1425. The sequence continues at coordinate 31,659 of JAAYIY010000067.1, forward strand.
GCAGCAGTGATCGCCGAACCCCAGTCAGACCGGCTTGCCATTGAAATACCGCTTGACGGTTTTACCCCGGACAGCATTGAAAATCTTTGTAAAATGGTCAAGGCGAAAGAAAATCTGCTGATGGCGGCGCTTGGCACGGATGACCTGCCCATTCAGGTTTTGGAGGACAGAATTTGCTTCCCATGGTTTCCTCTGACGGAGGATTCGGAGCGCACCAATGCCTACGCCCAGCTTATCGCCGTTCTTTGCACGACGGCAAAAGAGAAAAAACGCGTTACCGCCAAAGCACAGGACGGCTTTGAAAATGAGAAATTCGCCATGCGGGTGTGGCTTATCGGGCTTGGCTGCGTAGGTGCGGAGTACAAATATCTGCGCAAAATTATGGGTGAGTTTTTAGGCGGCAACAGCGCGTGGCGGCACGGCAAGCCGGAGAAAGAGATTTCGACAGAGGAAGCCTCTGCTGTTTGCAGAAGGCGAGGTGCAGGGCGATGAATAGCTTTCCCTCCCATTCCGAAGTGCTGCGCCTGCGGGCGCAATACCCGCCCGGTACGCGCGCCCTGTTGACCGCCCCGATGCAAGATCCCTACGCCAAGCAGAACGCCGGAGACCGGGCGACGGTGCGCGGCGTGGACGATGCCGGGCATATCCTGTGCCGGTGGGATGCGGGTTCAAGTTTGAATTTGATCCCGGGTGTCGACCAATTCAAAATCGTCGGCGTGTTCACAGAAGAAATCAAATCGCAGATTTTGGAAATACGCGCCGAGGGGCAAACGAATATGTTTGACATTACGACCGTCCAGCAGTTTGCCTATGAAAAAGGCTTCTTTGCCTTAGTAAGTTTCATCGAGGACGACCCCACCGCATATATTCATTTTATCTTGCGCGGCGAATAGACTCGAAAACAGCAACAAAACACGATGGACAATTTCTATAAACCCATTTTCAGTCATATATTTGTGAGTGAGTCTGCCGGGAGTTCAGATGGACTCCCGGCTTTGCTGTCGGAGGTGACTATGTGGAAGAATTACGCAGTCTAAAAAATTTCAAACCCTCCCGTTTCAAAGCGGAGGGCTCAATATATAAGTCTCGGTTCGCTGACTCGGCGGTGTTCTTTGTCAACAATCTGCGCCACACCAAGTGGCGCTGGTACGGCGAACCTTTCGATCTCATAGACTGGCAGGAGCAGATTATACGCGACCTGTTCGGCATCGTGCGCCGCCATGACGAGTGCCGTCAATTCCGCACCGCCTATGTGGAAATTCCGAAAAAGCAGGGCAAGTCGGAGCTTGCGGCGGCGGTGGCGCTCTTGCTGACCTGTACGGACGCGGAACGCGGCGGGGAAATTTACGGCTGTGCGTCAGACCGCAGTCAGGCGAGCATCGTTTTCGATGTGGCGGTTCATATGATCGACCAGTTTCCGGCTTTTAAGAAATTTATGAACCTCAACATCGCGCAGAAGCGCATGACCTTCACGCCCCTTGACAGTTTTTATCAGGTACTCTCTGCGGATGCGTACACCAAGCATGGTTTGAACGCCCACGGCGTGATTTTTGATGAATTACACGCCCTGCCGGACAGACGGCTTTTCGACGTTATGACCAAGGGTTCGGGCGATGCCAGAGAACAGCCCCTGCATTTCATTATCACCACAGCCGGTGTGGACAGAAACTCCATCTGCTGGGAGATGCACTAAAAAGCCGAGGATGTTCTGCAAGGCAGGAAAATCGACCCGACCTTTTATCCTGTTATATACTCCGCTGCCGATGATGATGACTGGACTTCTGAGGATGTGTGGCGCAGAGTCAATCCCTCCCTCGGCATCACTGTCACGATGGAAACCATGCGGAACGCATATGAGGATGCCAAGCTGAATCCCGTCAACGAGAACATCTTTCGTCAGCTGCGCTTGAATCAATGGGTAAAGCAGTCGGTACGTTGGATGAACATGGAGAAATGGGACGGATGCGACTTTCAATTCGACACAAAATCCCTTGAAAACCGGGTGTGCTACGGCGGCTTGGACTTATCCAGCACCACGGATATCACGGCGTTTGTGCTGGTGTTCCCGCCGGAGGATGAAGAGGATAAATATATTGTCCTTCCATTTTTCTGGATACCCGACGAGTGCCTTGAAACAAGGGTACGCCGCGACCATGTACCTTATGATATGTGGAAGGCGCAGGGCTTCCTCAATACCACCGAGGGCGATGTAATCCATTACTCCTTCGTTGAGAAACACATTGAGGAACTCGGCAAAAAGTATAACATTAAAGAAATCGCCTTTGACCGCTGGGGCGCTTGGGAGATGACTCAGAATCTTGAAAACGCTGGATTTACCGTCATCCCCTTCGGTCAGGGCTTTAAGGATATGAGTCCCGCGACCAAAGAACTCATGCGGCTGGTGTTGGAGCGTAAGATCGCCCACGCAGGAAACCCGCCTCTGCGCTGGATGGCAGACAATTTATATGTCAGCACCGACGCTGCTGGTAACATCAAGCCGAATAAGCAAAAAGCAACAGAGCGCATCGACGGCGCGGTCGCGCTGATTATGGCGCTCGACAGAGCCATTCGCGGTGAAAATCATGGTGCATATGACGAGCGCGGAATGCTCATCATCGATCCAAACCATCCGGATGGGTATTATTACAGCAAGTGAGGGGGCTTGGCATGGGTATATTTTCACGGTTCAAAAAAGAGAATCCTAAAAACAGGCTCTCCACAAGCCGGAGTATATTCTGGGGCGGTTCAACCTCCGGCGCATATGTAAATGAAACCACTGCCATGCAAACGGCGGCGGTTTATTCCTGTGTAAGGGTGATTTCGGAGGCAGTCGCCTGTCTGCCCCTCCATGTATACCGTTATGAACAAAACGGCTCACGGATCACCCCGGAGCATCATCTGTATAACATCCTGCACAACGCGCCGAACACTGAAATGACCAGTTTCGTGTTTCGGGAAACACTCATGAGCCATTTGCTTTTGTGGGGCAACGCCTACGCGCAGATCATCCGGGACGGCGGCGGTCGGGTGCGGGCGCTGTATCCGCTGCTTCCGAGCAAAATGGATGTCAGCCGGAACGAAAACGGACAGATTTATTACACCTACTGGCGTGATAAGAACGAGAGCCGCCCTCATGAGAAAAGCGGCGGCGTGGTACTTTCCAAAGAGGATGTCCTGCACATTCCGGGACTGAGTTATGACGGGCTGGTGGGATACTCGCCCATTGCCCTCGCCAGAAACGCGGTGGGTATGGCGATTGCTACCGAGGATTACGGAGCCAGCTTTTTTGCCAACGGGGCGAACCCCGGAGGTATTCTGGAGCATCCCGGTACGATTAAAAATCCGGGCGGCATCCGGGACTCATGGGAAGCGCTGTATAAAGGAGCGAAGAACTCCGGCAAGGTAGCTGTGCTGGAGGACGGACTCAAATTCCATCAAGTGAGTATCCCGCCCGAACAGGCGCAGTTTTTGGAAACGCGCAAGTTTCAGCTGAACGAAATCGCCCGGATTTTCCGCATCTCGCCGCACATGATCGGCGATCTGGAAAAATCATCGTTCAGCAACATTGAACAGCAATCTTTGGAATTTGTAAAATACACCCTCGATCCTTGGGTAGTGCGCTGGGAGCAGTCCATGCATCAAGCCCTTATCCTGCCCTCCGAAAAAGATGCGGTGTTCCTCAAATTCAATCTGGACGGTTTGCTCCGGGGCGATTACGAAACCCGCATGAAGGGCTATGCCATCGGTATTCAGAACGGTTTTATGAGTCCCAACGATGTGCGGCGGCTTGAGAACTTCAATGAAATCCCCGATGAGGAGGGCGGCAACAACTACATGGTCAACGGCAACATGGTAAAACTTGCCGATGTCGGTGCGGCATACGGTAAAAACGGAGGTGATAAGAAATGAGGAAATTCTGGAACTTTTCCCAGACGGACAGCGAGGGGCACACCCTGTTCCTCGACGGTGCAATCTCAGATGAAACATGGTGGGGCGATGAAATCACGCCGAAGCTGTTCCGGGATGAACTGGAATCCGGCAGCGGCGATATCACGGTCTGGATTAACTCGCCCGGCGGGGATGTGTTTGCCGCCGCGCAGATCTACAATATGCTCATGGAATACGCCGGGAAGGTCACCGTGAAAATCGACGGTATCGCCGCCTCCGCCGCTTCCGTGGTTGCCATGTCCGGCGATGCGGTGTATATGTCCCCGGTTGCCAATATGATGATCCATAATCCCGCCACCATTGCCATCGGCGACAGTGAGGAAATGCTCCGCGCCAAACGGATGCTGGATGAGGTCAAGGAATCCATCATCAACGCATATGAAATCAAGACCAAACAGTCCCGCGATGCCCTGTCCGAAATGATGAACACGGAATTTTGGATGGACGCGAACAAGGCGGTGGAGCTGGGCTTTGCGAATGGCATTCTGTATGAGGATGCCGAGCCGAAAAAGAACCGAAAAGGACGCGAGGGTTATGCCTTTTCCCGCATGGCGGTGATGAACTCCCTGCTGGAAAAATTCACGACTCACCCGCCGGAATCGCCGGGCGTCGTACCCTACGCTGTATTAAATACCCTTATTCAATCAATCAAAAAATGGGAGGATTTGATGACCATGAGCAAAATCATTGAACTGCGCGACAAAAGAGCCAAGGCATGGGAGGCAGCAAAAGCGTTTCTGGACAGCAAGCGCGGCGCGAACGATATGCTGACCGCCGAGGATGCCTCCGCCTACGACAAAATGGAAGCGGAGGTTGTGGATTTAGGCAAAGAGATCGAACGGCTGGAGCGTGGGCAGGCAATTGACCGGGAACTTGCCATGCCCACCTCACAGCCGCTGACAAACAGCCCCGGAAAGTCCGGCAAAGCCTCGGATGAGTACAAAACCGCATTCTGGAACGCCATGCGCGGTCGCAAGATTTCGGGCACCCTTCAGATCGGTGAGGATTCCGAGGGCGGTTATCTCGTCCCGGACGAATTTGAACGCACCCTCATCGAAGCGCTGGAGGAACAGAACATTTTCCGTCAGATTGCCCGCATCATTCAGACGAGCAGCGGCGAACGCAAAATCCCTGTGGTGGCTACCAAAGGTACTGCCAGCTGGGTGGATGAAGGCGGCGAAATCACCGACAGCGACGACAGCTTCACACAGGTAACTTTAGGTGCGTTCAAACTTGCCACTATGATGAAGGTCAGCGACGAGTTGATGAACGATTCCGCATTTGATCTTGAAAGCTATATTGCCCGCGAATTTGCCCGCCGTATCGGCGTAAAGGAAGAAGAAGCCTTCCTGACCGGCGACGGCTCCGGCAAGCCCACCGGCATTCTCAAGGCGACCGGCGGCGCACAGGTAGGCGTGACAGCGGCATCCGATACCGCCATCACGATGGATGAAATGATCGATTTGTACCACAGCCTGAAATCCCCCTACCGCAACAAAGCGGTGTTTATCACCGGCGATACCACAGTCAAAACGCTCCGCAAGCTGAAAGACGGACAGGGGCAATATCTCTGGCAGCCCTCCGTTCGGGAAGGAGCGCCGGATACCCTGCTCGGCAAACCGCTGTATACCTCCGCATTCATGCCCACGATTGCGGCAAGCGCCAAAACCGTCGCGTTCGGTGATTTTTCATACTACTGGATTGCCGACCGTCAGGGACGGATTTTCAAGCGCCTGAATGAACTGTTTGCCACCACCGGGCAGATCGGCTTTATCGCTACCCAGCGCGTGGATGAAAAACTGATTCTGCCGGAAGCCGTCAAGGTGCTTCAGCAGAAGGCATAGGAGATGTGGCGGTAGTATGAGTCTGCTTGAAAAAGTCAAAGAGAACCTGATTCTCACCCATAATGAGGATGACGCGCTGCTGGAACGCTTTCTGGCGGCGGCTACCGCCTATGCCGAGAGTTTTCAGCACCTGCCCGCAGGATACTACTCTGGAAGCGCCGCCGAAGGCGAATCGGGTGAAGCGTCACGCTTCCCGCCCACCACGGAACAGGCGGTTATCATGTTGACTTCCCATTTTTACGAATCCCGCGACGGTTTGACCGGCGGCTTTTTCGCCGACAGCGTTCAAGCCGGGCAGCAAGTATGGAACACGGTGAATATGCTCTTGCGGCTCGGCCGGGACTGGAAGGTGTGAACATGAGTTTTGGAAAAATGAACACGCCCATCCAAATCATTCAGGTTACACAGGGCAAGGATGCGGAGGGTTTTGCCGTTTCCACGGAAACTGTGCTGGCAAATGTCCGCGCCTACCGTGAGGAGCGCCACGGCAACGAACGATGGGCAAACCGCGCCGTGTGGTCTGCGGCAACCAGCCTCTTTCGTTTCCGGGTGATTCCCGGTATCAATGTCACTGCCTCCCTGCAGATCGGGTGCGGTGAGGAGCGCTTTCGGATTACCAGCGTGGAAAATGTGCGCGGGCGCGGGATGTACCTTGAGGTACTGGCAGAGAAATTAGAACCGTCCGGGAATTGAGGTGAACGATATGGCAAGAGCAGAATTTAAGATGCCGGAGGACTTTTTGATGAAGGTTTCTCGGCTGGCAGATAAGGCTGATGAAATCCTGCCCCGTGTACTGGAGGCAGGAGGCGAGGTGGCACTGGATGCGGTGTGTGATAATCTCAGCGCCGTGGTCGGCAGGAATACGCAGTACCCCTCCAGTTCCACCGGCGAACTGGAGCAATCCCTCGGACTTACTCCCGCCAAAATGGATAAGAACGGGAATTTCAATGTCAAGGTCGGCTTTTCCGAGCCGCGCTCTGACGGAGACAGCAATGCCAAAATCGCCAATATTCTGGAATACGGCAAGCACGGTCAGCCGCCGAAGCCTTTTCTTAAGCCCGCCAAAACCGCCAGCCGGAAGCCAGCAATCGAGGCGATGAAGGCAAAGCTGGAGGAGGAAATCGAAAACCTATGAATATTTTGCAGGAATTGAACACCTTGCTGGACGCTATCCCGATCCGGGTAGAAACCGGGGTGTTTTCAGATACAGCGCCGAATGAATATGCGGTTATTACTCCGCTGACGGATGATTTTCCGCTGTTCGGCGACAACCAGCCGGAATATGAAACGCAGGAGGTGCGCCTGTCCCTTTATTCAAAGGGCAATTATCTGAGTATGAAAAATAAAGTGGTGAACGCCCTGCTGAACAAAGGCTTCACCATTACGGGGCGGCAATACATCGCCCATGAGGACGATACCGGCTACCACCACTACGCCGTGGATACGGCAAAATTATATCGATTGGAGGATTGAAAATGGCGACCATTGGCATGGATAAACTTTACTATGCAAAAATCACCGAGGATGCTAACGGCGAGGAAACCTACGGTGTTCCGATTTCACTGGCAAAAGCCATTAAAGCGGATTTGTCTATTGAACTTGCCGAGGCAACGCTGTATGCGGATGACGCGACCGCATATGTGATTAAGGATTTCAAATCCGGCACACTCTCGCTGGGGATTGATGATATCGCCACTGCCGCCGCGCAGGACTTGACCGGAGCAATTGTCGACGACAACGGCGTTCTGGTGTCGGCAAGCGAAAACGACGGCGCTATTGTTGCCGTGGGCTTCCGCGCCCTTAAGCCTGACAACAGATACCGCTATTTTTGGATGTATCGGATAAAATTCGGCATACCGGCGACCAACCTACAGACCAAAGGTGATTCCATCACCTTCCAGACCCCGACCATCGAAGGAACGGTCATGCGACGCAACAAGCCGGACGGTACAGGAAAACATCCGTGGAAAGCGGAAGTGACGGAAGGCGACGCCGGTGTGTCTGCTGAAACCATCTCAGGCTGGTACAGCGAGGTATATGAGCCGGTATGGGGCACCACACCGCCTGAACCGCCGGAGGAGGGTTGATTATGGAAAACGAACGCAGCGCATTTGTCAACATCGGCGGTGAGCAGTATGAACTGATTCTCACCACCAAGGCGACCAAAGCCATCGCCAGCCGCTACGGCGGGCTGGAAAACCTCGGTGAACGGCTGATGAAAGCTGAAAACTTTGAAATGGCACTGGACGAAATCGTCTGGCTGCTTACGCTGATGGCGAATCAGTCCATCCTGATTTACAACCTCAAGCATAAGGACGCGCCGAAGGAACTGCTCACCGAGGAGGAAGTGGAATTGCTGACCTCCCCGCTGGAACTGGCATCCTATAAGAACGCCATCACCGAAGCCATGTTCAAGGGAACAGCACGGAATGTGGTAAGCGAGGGCGATGAAGGCTCAAAAAACCAGCCGGGCGCGTGACCACTGCCGAGGTTTTCACGCGCCTGTACTACTACGGCACTGTACAGATGCGGCTCTCTGCCGATGAATTCTGGACGATGCCGTTTGGTTTATTTATGGACTTATGGGCTTGTCACAAGCAGTTTCTGGGAATGGAGAAGCCGTCTCGGGAGCAGACGATTGATGATGTGGTACCACTATGATATTAAGAAAACTCACATCTCAATTTTAAGCGTGATTTCGTTGAACTCCTGCTTTGCATCTTGGAAAACTTCGACTATTTTTTTAATTTCAGAAGATAGAGCCTCAGATTTCTTTGTCTTTGGCTTATAAATAATAGTAATATCTGCCGGAACATACATATATCCTGTTACCACGTCCCAAAGTGCGCTCAAATTCTGACCGTACCATTCTGGCAACTCCAATGCCTGCATAAGAACTTGGTGGAGTTCGCCGAGATATTCACACTCTGAAAAATCAAGAACACGCTCTTTAGGAACTAAATTTCTAATTAAATTCATCGTATTTTTCCCTCCTATGTTATTTGAACAAAAGTCGTATAGTGATCGTAAGTAGCGAAAATTAAGCCATCGTTGGAAAAAAGTAATCGATGCGTATTTCGAAACCCACTGTCACAATTAATATCTGCTTCATACCAGACGCGACCTGGTGTTTGTGGAAGATGTCCATCCTTGTTTTGATAAATCCCACCATCGATAAACTTTCCTGGAGCAATTTTGTGTAAATTCCCGTGACGCGGAATCCAACCCATGTCTCTTGCTTCTTGCTTAGTGATATAATTCGGCGGGAGTTTTCCTGTATTCTTTACTGAGACATCCGCGCCGTTCATGCCGTCCTGCGTTGCAGTGCCCGCAGTTGCCGCTTCCATGGATTTTATTTCGCATCTGCAGTTAGGGTGAATGGGTGGCTCATCATCCAGAAGTTCATTCATTTCATATATTTTACCATGATTTCCTCGGCAAATAAAGCAAGTTTTTAAATCCAACACAGCAATCCAATTCTTGTAATCTAAACTTTCATGTGTTGGTGGTCGAAAAGACTCAATTAAATCCTTTTGAATCTCTTGCAGTCTTCTTGGCGGAGGCCATAGATAGGTTTTGTATACATAATAGCTCATACATATTTCCCCTTATTAAAATGATAGAGACGTAAAAGTCCCTTCACTAATAGGGAAAAAGCGGCCAAAAGTTGCACTAAAAAGGGCAATAAAAGCTACTAAAAAGAGATTGTTAATAAATAAGTTACATTTGTTCATCAGAATATGGAGCAGATCGGAGGTGACCGCACATGGCAGATGATTTTGGCTTACGGATCGGCATCAAGGGCGAACGTGATTTCAAAAAAGCCCTCGCCGACATCAACCAGTCCTTCAAAGTCCTCGGCTCTGAAATGGCGCTGGTCACCAGCCAGTTTGATAAAAACGACAAAAGCGCCAGTGCCCTCACTTCCCGGAACGCCGTCCTCAATAAAGAGATTGATTCACAAAAACAAAAAATAGAGACGCTCCGCGCCGCTTTGGAGAATGCCTCCGAGAGTTTCGGAGAAAATGACCGCCGCACACAAAATTGGCAAATCCAGTTGAATAAGACGCAAGCGGAACTGAACGACATGGAGCGCGAACTTGAGGAATCTGCTGATGATGCGGACGATCTCGGTGAGCAACTCACGGAAACGGGCGATGAAGCCGAAAAGTCCGGCTCAAAATTTGAGAAGCTGGGCGGCGTTCTGAAAGGAATCGGTGTGGCGATGGGTGCGGTTGCTGTCGCGGCAGGTGCGGCGGCGATTAAACTCGGCAAGGAAGTCGTTCAGCAATTCGGTGAGTTAGAGCAGAATCTTGGCGGTTCGGAAGCTGTGTTCGGCAATTATGCCGCCTCCATCCAGAAAACCGGGGAGGAAGCCTATAAAAACCTTGGCGTGTCACAAAGCCAATATCTTGCAACCGCGAACAAAATGGGCGCTTTGTTTCAGGGTTCGGGTATTGAACAGCAAAAATCTTTGGAACTAACGGAAAAGGCAATGCAACGAGCGGCAGACATGGCTTCCGTCATGGGCATCGATATGCAGATGGCGCTGGACTCCGTGTCCGGCGCGGCAAAGGGCAATTTTACGATGATGGATAACCTTGGGGTTGCCATGAATGCCACTACCGTCGAAGCCTACGCTCTTTCTAAAGGACTTGACTTCACTTGGGCATCAGCTTTCAACGCCGAAAAAGCTGAAGTCGCTATGCAGATGTTTTTCGAGAACACAGAACAATATGCGGGAAATTTCGCACGGGAATCCACCGAAACCATCACAGGCTCATTGGGTTTGTTAAAAGCAGCCCTCGGTTCGTTCACGGCAGGACTCGGCAATGCCAACGCCGACATGACCAACCTGACGCAGAACCTTGTGGACGCTTTTCAGTCAGTGGTTAAAAACATCGTGCCGGTGCTTGAAAATATTGTTGCGGCACTGCCGACAGCCACGGGCGCGATCCTGCAAGCAGTGGGCGACCTTTTACCCATGCTCCTCGAAGTCGTAACGCAACTTTTCACACAGGTGCTGCAGACCATCCTGAATCTCCTGCCGAAACTCATCCCCGCTGCGGTGGATGCGGTTATGACAATCGTCGGGGCGCTGATTGACAATCTCCCGCTGTTAATCAATGCGGCGGTACAACTGGTGACCGCACTCGTAAATGGCATCGGATCGGGATTGCCCCAGCTGATTCCAGCGGCGGTGTCGGCGGTCATGCAAATTGTGCAGGGCTTGCTGGAAAATCTGCCCCTCATACTGGACGCGGCGCTCCAGCTGGTCATAGGGCTGGCGGACGGCATCCTGAACGCCATTCCCGTTTTAATTGAGGCTTTGCCGGAAGTCATAGCCGCGCTGGTAGATTTCCTCATCGGCTCAATTCCTCGGATTATCGAGGCGGGCATCCGGCTTCTGACCTCGCTGATTACCGCGCTGCCGATCATCATCGACACCGTGGTCAAGGCGATTCCAAAAATCATTGACAATATTATCAATGCCGTCATCGGGGCGATTCCGCTGATTACCCAGTCCGGCGTAAAGCTGCTGGTGGCTTTGATTCAAGCGCTCCCGCAGATTATTTCCACTGTTGTAACTGCGATCCCGAAAATCGTGACCTCGCTGGTCAGCGCCATCATTGGGAACATCGACAAGATTATTCTTGCCGGTGTGCAGCTGCTCGTGTTACTGATTGAGAATCTGCCGACGATTATTGTGGAGGTTGTGAAAGCAGTACCGCAGATTATCACGGCTCTGGTCAAAGGCTTCACCGGCTCAATCGGTGAAATGGCAAAAGTCGGCGGCAACCTCATCAAGGGCTTGTGGCAGGGTATTTCCGATGCGGGTGCGTGGCTGTGGAGCAAAATCTCCGGCTTTTTCGGCGGCGTGGTCGACAAAATCAAGAACTTTTTCGGCATTCATTCGCCCTCAGAACTCTTCGCGGGGATCGGGCAGAACATGGGCGAAGGCATCGGCGTGGGCTTTGAACAGGCAATGGAACAAGTCAGCCGGGATATGCAAAGCGCGATTCCCACGAACCTCGGCGGCATGACCGTAGGGGTGAATGGCACAGGTGTATATCCGGCAGGTGCGATCATCCATCAGAGTATCTCCATCACCTCGCCGAAAGCGCTCTCGGAAAAGGAAGCCGCGCGGGAATTCTGCAATCTATCCAGAAAACTAGCATTGGGGGTGTAGCTTATGGAACTGATATATACCAATCAAAACGGCGCAACCGTCACGCTCCGTCAAGTGAAACCCTTATTTATTACAAAGCTGGACGGCGTAGGACGTATACGGCAGACGATCAACACCTTCCAAGCGCCCGAACAGGACGGAGCCTTCTATATCTCCTCGACGCTGGATATGCGGAACATCACCATTGAGGGAACGATTCTCGCCACCAATGTCGACAGCACCTTTGCTTACCGCCGCCAGCTTCTGCGTATCTTCACGCCCAAGCTGCGCGGAACACTGATTTACCGTAACCGCCAGATTTCCTGCATTGTGGAGGAGGCGGCGTTCTCGGCGGGAAGTATCACCAGAGCGCCATCCTTTTTCATCAGCTTATTGTGTCCTTCTCCGTTTTTTGAACCTCTGGAGGCGACCCGTACAGAACTGGCTTCATGGGAGGATAACTTCTCGTTTCCTCTGGAAATTACAGAACTGGGCATTGAACTCGGTATCCGCCAGCCCAGCCAAATCATCACCATCGAAAACGAGGGTGATGTCCCTTGCGGCTGTGTGATTACATTCAGGGCATTGGGTTCGGTGGTCAATCCTGAACTGATGAATGTGGACACGGGCGAGTTTATCCGCATCAACACCGCAATGTCTGCCGGGCAGGAAATTTTAGTGTATACCCATTTCGCAGGAAAAAAAGTGACCAGTGTCCTTGGCACAACAGAAACAAACGCTTTCAGCCTGATCGACGTCGGATCAACTTTTTTACAGCTGTCAGTGGGCAAAAATGTGCTTCGCTATGATGCGGAGGAACAAATGGATTTACTGGAGGTCATCATCCATTACCGCCCGCAGTTTTTGGGGGTGTAGGGTATGGAACTGTATCTTTTTAATAACAACCGGGAACTTGCGGGGCTGGTGGAATCCTATGAGTATCTGCGCTGGACGCGGCAATACACAAAATGCGGCAGTTTTGAACTCAAAGCCATCGCTTCGGACGAAAACATCGCGCTTTTGAAAATTGGCAACATCCTGTGGAAGAACGACGATGCGGAAGCAGGAATTATCGAATATTTGGAAATGACTTTGCAGGAGCAGGAGTATATCACCGTCATCGGGCGGTTTGCAACATCCCTGTTATCCAGGCGAATCGTATGGGGAACGGAAATCCTCACCGGCGATTTATCGGCGGCAGTGTTACAGCTTTTAAATAACCACCTGATTGCGCCGGTTAATTTGGAAAGAAAAATCAATGGTGTCGTTTATACGCCGGAAAGCATGGATGTTCCCGTCAGCACACAGATTTCCTTCCGCAATCTGATGGACACTGTCACAAACCTATGTGATGCCGCCGATGTCGGTATAAAAACAGCCTTCGATCCTGTCGCAAAGCTGTTTACCGTTCAGTTGTATGCCGGTTCGGCATCGCAAGCGATCTTTTCCAAAGAATACGAAAATATCATAGGACAGATTTTTACCGAGAGCCTTCTGAGTTTTGCCAATACCGCCCTTGTGGGCGGCGAAGGCGAAGGCGTGGAACGCACCTTTGTCACCACCGGCGGCGGTGTCGGACTTGACCGCTATGAAATTTTCGTGGATGCCAAAGACCTCCGTATGGAGGACTTCCCGGATGATTACGAGGCGGCGCTCTTGTTTCGCGGCAATACCAGACTTGCGGAGCAAGCTATGATTCAGGCGTTTGATGTTACCGTCAACCAATACGGTAATTTGACATACAAGATCGATTTTGATTTAAGGCGGTCAGCGAATTGATGATTGACCGCGAGGCTCTCATTAAGGACGGCAGAGTACTGCATACGGCTTTCACGGATTTCGGTGCCATCGACAAAGAGGTTGCTGAAATATCCAGTGAGATTGAGGTTCTTTCCGCGCTAGTACAAAAGCTGGTAGACGAGAACGCCAGCACCACGCTTGACCAGACGGAGTACCGAAACCGCTACGACAGCTACGTTGACCGCTACGACAAAGCAAAAAATCGTCTGGGAGTTTTACGGGAACAGCGTCAGTTGCAGGAGCTAAAGGGCGATATTCTGAGCGGTTTCCTGTTCGAGCTGGGCGAACTGTACGACCTGCCGATGGTGTTCAAGGAAGAAACATGGAATGCGCTGGTAGATCATGTTGCTGTCCACGAGGACGGCAGAATTGTTTTTGCCTTCAAGAACGGCACCGAGGTTACTGAAATGCTGTAACTATTTACATTGGTTGAATCGAGGGCGCTCTATGGTAAACTAATCAAAAAACGATAGCCAAGTCAAAAAACGAATTGAAGCACATATGGCGGTGGTAAAATGGCAATACAAACTCTGATTAGCACTATATATTGTGGTACGTAGACCATAGCGGGTGCATTGATTTGATGAAAACCCCAATATTACAGCCTTTTTCGGGCATAAAAAAACGTTAAGGCAACTGATACGATTGTATCAATTGCCTTAACTGATTTGGTGCGGGTAACAGGACTTGAACCTGCACAGCCTTGCGACCATTAGAACCTGAATCTAACGCGTCTGCCAATTCCGCCATACCCGCAGATTCCAACAAAAAAAATTATATCAAATGATTGTTTGAATGTCAACAAAAATATCCTCTTGCTGTTTTTCTTGAGCTTGCAAATCAAAACCCTTTTCCCTTGTTGCAATTAAAGGTGAAGTGTCATGCTCAATAAAGTTCTGGTTAAGAAAATAATCAAGAGATGAATAATCGCCTGAAATGTGATAGACTTATTCGTTTTTTTATGGTATTATTAGTTGTGTATCGCAATTAGTTTTAACTGACTTATCTCTTTGGGGGACGACGGATGTTTTCAAAAATACACAGCACGGGGCTTTTGGGTATGGAGGCATACCCTGTCGAGGTTGAGGCCGACATCTCGGGCGGACTTCCGCAGTTTGACATAGTCGGTCTGCCTGACAAATCTGTCTCCGAATCCCGTAACCGTGTTCGCTCCGCCGTCAAAAACTGCGGTTTTGACTTCCCCACAGGCAGGATAACTGTCAATCTTGCGCCGGCCGACGTACGCAAGGAAGGCTCCGTTTATGACCTGCCGATGCTGCTTTCCTTGCTTGTCGCGTCGCGGCAAATCACATTTGAGCATGACGGTCTTGCCTTTATCGGCGAGCTTTCGCTTGACGGCTCCTTGCGAAAGATAAACGGAGCGCTGCCGATGGTTATGGCGGCGCGCGCCGCCGGTATGCGCAGTATTTTTGTGCCGACGCAAAACGCCGCGGAAAGCTCGGTTGTAAGCGGTATCAACGTTTATGCCGCCGCAAGCGCCATGGAAATAATAGAGCATTTGACAGGAAGATCACAGCTTTCGTGTGTCGAACCGTCGTCATTTCCCGCGGAGCCGCAGCGGCGATGCCTTGACTTTTCCGATGTGAAGGGACAGCTTGAGGCGCGGCGCGCTCTTGAAGTCGCGGCCGCCGGCGGACATAACATCATGATGATAGGCCCTCCCGGCTCGGGCAAAAGTATGCTCGCAAAGCGCCTGCCCTCCATACTCCCGGACATGACCTTTGAAGAAAGCCTTGAGACGACAAAGATATATTCGATAGCCGGGGCTTTGTCCGACAACACAAGGCTCATCCGCCAAAGACCGTTTCGCTGCCCGCACCACACCATTTCGCCCGCGGGGCTTTCCGGCGGCGGCTCTGTTCCGAAGCCGGGTGAATTGTCGCTCGCAAACAACGGCGTGCTTTTTCTTGACGAGCTGCCGGAATTTTCGCGCAACGCGATGGAAATCCTCCGCCAGCCTGTGGAGGACGGGATGATTACGATTTCCCGCGTGGCGGGCACACTGTCGTTCCCCTGCTCGGTGATGCTCGTTTGCGCCATGAATCCTTGCCCGTGCGGTTACTTTGGTCATCCCGCCAAAAAATGCACTTGCCCGAAGGGAGCGGCGGCGCGATATCTTGACAAGGTTTCGGGGCCTTTGCTTGACAGGCTTGACATACACATAGAGGTTCCGCCCGTCGACTTTGACAAGCTTTCGGGAAACGGCGAAAGCGAACGCTCCTCCGACATACGGGAGCGTGTTAATAATGCCCGCCTTATCCAGCAAAAAAGGTTTGACGGCACCGGAATCACGTGCAACGCGCGGATGGACCCCGCCACGACAAAAAGCTTCTGCCGCCTGTCGGCGCAGGCTGTTGTTGTGCTTGAAAAGGCATTTTCAAGCCTTGGTCTGTCCGCAAGGGCATATGACAAGATTTTGCGCGTCGCGCGCACCGCCGCGGATCTTGACGGCTCGGAGACAATAGAAACAAAGCATATCTCCGAGGCAATCCAATACAGGAGTCTTGACAGAAAGTTTTGGCGCTCCGGGTAGCTTTTGCAAAATATACGACACAGTGTTATTTTAATATTTGAGGAGGTATTAAAGTGAACAATTACGATGTCCCAATGAAGTTTCACAGGTTTAACCAGTTTTTTCTTCTGCCTGTTTCCCTGATTGCCGTTGCTGTTGAGATGGTCGGGATGATAAAGAACAGCGGAGAGCTTGCGGTCAGCAAGGGTTCGGTCTTTGTCGCCGCATACTTTCTGATTTCGTCGGCCATCCTGCTGACAAACGTAATCACACAGATAGGGTTTGTGAAGTTGTCAGGCTATTCCTATTACTCTTTTTTATATTTTAGGCTTTTCATCGCGGTCAACAGCTTTTTTACGATTTCTTATGTGTTTGACGAAAACTTCGTAATGAAAATAATTGACGACAGCATTCAATACAGCAACGAGAACTTTTTTATATCAAAGGCGGCAATAACAGCGCAAACCATAAAAGTTTTTAACACATGGGCGCGAATCGGTGTCATGTGCGGGATGTTTATCAGCCTGCTTATGGTTTTTTACTACATGAAGCGCAAGTTTGTTTTCGACTTTAAGGAGAATTCAATCGAGAAAAAGAAGAAAAATAATCCCTGGGACGCCGCGGAAAAATACAAGCCGGGCCGCGGCGTAAGGATGTCTCGGAAAGAAGAAGAAGACATAACAAAACAAAGGCTTGCTTTTATGTCCGAAAGCGACACACCCGAGAGCGACTCACACGATGACTCACCCAGCATTTTCGACGACATAAAATAGCACTCAAAATCGTTTTGGGCATTTAACGCAAAAGTCGGCGCCGCCGCAGTTTTACGGACGCGTCGGGCAAGCTGATTCATTCGCCGCCTTTTACCTCGTTTTCTAAATACAGAGAATCATGCTCAATTTTCGGACAGGCTATATCCACACTATATTTTAAGATGTGCCGCCGTGCGGCAATTTCAATTCAGCTGACAGTGAGGTTTTTATGAGCAATTTTTATATGCCGCCCATGAGGTTTCACAACTTTGTTCGGTTGTTTGTTCTTCCTGTGGATCTTATCTGCACTTTTTATTTTTTCTTCAGGCACTTGATTGGGGACGAATATCTTGTTTCATCGCCCTTTCGCTATGCGATTTATGCGTATATCGCCGTAAAGCTTGTTCAAACCGCCGTCAACATCATAACTCAGATAGGGCTTGTGACATACTCCGGGTATGCGTTTTACGGCGTTTTGACATACTTCGGGCTTAGGGTCGTGATTTGCTCCTTGGCGTACCTGTGGAAAATCAAGCCGGTGCCTGACCAAAGCCTGCCCGATGTC
This sequence comes from Clostridiales bacterium, assembly GCA_012523185.1. GTDB lineage: Bacteria > Bacillota > Clostridia > Oscillospirales > Acutalibacteraceae > UBA1425. Next base: position 49,270 of record JAAYIY010000067.1, read on the forward strand.
GTCAGGGTCGCTTTGCTGGCCGATATATTTATTGTAGCGGCTTTTTTGTTTTCGATAGCTACAATGGCGACTGTAATTTTATATTACTTCATGCGAAAGGACGCCTTTTATTTTCATGGTCCGCGCAACAAAAAGCCAAAGCCTATAAAAGAAAGAAATTATCCGTGGCAATACAATGAAAAATACAAGCCCGGCCGCAAACCATCATTGTCGCGCGGCAAGCTGCGTGACTTAAAAAACAGGAGGCTTGACGCTGTTTCGGGCAAAGAAAGCGCCGCCGCGGACGTTTTTGAAGCCGACATCAACGAGGGTCTTTAACACACATCAAAAGGAGCCGAAAGAGTGAATCATCTTTTGAGGACAATCGGGAAATTTGCGGCGGCGGCGGCAGCCATCGTTGCTTTTTTCCTCTTTTTAGGGAGGTATCTTCCGACTGACACAGACAGTCCCGCCGCCGAGCTGCCAATAGGCGGCGAAAACAAATATTATTTCAGTCAGCTTTCAAACATTGAAAAACACGCGTATAACAGCATCCTTTCAGAAATCGGGCGATACCCGCCGCGAATTAAGGTTCCGTCAATGACGGAGGGCGAGCTTGGCAGCATCTTCGAGGCGCTGCTTTGCGACAATCCTTCGCTTTATTTTGTCGGCAGAGAATGCACTGTCAGAATGAGCGGCAGCAAGGCCTTTTTTTATCCTAAATATTCAGTGGACAAAGACACATACGCCGCGCAAACCTCCGCCGTTGAAAGAGCTGTGGACAGATTTCTTTCAATAGTGAGCGGGTTAACGGACGAATACGCGCTTGAGCTTGCCGTTCATGACTATCTTGTGTCGACATGCTCCTATGAAGAAGGAAGCGCGACTGTATATGACGCGCTTGTCAGGGGCATTGCGTCATGCGAGGGATATTCAAAGGCGGCAAAATATATTTTTGACAGGCTCGGCATAAATTGCTTTGTCATGTGCGGCTCGGCCGAAAACCACACGGGAGAAACTGTCGATCATATGTGGAACATTGTCAGCATAAACGGCGGCCGGTATCATCTTGACATTACATGGGACGACCCCGCCGACGCGGGCGGCTCAAGCATACGTCACACATATTTTAACCTCAGCGACAAGGAGATATCGGCGACGCACACAGGTTATAAATGCGAATATGCTTGTGACGAAACGAGCGAGGGATACTTTGTAAAAAGCGGATCCTTTTTTAAAGCTTATGACATGATGTCGAAGAATGCCATAGCTAATCTCATTTCAGGCGCGGCTGACAACGGCGAAGAATTTGTTGAGTTTAAGTTTTCGTCGGGCAGGGCTTACGCCGCCGCCGACAACGCTCTGTTCGGCAAAAAAGAGATTTACGAGATTTTGGAGATTGCGGCGAGCGGCTGTTCCGCAAGGATTCTCACAGACAGGGCAAGCTATTCTTCAGACAAAAGGTTTAATATAATTCAAGTTTATATTCCTTATGCTGACGTTGAAAGGGACTAAAAAAATGGACACTAAAAGGATCGAAAGCGCCGTCAGGGAAATCCTTGCGGCAATAGGTGAAAATCCCGACAGGGAGGGGCTTTGCGAAACACCGTCAAGAGTGGCTAAAATGTATGCCGAAATCTTTTCCGGAATCCAGGATGATCCGCGCCGTCACCTCAAGGTTTTCAGCGAGGATCACAACGAGGAGATGGTGATTGTCCGCGACATACCGCTATATTCAATGTGCGAGCATCATCTGATACCCTTCATGGGGAGGGCGCACATTGCTTATATACCAAACTCCGGGCGCATTATCGGGCTTTCAAAGCTGGCGCGCATAGTCGACGCTTACGCAAAAAGACCGCAGCTCCAGGAGAGACTCACTGCGCAGATAGCCGACTTTCTTTATGATGAGCTGAAGCCCAAGGGTGTGGCGGTCATCATCGAGGCGCAGCATCTGTGCATGACGATGAGGGGAGCCCGCGCAGCGGGGAGCGAAACTCAGACCTCCGCCCTTAGGGGGACGATGAGAAGCGACGCGAAGACACGCGCGGAAGTGATGTCGCTGCTTGCTTACAAATAATCGCGGCGGCAAGAAAACGGAACAAAAAAATAATCGGAGGGACAAAAATGGGACTTGACAAAAATTTTGAGCCTGTGCTTAGGTTTGCGGTCATGAGCGACATACATGTGGAGGACGACCACACAGTCGAGCGCGAAAGATTCGTAAAAGCAATACAATACGCCTATGATATCGCGGGAGAGTCGGCAAGCTACAAGGAGCTTGACGCTCTTTATATTGTCGGAGATTTCGCCGACGACGGCTCCGAAACATCAATGACAGCGGCAAAGGATATAATCGACAAAAACATTAAAGAGGGCACAAAGGTCGTCCTGACAATGGCAAGCCATGAGTTCAAGCATGACGGCGAGCAAAACGCGCGCGAGCGTTTTGTCAGGATTTTCGGACAGCCGTGCGACACGCATGAGATAATAAACGGCTTTCACTTTATCGCCGTTTCGACGACAGACGGATGCCATTTTAGGGCGCCGCAAAAGGAGTTTGCGAAAGAAAACCTGAAATCCGCTGCCGCCGCCGGCGCAAAAAAGCCGATATTTTTCTTTCAGCACCCGCACATCACCGACACTGTTTACGGCAGCATTAACTGGGGCGAGGACGAGCTGACGGCAATACTGATGGACTATCCGCAAATAATTAATTTTTCCGGTCACTCTCACGCGCCGATAAACGATCCGCGCTCAATACACCAAAAGCACTTTACTTCTCTCGGCACAGGCACATTGAGCTATTTTGAGCTTGACGAGTTTGACAAAATAACGGGAACAATTCCCGACGACTGCGAAAAAGCCGCGCAAATGCTCATTGTCGAGGCGGACGCGCAAAACAGAGTGCGTGTTTATCCTTTTGACATTCTTACAAACAGCTTTTTCCCTTATATATGGAAGGTGGATGCCCCGTCAGACCCTTCCGCGTTCCTCTACACCGACAGCAGATATAAGACTGTGTCGGCGCCGCGCTTTGCCGATGGCGCCGAATGCTCCTTTGAGCTGCCAAAGGCGGGCGTTGTGTCAATTTCTTTTCCGCAGGCGCTGCCCGCCGACGGTGAGATTTATGTGAATTCTTACGATATCGTCATAAAAAAAGCGTCTGACGGCACGACGGCAAAAAGGCTTTCAGTCTGGTCAGGCTATTACTTTTCCGATATGCCGCAAAAGATAACGCGCGCCGTGGACGGGCTTGACAGCGGCGCCGAATACACCGTTGAGATATACCCGTCGGGATTTTTTAAAAACACAGGCGACAGTCCGCTTAAAGGCAGCTTTAAGGCGCTTTAATCTGATTTTTGCAATAATATGGACGGCTTATGACTATTGACGCTTTTTATACGATTGTGTATAATTTATGTGAATAACCACACTTTTTACGGAGGCTGTTTTATGAAAAGGCTTATATTGCTTGTCGCCGCCGCCGCTGTTTTTCTTGCCGCCTCCGCTTGCGGAAGGGCTTGGCGAGCCGGGGAAACCGTCACGGAGGAGCAATCTTCTTCAGACGCTGTTTCCGAGACAGAAAGCGAAACGGAAACGGAGTCCGCTGTCCCGGAGGCGCTCGACGAGGAAGGAATGAAAAAGCTGATTGCCGACAAGACGACGGACAGCATAATCTCCTTTGTTTATGACGACTTTGACAAAGACGGCATTTACGAAGCCTTCGCGCTGACCGGCATAAAAAGGGCGGACGTCAAGGATAGGCCGTACACGGCGCTTTACGCAGGCGAGCTTTGGTTTATAAACTTTACGGGCATCAAAAAGCTTGCCGATTGGGGCGACTATTGGAAGGTCGGAAATGTCCTTGATGTCGGTGAAAGCAAGCTGTATTCTGTCGAAAAATATTCCGGGACAGGCTCCGTTTCGCTTGTTTGGAGCGTTGACGGCCCAAGCGTCAAGGAAGAAGCCGTTTCGGGAAAGGTCGGCGAGATAGCCGCCGCCTCGGCAAAGGATATCACAGCTTTCAGCCTTTATTACGACGACAGCGCGGGAAAAGGCTATATAAGAGTTAAATATTTTTTCAGCTATGATAAGGGGATAAAAGAATACGGCGGCATAAAGGTCACTCTGAAAGAGCTTTACACATATGACGGCGCCGAAGATATGATAAAAGACATTGAAGAAGGCGGAATGAATGTCGCAGACATTTATTACAGGAGCAACGGCGTCGTCACTGTGAACTGCCGCCCGAAAATCGAAGGCGCGGGCAATTTATCGAGCATGGTTTTTGTTGTCAGCGGCAATGAGCTGAAGCCTGCCGCGCCCGAAGAAAACATTGGCAGGGGTTCATCGTCGACAGGGATATATAAGGCGGCGCTGTTTCCCGACATCGCCTCATACCCGAAAGATTTCCCGACAATAAAAACGACGACAACCTCAACGACTGCGGCGACAACCACCGCAACGACGACAGAGCCGACAACGACGACGACAACCACCACCACGACAAAGCCGACGACCACAACGACAACAACCGCGCCCTCAACAGAGCCGGAGACGACTGAAACAGAGACTGATTCGCAAGATTGAGCGGAACGGGCTTGTTTGCGGCAAAGGTGCGGATTGACCGACGGCGCACAGGCATAAGGAATCTGTTCAGGTTTTTGTGCCTAAAGCCCCTGTCCTTTTCGTCTTTTTAATTGCTGTGTCGGCACACAGCCTTTTTTGCAAAACAAATTTCCTTATTGCCGCGGTTCAAACACAAAAATCATGTATTATAACAGCTCACAAAAATAAAAAAGGCGGGGACACAAAGAGCCGTGTCCCTGCCTTTTTTGTTGTCTTAAACGCGTGTTTAATCTTTTGCGGGCATATCTCCGCCGCATCCTTCCGCCGCGGCTTTGAGCGCTATTCCAAGCTCATCAAGCTGAACGGTGTCGACCGCGGACGGGCAGTCCGTCATCGGCTCGGAGGCGTTTTGAACCTTTGGAAAAGCAATTACGTCACGCAGGCTTTCACAGCCGAGGAGCTGCATGATAAGCCTGTCAAGCCCGATGCCCATTCCGCCGTGCGGCGGCGCGCCGTATCTGAAAGCGTCGATAAGGTATCCGAACTTCCTGCTTGCCTCCTCGTCGCTTAAACCGAGAAGCTTGAAAACCCTTTTTTGGAGGACGGGATCCGTTATTCTTATCGAGCCTGAAGACAGCTCGACTCCGTTAAGCACAAGGTCATATGCCTTTGCCCTGACCTTTGATTTTTCTGTCTCAAGATAATCAAGGCATTCATCCATCGGCGATGTGAACGGGTGATGCATCGCGACATACTGCTTTGTTTCCTCGTCAAACTCGAAAAACGGAAATTCCGTCACCCATAAAAGATCGAAGGTTCCGCTTTGTATCATGTCAAGCTTTTTGGCTAAAGTCTGGCGAAGCGCGCCAAGCACTGAAAGCGCCGTGGAGCTTTTATTGTCGGCGACAATAAACACAACGTCACCCGGCTCTGCCTCGGCAGCCTTTAAGATCGCCTTGTTTTCTTCATCGGAAAGGAATTTGGCGAATGACGACGTAACGGCGCCGTCGTCGCCGAGCCTTGACCACGCAAGCCCTTTGGCGCCGATGCCCCTTGCCGCCTCCGTCAGCTTGTCAATCTCTTTTCGTGTAAGTTTTGAAAATGCGTTTTTTGCCGTGATTCCGCGAACGGAACCGCCGCCGCGAACGGCGCCGGAAAACACAGCGAATCCGCAGCCGCCCGCTATGTCGGAAATATCGAAAAGCTCCATTTTGTAGCGCGTGTCGGGCTTGTCCGTGCCGTAACGCTCCATTGCCTCTGAAAATGTCAGCCTTTTGAACGGTGTTTTTATGTCTGTTCCTAAAGATTCTTTAAAGACGCGTTTCATATAACCCTCGCCTATTTCAAGCACGTCCTCAATGCCGACGAAAGACATCTCAAAGTCAATCTGCGTGAACTCGGGCTGTCTGTCGGCGCGCAAATCCTCGTCACGGAAGCAGCGCGCAATTTGCATGTAGCGGTCAAAGCCCGCCACCATGGAAAGCTGCTTATAAAGCTGCGGCGATTGCGGCAGCGCATAAAAAGAGCCGCTGTGAATCCTGCTGGGCACAAGAAAATCCCTTGCCCCCTCGGGCGTTGATTTTATGAGCATCGGCGTTTCGATTTCAATAAAGCCGTTTTCGTCAAAATAATCACGAGTTATTTTGCATATCTTGTGCCGCATGATTATGTTTTTTTGAAGATTGGGACGGCGCAAATCAAGATAGCGGTATTTAAGGCGCGTCAGCTCCGATGTGGCGCACTTTTCAGTTATCTCAAAAGGCGTCGTTTCGCTTTTGTTAAGAATCGAAAGCTGTGTCACGTCAATTTCCACGTCTCCCGTAGGTATGTCGGGATTTTTTGACGAACGCTCCCGCACAACTCCTTTTGCCATGAGCACATATTCACCGCGGACTGAAAAAGCCGTTTCAAAAACGTCCTTGTCCGTTTCCTCGCCAAAGGCAAGCTGCAATATGCCTGTGCGGTCGCGAAGATCGATAAAAATCAGCGACCCGAGATCGCGGCGGCGCTGAACCCATCCGGCGACTGTGATTTCGCGGCCGACATCCGACAGGCGGACTTCGCCGCAGTAATTTGACCTTTTTGTTTCCGGTGCAAAGCCCATATTATAAAAATCCTCCAATGAATTTGCTTATGTCGGCGTCGTGGGAGCCAATCAGCTCGGCAACCGCGCCGCGTGAATGCTTTATTGACAAATCAAGGAATTCTTCCGTGAAGTTTTCAAGCCCAAGCTTCGCCGTTTCACCGTCGTCCATTTTTTTGACTAAGATTTCACCGCTTTGAAGCTCGCTGTCGCCTAAAACCGCCGAATAGACGGCGTTAATCTTGTCGGCATACTTTATCTGCGCTTTGACGGAGCGCCCGACAACGTCGGTTTGCGAATTTATTCCGGAAAGGCGCAGGTCGTTTACAATCCTTGCCGCCTCAATCGACGCCGCTTCCCCCGCCGCCGCGATATATATCTCGCACATTTCGGGCTGCGGCACAGGCACTGCCTGTGCGCGCATTAGGAGCAAAAGACGTTCGATTCCGAGAGCGAATCCCAAAGACGGCACATGCTGACCGCCAAGCTCCTCGGCAAGGCCGTCATAACGCCCCCCGCCGCAAACTGTGCCCTGCGCGCCTATTTCGTCAGAAACAAACTCAAAAACTGTGCGCGTGTAATAATCAAGCCCTCTTACAATGCGCGGATTTTCAAGATATTTGATGCACATGGCGTCAAGACGTTTTTTTACGCCTTCAAAATGTTCGGAGCATTCGCGGCAAAGAAAATCTGTCACAACCGGTGCCCCTGCAATGGTCTTTGAGCAGGCGCTGTTTTTGCAGTCAAGTATGCGCATCGGATTTCTCTCAAGCCGATCATTGCAAGTCCGGCAAAGACCGCTTTTATTTGAGCCGAAATAAGAGCGCAGCGCGTCGTGATATTTGGCGCGGCATTCGGGACACCCTATTGAATTGATTTCAAGACGAAGGTTTTTTATGCCGATAAAGTCGAAGATTGCGTCGGCAAGCGCGATAACCTCGGCGTCGGCGGCGGGAGACGACGCTCCGAAGCACTCGACGCCGAATTGATGAAATTCGCGAAGCCTGCCCGTCTGCGGCTTTTCGTAACGGTAACACGAGATGACATAACAGACCTTTTGCGGCATTGCTTCGTTAAAAAGTCCATGCTCCAAAAACGCGCGCATCGCTCCGGCGGTGCCCTCGGGGCGCAGCGTTATCGAGCGCCCTCCCTTGTCGTCAAAGGTGTACATTTCTTTTTGGACGACGTCGGTTGTGCCGCCGACGCCGCGCTGAAAAAGCTCGGTATGCTCAAAAACCGGCGTGCGGATCTCGTTAAATCCGAACTTGCCGGCAATATCTGTCATGGCGCGCTCAAGAAATCTGTTCTCATAAACAGCGGAGGGGAGCACATCTTGTGTCCCCTTAACGGCTTTTGTTATCAGTGCCATAGGCAATATCTCCTCATGTCGATGACGGGCAAGCCGCGAAAAATCAAAGCCTGCCCGCGGCTCTCTGAAGCTTTTGCCGAAGCGATTTTAAAGAAAAACGCGGCGGCAATCTCCGCTCCGTGGCCGGCTTATTTTTTGGGATTAACTATGTCGCGCCAATCAAGGTCGCCCCTGTTGAGGCTGTGTATCAGCGCCTCGGCTGTCGCGATGTTTGTGGCGACAGGCACGTTATGCACGTCGCAGAGCCTCAAAAGGCTCGCTTCGTCAGGCTCGTGCGGCTTTGGCGTCAGCGGATCCCTGAACATTATTAAAAGGTCGATTTCGTTGCACGCGATGCGGGCGGCAATCTGCTGGTCGCCGCCTTGAGAACCGCTGAGAAATTTAAAAATCTCCAGACCTGTCGCCTCGCTTACAAGCTTTCCCGTCGTCCCTGTGGCATAAATGCGGTGGCGGCTTAGAATTCCGCAGTAGGCGATGCAGAACTGCGTCATAAGCTCTTTTTTTGCATCATGCGCTATTAAGGCGATGTTCATCGGCGCCCTCCTTTGTGAGTGATGATGTGAATATAAAAGTCATAAGAATGATATCAGAAGCTGAAATAATTTGCAAGAAAATTATTGACCGCCGCCGTCTGTTTCGGCGTCGTCGCTGTCCGGCTCGTCCGCCTGACTGTTCTCACCGTCGTCGGTGTCCTGCTCGTTCGCCTGACCGTTCTCGCTGTCATCGGTGTCCGGCTCGTCCGTCTGAGCGTCCTCACCGTTGTCGGTGTCCGGCTCGTCTGCCTGAGCGTCCTCGTCCTCATCGTCCGCGACGCGTGCCATTGTGATGACTTTTTCGCCTTCCGAGACCTTCATCACGCGAACTCCCTTTGACGGACGGGCAAAAACGCTTATCTGGTCGGCGGGAATTCGGATGATTATGCCGTCGGATGAAATCATTATGACATCCTCGTCGCTTCCGACGACTGACACCGCGGCGACATCCCCGTATTTTTTCGTGTGGTAGTTTATTGTGCCGATGCCGCCCCTTGACTGAATTCTGTAATCTGACGGGAGGCTTCTCCTGCCATAGCCTGTTTCGCTTACTGTAAGAACGGTTTTGTCCTCGTCAATGACCTCCATGCCGACTACCTCGTCGCCGCGGCGCAGGGTGATTGCCTTGACTCCCCTTGCCGTCCTGCCTATCGGGCGCGCGTCGCTTTCGTTGAAGCGTATTGACATACCGTTTCTTGTCGCCACTATGAGGCTGCTGCCGCCGTCCGTAAGCCTGACCCATGCAAGCTCATCGTCCTCGTCAAGATTTATTGCGATAACGCCGTTTTTGCGGACGTTTTTGTATGCCTCTATGCGGGTACGCTTGATGATGCCTTTTCGTGTCACCATGCACAGATAGCTGCCTGCCTCCGTTTGCGGAACGCGTATCATGGCGGAGACTCTTTCCTCGCCCGATATGGGCAGGATATTGACAATATTCATGCCCTTGCCGGTGCGCGAGCTTTCGGGGATTTCATAGCCTTTAAGCCTGTAAGTCCTCCCGGCGGTTGTGAAAAACATGACATAGTCGTGCGTTGAGCAGGTGAACATCGTCTGCACGACGTCCTCCTCCCGGCGTGTCATTCCCTTGATTCCCTTGCCGCCCCTGTTCTGAATCTGGTATGTGTCGGCAGTCATGCGCTTGATGTAGCCCCTGTCTGTCAGCGTGAATACGCAGGTCTCCTCCGGAATGAGATCCTCAATGTCGACTTCGCCGCTTACGTTCAAGATTTCCGTGCGGCGCTCGTCGCCGAATTTCTCGCGTATAACCATTGCCTCGTCCTTGACAATGCCGAGAACACGGCTTTCATCGGAGAGGATTTCTGTGTATTCGGCTATCCTTCTGCGCATTTCGGCCTGCTCTTCCTCAATTTTGACGCGCTCAAGACCTGTTAACTGACCGAAGCGCATCTGGACAATCGCCTGAGACTGGATGTCGTCAAGTCCGAAGCGCGCCATGAGCGCCTCCTTGCCCTCCGGAATGCTTTTTGAGGCGCGGAGGATCTCAATGACCTCGTCTATAAAGTCGAGAGCTATCAAAAGCCCCTCCAATATGTGCGACCTCTCCTGCGCCTTTCGTAGATCGTACTGCGTCCTGCGCGTGATAATCTCGCACTGGAAGTCAATATAGTTGCGGAGAACTTCCTTCAGCGTCAGAACCTTCGGCTCGCCGTTTACAAGCGCGATCATTATGACGCCAAAGGTTGACTGCATCTGTGTGTATGTGTAAAGCCGATTTAAAACAACCTGCGGGTTAGCGTCGCGCTTTATGTCTATGGATATGTGCATACCCTTTCTTGAGGAATAGTCGTTTACGTCGGATATGCCCTCTATGCGGTGATCCTTTACAAGCTCGGCTATGTTTTCTATGAGCCTTGCCTTGTTGACCATATATGGTATTTCGGAGACTTGAATCTCAAATCGGCCGTTTTTCTTTTCGATTATTTCCGCTTTGGCACGGAGAGTAATCTTGCCTCTTCCTGTCGCGTAAGCGGCTCGGATGCCCGCTTTGCCCATTATCACGCCGCGCGTCGGGAAGTCAGGCCCTTTGATGTGCTCCATCAGCTCGAACAAATCAGCGTCGGGGTTGTCGATGAGACAGCACATGCCGTCTATGACTTCGCAAAGGTTGTGGGGAGGTATGTTTGTCGCCATTCCGACAGCTATGCCCGTCGTGCCGTTGACTAAAAGGTTTGGAAACCTTGACGGCAGGACAGTCGGCTCCTTGAGACGGTCGTCGTAGTTTGATGTGAAATCGACTGTCTCCTTGTCAATGTCGGTCAGCATCCTTAGCGATATCTTGCTCATCCTTGACTCTGTGTAACGGTAAGCCGCGGGGGGGTCGCCGTCGACAGAGCCGAAGTTACCGTGACCGTCCACAAGCATATATCTCATCGAGAAGCTTTGCGCAAGCCGCACCATGGCGTCATAAACAGAGCCGTCGCCGTGGGGATGGTAACGCCCCAAAACAGATCCGACTGTGTCGGCGCACTTCCTGTATGCCTTGTCGGGCGTCAGATTGTTTTCGTACATCGTGTAAAGTATACGGCGGTGAACAGGCTTAAGCCCGTCGCGCACATCCGGGAGCGCGCGCTGAGTGATTACAGACATTGAATAGTCAAGAAAGGACTGGCGCATCTCCTTGCTTATCTCAACATCAATTAACTTTTGGTTTAACTGGCGCTCTTTGAAGTCGCCGAGACCTGTTTTGTCGTCATTATTTTTGCTGCTCATGATGAAACGCCCTCCTTTCTTTAAACATCAAGATATTGTACATATTTTGCGTTTCGTTCTATGAATTCACGCCGCGGCTCGACCTTGTCGCCCATCAGAATTGAAAATGTTTCGTCAGCCTCCATCGCGTCCTCAAGCGTTACACGCAGCATGGTGCGTGTCTGCGGGTCCATTGTCGTCTCCCAAAGCTGCTCCGGGTCCATTTCGCCGAGACCTTTATAGCGCTGTATGTCGCAGTTTCCGCCAAGCTCCTCGATGTAATTATCCCTCTCCTCGTCGGAAAACGCGTAAAAGTGCTTTTTGCCCTTGCTGACTTTAAAAAGCGGCGGCTGCGCGATGTAGATGTGTCCGCAGTCGATCAGCGGGCGCATATAGCGGAAAAAGAATGTCAGGAGCAGCGTGCGAATGTGCGCTCCGTCAACGTCCGCGTCGGCCATGATGACCACCTTGCCGTAACGCAGCTTTGAAATGTCTAACTCCTCGTCAATACCGGTGCCGAGAGCCGTCACGATGGGAGAAAGCTTGTCGTTGCCTATGACTCTGTCAATCCTTGCCTTTTCGACATTGAGCATCTTGCCCCAGAGCGGCAGAATGGCCTGATATTGCCTGTCGCGGCCGTCCTTTGCCGAACCGCCGGCGGAATCGCCCTCGACTATGAATATCTCTGTGTGTTCGGCGCTTTTGTCGGTGCAGTCCGCAAGCTTTCCGGGAAGCGAGTTGCTTTCGAGCGCGCTTTTTCTGCGCGCCAGATCTCTTGCCTTCCTTGCCGCCTCCCGCACCCTTGAGGCGTCGAGCGCCTTTGAAAAGACAGCCCTCGCGACGGAGGGATTCTCCTCAAAATATGTCATGAGCTTTTCATAGACCGTCGATGAAACGAGAGATGCTATGTCTGTGTTGCCGAGCTTGCTTTTTGTCTGCCCCTCAAACTGCGCGTCTGTGAGCTTGACGCTTATGACCGCCGTCATGCCCTCGCGGACGTCGTCGCCGGAGAGGTTTTTGTCGGCGTCCTTAAGGATGCCGTATTTCCTGCCGTAATCGTTAAAAACTCTTGTCAGCGCCGTTTTGAAGCCTGTCTCGTGTGTGCCTCCGTCGGCGGTCTTGACATTGTTTGCGTATGACAGGATGAGATCGTTGTAGCTCACGGTGTATGACATGGCTATTTCCGCTTCCCTGTCCTCTTTGACGGCGCTGAAATGTATCGGCCGCTCATGCATCATCGTCAGCGCCCTGCTGGAATTAAGGTAGTCGACAAAGCTTGAAAGCCCGCCGGCGTAGCAATAGCTGTTTTTTATTATGTTTTGTTCGTCGCGCAAGTCGCAAAGGTTGATGCAAAGCCCGGCATTGAGGAATGCCGACTCACGAAAGTGCCGCTCAAGCGTTTCAAACTCATAATGTCTTGTTTCTGTGAATATTTCAGGGTCAGCCTTAAATCGAATCAGTGTGCCGGTGCTTTGCGTGTCGCCGACAATCTCAAGATCCGTTACGGCGGCTCCCCTTTCAAAACGCTGGCGGTAAATGTGCCCGTCCTGTGAAACCTCAACCTCCAGCCACTCGGAAAGAGCGTTGACGACGGACGAGCCGACGCCGTGAAGGCCGCCGGAGACTTTGTATCCGCTGCCGCCGAACTTGCCGCCGGCGTGAAGGACTGTCAGCACGACAGTTACGGACGGCAGATCCATTTTTTCGTTTATGCCGACAGGGATGCCCCTGCCGTTGTCCCGAACGCTGATTATGTTGTCCGGCAGGATTTCTATGTCGACGTTTGAGCAAAATCCGGCAAGCGCCTCATCAATCGAGTTGTCGACAATCTCGTAAACAAGATGATGAAGACCGCGCGGACCTGTGGAGCCTATATACATCCCGGGGCGCTTGCGGACAGCCTCAAGACCCTCCAGCACCTCTATTTGGCTTGCGTCATATTTTTCTGTTACAGCCGTGTCCATTGTTTCGACGGCTTCCCCGGCGCTTATCTCCGCGCCTTCGTTTTTGTTGTTTTCGTTGATTTCAGTGTCGTTCAAAGAAAATGCCTCCATTTCACTGCTGCCCCGCGCCGGAAAGCGCGGCTAAAAAGTTTTTCTTTTCCTTTTTGGGCTTATATCGCGGCGGGTTTTCGAGCCGCATTCTCATGCCCTTTGAGCCGGGCATGTTAAGGTATTTGTTTACGTTAATGACATTTACGCAGAGCTCGCCATCCATGTAATCGACACAATTCGCAAGCAGCTTTTCATCATCGTGCATCGTGCCGAGGATTGACACGACAATCAGGCTTTGAACCTCGTTCACGCCGTTTTCATATGTTTCGTTAAGAAGGTTGAAAAGCTTTTTCATCTTTTGAGGGTTGTTTTCTCTGATTGTCTCGATTACAGCAGGCGTGCCGTATTTTTTAAAAAAGTCCTCCGGCAAAAACTCGCCGTATTCATCGCAGTTTTGCTTGAAGTATGATCGCAGCTCGGGATACAGCGCCGTGAATCTGTTGCCGAACGACGCCGAATCATAAAAAGCGCCGTTTCTGACGGCCGTCTTTGAAACTGTCGTAAAAGACTTTTTCGACTTCGGCTTTTTGCCGCTTGAAAACCTTTCCTCAAGCGTTTCGGAAAAGTCGCCGCTGATATATTTAAGGTCTTTGTCGTTTGCCTCCGACAAATCGAGCAAAGAAAGAGAAAGGCGTGTGTAGTCGCCGTCCGCCGCCTCCGCAGCGGGCGCCTCGGCATAAAGCAAGCCCACGGCGTTGTTGCAGTATTCGAGCCTTAAGGAATGCCCGTCCCCGCTAAAAGCTATATAAGAGCGATCGTTTGACACGACGACGGGCGGCGCGTCCTTAGAAATGCCTTCGGGGCGGGAAATGGCAAACCCCGCGGCCGAATAAGCTTCTTTCATTCCGTCCGCAAGGGAGGCAAGCACGTTGTTGACGTCAAGCATTTATAAATTCCTCCGAAATATCTTGTTCTTTAAAGAATTATCCGAGCTTTTCAAAACTGATTAATTATACCACAAAATATAGTTATTATCATTATCAATCAGAATTATACGCTCTTTTGCAAATATATTATATTATAGTATACAAACGCAGCTTTTTATAAAAACGCGGAAATGCGCCCGTTTGTAGTGAAACACACTGTGATTTTGTGTTTTGTGCCGCGCGCATTTTTATCAGCGCCCCGCACATTTTTATAAAACAGGATTGAAACCGACAAATTTGTATGGTAATATATTTTTCAATCGGCCGCGTGAGCTGAATAAAGTTTTTATACGGGCATAACATACTTCGTGAGCCTTGCGATTACATCTAAGGCAACACCGCGCAATGAGCGGCTGAAGCCTTTGTTGCACGCTTGCTTGCATCTTTTCCGTCATATCGCCCAAAAATGCTCGGCAATACACAAAGTATTGCCTGCGTTTTTTAGACAACCTGACGAAAAAATCTGACGGCGCAATCGCACAACAATAATTGTGCGGTGTTGCCCTAATTTTAACAGAACGGGGAAATTCAGAGTGATAAAAAAATCATATATCTTGAGATTGTGTCCGATTCTTGCGGCGGCTTTGCTTTTTTCGTCATGCGTGCCGCTTTCAGGAGACGACGGCAAAAGCCCGCAAGACCTTATTAACGAAAAGATCAGCGCGGCAGATACGGGAGTTGACGGATTTTATGATATTCCCGCCGTCTGTTCGTCGTTTGAGGAGATTTTTGACGGCATACAGTCACTCGGAAACACCGAAGGGATATACCTTGACCAGTTTGAAAACAAATGCGTCGGTTTTTTCAACACATACCAGCTGATGGCAGAGGACGCGGACGAGGCGATTAGCGTTATAGGCTCAATTTTTTCGATTGAGACCTCCGAGAGCTTGTCGCAGCTGGCGCACGGTGCCGGAAACACCGTTCCTTTAGCTGTCAGCGAGGACGAGCTGCTTGACGTGATTTCAGTCGTTTCACAGGACTATTCATCCTTTGCGTCCCTCAGCTCCGAAAACAGTTATTTTACAGCGGGCAAGCACACGCATGACGATTACGCGAAAAAGATTGAGACGGCTTTATTTAAGCTGAACGGCGCCTTTGACCTTTACAGGGGCGGCGGCGGTGATGACGGCGAGCCGGGGGCATTCAAAAAGCTTGTTGCGGAAGCGTTGAGCGCCATGTCGGACGTTGCGATGATGCATTCCGAAACGCTTGAAATTATGAGTGCCGACAGTGAAATGGTTTTTACATTGATTGACAAAATGAAGACTTACATTCCGCAGACCTTTGATTAAAAAAGCAACGCCGCGCAGGTAAGCCATATGCGCGGCGTTGTTTTTTTAAAGATGTGTCGCGGCCCGACAGCCGCGAACCTTTCAAAACGAGATGTAGTCTGTTATTGACTCTATCTCGTCGTTTCTCATGTATATCCGCGGCACTCTTTTGCTTATGTTGCAGATAAGCTCGTAATTAACAGTGCCGAGCCGCGCCGCCAAGGTGTCGACTGTAATCTCATTGCCGCCGCTTTTTCCGAAAACGGTGATTGTCTTTCCCTCGCAGACATCAATTCCCGTCACGTCGAGCATACACTGATCCATGCATATCCTGCCGATAATCGGCGCTTTTTTTCCGTCGCAAAGCATGTGATATCCCGAAAGCGCCCTCGGATATCCGTCGGCATAGCCCACAGGCACAGTCGCGATTTTTGTTTCGCCGCCGCTTGTAAAATATGTCCTTCCATAGCTGACGGGCGTGTCTCCTGAAACAGTCTTTATCATTGAAACGACTGTTTTAAGCTCCATGACCGGCTTGATGCTCAATGAGTTTTTAATACCCGCGGATGGATAAAGCCCGAAAAGAATGATGCCGACACGCACCATGTCAAGATGCATTTCCGGATAAAGCAGTGTCGCGGCGGAGTTGCAGCAGTGGGCAAAATCAAAGCTGACGCCTCGGTGGCGCAGGCGCTCAACGGCGTCAAGAAAGAGCCTGTGCTGAAGCCGTGTGAACAGCTCGCCGCCGTCCGCCTCGTCCGCGGAGGCAAAGTGAGTGAAAATCCCTTCGCTGTAAAGATTCGGCAGGGAGCAGACGCTTTCTATCATGTCTATCGAGCCGCAGTCAATGCCGTTGTCCTGATATAAAAACCCGAGCCTTGTCATGCCTGTGTCGATTTTTATATGTATGCAAACCTCGACGCCTTCCGCGGCGGCATATTGTGAAAGCGACCGCCCGTAACACGAATCAAAAACTGTCTGTGAAATGTTGTTCAGCGCAAGCTGCGACGCGTATTCCGGCGGTGTGTAGCCGAGGATGAGTATCGGCTTGTCGTCGCAGACGGCGCGAACCTGAAGCGCTTCCTCAAGGTTTGACACGCCGAACCAGTCGCACCCGTTTCTTTTAAGCTCGTTTACGACCCGCTCATAGCCGTGACCGTATGCGTCCGCTTTGACAATCGCCATAATATTTGACGACGGCGACACGCGCTCGCGTATAGCCTCAAAATTCGACTTGAGGTTGTCAAGATTTATCTGCGCCCAGGAGCGCTTAAAAAACTTATTCATGTCGGTCAATACTCACCTTCTTCATAAAGGTATCGCCCTTTTTCCGCCCGTACCAAACGACCTCACGCGCAAAGTCGGACCAGTTTTTGACAGGATTTGTGTCCTCTGCGCGCAATGTGCAGCTTCTTTGGCGCAAGGGAGTGTATTTGTTAACATATATGTCGGAAAAGTAGCCGTGCCAATCATAAGAAAGCTTCATCTCGCTTTTTTGCTTGTTTGGCAGCCGAAGGATTCCCGTTTGGTAGCGCAATATATCATTATATATATTTTCATCTATATCAAAAGATAACAAAAAGCTGCCTGTCTCACTATAAAATTCGGCGCTCCTTCTGACAATTTCAAGAAACGAGCCTTCTTCATGGCGCCAAACAACCTCGCCGAAGTCTTTGTCATAATATGTCGCGGTGCCCTCGCC
Organism: Clostridiales bacterium; assembly: GCA_012523185.1. GTDB lineage: Bacteria > Bacillota > Clostridia > Oscillospirales > Acutalibacteraceae > UBA1425. The sequence goes on from JAAYIY010000067.1 coordinate 66,474, forward strand.
GCGAACAAACCTTTGGAGAATCTCCTCAATCTTTTTGTAAGCTTGTCCGGCGACGGAGCAGGGAAAGCTTCTTATATGCTCAAACAGACGCGTATAAAATTCTGTATATCCGACGCCCTTTTCAAAGCGCAGATAAATCGCGAAGCATCTTAAAAGCCCCATGCCGTGAAAACACTGAACACAGTTTGCGTAAAGGCTTGTCCTAATCCATTCGGAAACATCCATCGAGAAGCTGCCTATCACAGTGCTTGACATCTCGGGCACGCCGTCGTCGCCCGGCGCGCAGTGATATTTGTTTATCGGCGAAACAACTGACCTGATGCCGAACCGCTCCCTGTATTCGCGGCTGTCCATTATTGAGTTTGGCAGCAAGTCGCAGTTGTGAACAAAAACCGTGGCGTGCTGCCCCGCTTCCAAAAGCTCTGAAAGTCCGTCGCGAAAGCTTTCAAACGTCTCTCCGGGCAGCCCTAAAATAAGCTCTGAATATGTCGGAATGTCAAGGGCGTTGTACATGGACATCAGCTCTTTAAAGCGCGGAGCGGTCATGTTTTTTCTGCCGATGTTTTCAAGGACTGCGGGGGACATGCTTTGGAAAGAGATTGTCGCGCTGCGCGAAATCCCCGCCTCATTAAGGCGCCTGTTCATCTCATAAACACGCTCGTCGTCGTCTTTTGAAAAACAGCTTTGAAAGCGTTTTGGATATCCCGTGTCCCTGAAAACCTTAATGACATAATCGACAATATCAAGATCGCGCTCATATATCCCAAGGTTTGAGTCGGCAAACAGCATGAAGGATATTTTGTTTTTTGCCGACCAGTCTATTTCGGCTTTTATCTTGTCAAGTGGGAACATCCTGGCGTGAGACTTGCCGGGGTCCCAGTCGCAGTATGAGCATCTGAAGGGACATCCCCTTGTCGTCTCTATGACAGACTGAAAAACCTTGCCGCCTCCGTTGCGGATTATGTCGTCAAAATAGCCCTCAAGATATGGCGACGGGTAATCTGTGCGCAATGTCGCGGCGGATTCATTCGTGATTGCCGCACCCGCCGCGCGGTAAGAGATGTTTTTTATTTCAGAAAGAGGCTGGCCGCTGCCGAAGGCTTTAAGCAGCTCGTAAAAAGGCTGCTCGCCCTCGCCGTGGATAAGCAAATCAACATCCGGCTCGGCGTCAAGCAGCAACGAACCGGCGGGCACGCTGTGACCGCCAAAAAGGACGAGACATGAAGGATATATTTTTTTAATCGCCGCCGCAAAGGCGATGTTGTAGCGCTCATTCCACCCGGACGACGAAAACCCCACAAGGAAAGGCTCCTCCAAAGACTCGGCCGCGGCGGAAATGTCCTCACGAGTATATATTATCCCACCGAGCGAATAGCTTTCTCTTATTTCCGCGTGGGAAAAGGCGTAAGCGGCAAGGACGCCCGTGGCATAAGGCAGGAAATAGGCGTTGCCGTATGCCGGAGACGCCTCGACAAGATATATCCTCTTTTTAATCCCGTTGTTCAATTACAGATTCCTTTCGCCGCCGCGCATGGCCGCCTTGTCGCCGTATATCATTTTTCCGTTTCTCCTGCCGAACCAAACAGTCTCACGGGCATAGTCGGTGAATGTCTCGAATCCGCCGCCCCGCTCAAGAAAAACTGTGCGGGGCGCTTTTGCAAGCGGCTCACGGCGCCCGCGCCGCGCACCTTCAAAGTATGAGGGGAAATCATATTCGAGCTGAAAGCCGCCGTCGCTTTTTTGAGGGAGCTTTAATATCTTTTCCTGATATGTGAAAAGCTGGCGAAGTAAGAATTCGTCAATCCCGAACGTCTCCATAAAACCGCGAAGCTCGCCGTAAACACTTTTGATTTCGTGCGCCAGCTCCAAAAAGAGATATTCCTCAAGCGGCCATTCGATGTTTCCGAAGCGGCTGTCGTGGTGAGTCCACGTCGTGCCGCCGCGGACAAACTTCTCCAGCTTCAGGCGCAGCTTTTTAAGGGCGGCGCCGCAAACAGTGCTGTCGTCTGACTCAAAAAAGCTTATCAGCTCGGAATAAAAGTCGGAGTATTTTAAATTGTTTTCAAAGAAAAGGAATATGGCGAAGCACTGCGTTATTCCGAGGCAGTGAAACGCCTGCACGCAAAGCGAATAAGCGCGTGTCTTAATCCATTGCTCCCTGCTCATTGTGTCAGTCCCGACAATGATGTGGGACAGCTCGGGCGCCTCCATTGACACAGGCTCGCTGTGGTCAAGGCTGAACGGAACAGAAACAGTCTTTATTTTGTGCCGCTCAATAAATTCGGGACTGCCCATCTCAGAGTTAACAAGCAGCTCGCAGTTATAAACAAACATGGCGTCGTGCTGCCCCGCCTCAAAGAGCAAATCGACATTTTGGAGAAAGGTTTCGTATGTCTCTCCGGGCATGCCGAAAATCAGCTCGGAGTAAGTCGGGATTCCGGCGTCGCTGTAGCGAATTATCAGCTCCGAAAACTTTTCTATGGAGATGTTTTTTCTGCCGATGTTTTCAAGCACCGTCGGCGTCAGGCTTTGAAATGAAAGAGTAACGCCTTTGTTCATGTCGGATTCATGCAGTTTTTTGTTGATCTCAAAAATCACGTCGTTGCTGTTTTTGGCGTAATTAACACGAAACTTTTGCGGGTATCCCGCGCGGCTTTTTGTTTCGACGGCCTTGTTGATTATGTCTGTGTCACGCTTGTAAAGCCCGAAATTTGAGTCGGCGCAGTAGCAGTATTCAATCTTGTTGCGCGCCATCCACTCGATTTCGGCAAAGGTTCGCTCAAGCGGAAATTGCCGTATGCGCGATTTCAGCCTGCCCCAGTCGCAAAAAGCGCATCCGTAAGGGCAGCCGCGGTTTGTTTCAAGTATGGCTGAAAATTTGTAAGGGCTGTTCCTTATCATGTCGTCAAAGATGCCCTCAAGGTAAGGCGACGGAAAATCGGTGCGAAACGACAACCGTGCCTCGTTCGCGGCAAATTGCCCGCTCGGCAGCCTGTATGAAAGACCCGGCACCTCGGCAAGCTCGGCATGACCGTCCAAAGCAAGCAGCAAGCTGTTAAAGGACTCCTCGCCCTCGCCGTAAATCAAGTAATCCGCAAACGGCAGGTCATGAAAAGCCGCCGTGCCGCCGGGGATGCTGTGACCGCCGAAAATAATCACGCAGTCGGGGAACAGGGCGCGAAGCTCCTTTGCAAAAGCCTTGTTGTATTCAAAGTTCCATGTATAGCAGGAAAACGCCGCCGCAAAAGGCATCTCAAAAGACGCCGCGGCGGCGGCTATCTTTTCACGCATATATATAATTTTCTTTAACTTGTAGCTTTTTTTTATCTCGTCGTCGCTGAACGCGTGCGCGGCAAGCGCGCCGGACGCGTAAGGGATATAAAGCGAATCGCCGTAAAAAAAGCTCGGTTGAATAAAATAAAGGTTTTTCGTTGACAATACCGTTCCTCCTTGGGAAAGCCGGAATGGGTGGGAAAATCAGAATGGAAAATATTTGTTAAACGCGGTGCCTATAAATCCTGTAAACGACGTGTTGAACCTTGTCATCATCGCGTGCGCCCCGACTGTCGCGAGAGCCGCCGCCGCGTGCTTTTCGATTTTTTCGCAAACGGCGCGGAAAGACGGATAAACAGCCTTGTCGCGTGATGAGACAAACATGAACAGCAATAAAAGCTGGCAGATAACCGCGGCGCTTACAATCCTGCCCGCCTCATAGCATGATCTGACAAAAAGAATGGGCAGCGGCAGAAAAACGGACGCCATGCACAGCCTGTAAATATAAGCGTCGGCGCCTCCCTTTTTCGCCGCGCGGCGCCATACGGAAAACGTCACGGCAAACACGGGAAGCGCGAAAACAGCGCCTGTCAAGACCTGAACAACACGAAGCAAGGTTAAGTGCGCAAAGGAATATCCTGACGTGCGCCCCGCCCAAAACACGGCGGCGGCAATCAGCGCGTTTATTACTATTATAACCTTGCCGTCAGATGAACGGCCGCGGAAATAAATCAGAGGTATAAACGCGACAGGAAGGTATGTGAAGATGAATTCTTTTTGTGCCAGCGAGCAGGCAAGTATAAAAAACGGGGAAAGCAAAAAGAACCTTTTGCTTTCTGCCGAAAGCAGTGTCAGAAGCGCAAACGCGAGAACAATAACATCCGCTTTCGACATTGTTGCGGGCGCTGATAAAAAGCGCGCGGCGGCGGGCGATATGATGTAAAGCGCGGCAATTATGTATGAGGCAAATTGCCGCTCCTGCCTTGCCATGTGTAAAAACCTCTCAACAACAACAGCCGTCACGCAAAAGAGCAAAACGTACATAAGCACGATTACAACGCGCTTTGAGACATCGCCGTAGTCCGACGTGAAAAAGTCCTCAACAAATCCTGCGCCGCCGCTAAAATAAGGAAACTTGAAAAAGTCGCGGAGTATTTTGACGATGCCTGAGGAGTCGCGGAAAAAGCAGCCCGTAAGCAGCACGAAAACCTGTGCGAAAAACAGAGCCGCGCGCATTAAAAGTTTTTGATTTTTGCTGACGGAAAATTGTACCGCCGTCTTTTTTTTGCCCATATAACAATGCCCCTTGAAAAGCTTGATTTATAAGTTGTAAGATATTGAAAATGTGAATATCGGAATGACAGCGGCCGCCGACACAGCTAAATACGGCCTGCCCTTGAAAAAACCCGCGAGCTTTTCAAGAGCGCCGACAACAGCTTGCTCATCCTTGTAAGCAAGGAAGAACATAAGTGAAAGCTGTGTTATCAGCATCGCGGCGAACCAGCGCCCGTAGTCGTTTATCATGACGCATTGCACGAGCGTCGAGGCGGGCGAAAGCATACAAAGAAGAATCACAAAGCGCATAAACTTTTCCCCGCACAGCAAAAAGGCGTTAAACCAGACATAATAAAGAACGGCAAGAAAAGGCAAAAACACCGGCATGAGATAAAGAGCGTCGGGGATTGAGTCCTCAATCAATATCGGCTTTATATAGCTTGCCCAAAGCTCTTGAACACTTGAAAAGTATTCGCCATAAAATATATCGGAGTTTAAGCCGTAATCAACTCGCTTTGACATTGCCGCCGTCATTTCCTCCGCCGTGGCGAAGCCCGGGTCAAACTTAAAAAACTGGAAGTAAATGAACAGCCCGATTATGACTGCGAACGACAGCGCGCAAACCGCGATTCCCCGACCCTTTTTCTTGCCGCGGCCCGCCGTATAAATCAGCAGGATTGCGGCGGCAGGCATAAACGAAAACATCCAGACGTGGTGTATCAGCATGCATACACCGCAAAGCATCGGCACTAACCACGCCGCTTGACGCCTTGAGAGACAGACAAGTATAAGCATTGAGACAATTATCAGATATATGTCATACCTGCCAAAATTCATATCCTTGAAAAGGACAATAACGGAAACAGGCATCGCGGCATAAAAAAGCATTACGGCCCTTGCGCCGCTCCCGGCGGCGCCGTCAAGCCTTCCGGGGATGTAGCCCAGCATAAAAGACAAAAGCGCAACCATGATAAGCGTGGAGACAATAATTATTGCGTATAGCGCCTTAAGCGTGAGAAAATCGGTAAAAAGGAAAATGACAGAGCCCACAAGAAACCGCGAGCTGAACCCGATGTCGTATGTCGCCGTGTAGATTGTTGTCGAAAAGCTGCTCATGCCGTTATAAGGCGGCATTTTTAAAGCCATCATGACAACAAAAAACACAAACATGCCAAACGCGTACTTATTCTTTTCCACGAATGATTTCGACATTCAGACCACTCCAAAATCACAATAAAAATATTATATCACAGCACATCATTGTTTGCAATACGCCAAAGAACACAAAAATTCTTTATGCAAAAAGCCCGCAAAATGCCAAAAAACGGCGATTTCGTTTGCTTGACTGACGAATAAACATGTGATATCATATTTATTCAGGCAAAGCAGCCCGAAGCGGGCTAAAAGGAGTTGTCATATTAATGAAAAAAGTTCTCGTCATTTTTGGCGGGGCATCCTCCGAATATGAGGTTTCCCTGCGCTCGGCTCATTCGGTGATTGACAACATACCGCGGCACAAATACGACGTTCTGACGCTTGGCATAACAAAGGACGGTAGGTGGCTTTTTTACAACGGCCGCTCCGAAAATATAGGCGGCGGCTCATGGTTGGAGGACGAGGAGTTTCTTTGCCCGGCAATCGTATCGCCGGACAGAAGCGTCCGCGGTATAACATTGCTGCGCGGCGGAAGCTTTGAACACGTTCGCGTCGATGCCGTTTTCCCCGTGCTTCACGGCAAAAACGGCGAGGACGGCACAATCCAGGGTCTTTTCCGCCTTGCCGACATTCCTTTTGTCGGGTGCGATATGCTTTCTTCGGCAATGTGCATGGACAAAGCCGTCGCAAACATGATAGCCGACTGTGTCGGCGTGCCGCGCGCCAAATGGCTTTCGGCGACAAAGCATGAATACAAAAAAGCGCCCGAGACATTCAAACAAAGATGTGCCGAAAAGCTTGGCTTTCCGATGTTTATAAAGCCCGCCAACGCAGGCTCGTCTGTCGGCATAACAAAAGTCAGCTCCGCCGACAGCTTTGACGCGGCGATGGCTGACGCCTTTAAGCACGACGGCAAGGTTGTTGCAGAGGAAAGCGTTGACGGCCGTGAGCTTGAGTGTGCCGTCCTCGGAAACGACGAGGCGCACGCGCCGGTCGTCGGCGAGATTGTGCCCTGCAACGAGTTTTATGATTACCACGCCAAATATATCGCCGACAAAAGCGCCATCCATATACCTGCGGATATTCCTCCCGAAAAGGCAAAGGAAGTGACAGACCTTGCCTTGAAGATATACACGGCACTCGGCTGTTCGGGGCTTTCGAGGGTTGACTTTTTTCTTCGCCGCTCGGACGGCGCCGTGCTGTTTAACGAAATCAACACTGTCCCGGGCTTTACATCTATCAGTATGTACCCAAAGATGCTGGAGGCGGCGGGATTGTCTTATCCCGCACTGCTCGACAAGCTTATTGTTCTCTCTTTTGATAAATTTTCAAAAACAGTTTAAATCAGACGGGGATGTGAGTAAAATGGGCGGATTTGAATCCGTCTCGATAATTATTTCAACGCTCGACGAGACGGAGCTGCTCAAAAAAACTTTAAGAATCATATGTGATGTCTGCCGACATGAGGATATATGCGAGATAATCATTGTGATAAGCGACAAGTCAACGCCGGAAAACCTTGAAACAGTCGAATCGCTGCAAGATTCCGCGCCGGACATACCTGTCGTCGTTTACAAGCAGAAGCTGCCGGGAGTCGGCATGGCTTTTCGTGAGGCAATACAAACCGCTCGCGGTTCGCATATAATAACGATGGTGTCCGACTGCGAAATGGACGTAACCGCCGTCAGCGTCATGACAGAGCAGGCGAAGCTTCGGCCCGACGCGATAATCACAACCTCAAGATATATTGAGGGCGGCGGGTTTGAGGACTACAACGGCATTAAAAAGATTTGTAATTTTGCCTTTCAAAAAATGCTCCGCACAGTCTTCAAAACAAGGCTGACAGATATCACAAACTGTTATCAGATAAGCCCGGCGCCCTTCATGAAATCAATCAGATTTGAGGAGACGCGAAAGCCTTTCTTTCTTGAGTCTGTTCTTAAGCCGCTAATGCTTGGCGCGGAGTTTGTCGAAATCCCGTGCGTTTGGCAAAAGCGCGCGGACGGCAAAGACAAGGTGTCCTTTTTTGCCTGCTTTGAATATTTTCGCACTGTTTTTCGCGTGCGCTTTAAAAGCGGGAAAGAAATGACAGGAAACGGAAAGCTGTTATGAAAAAAAGAAAGATCTGCTTAGTTCAGCCTAACTATTTATTCGGAGACACAGCCTATCTGCCGTATGCCGCCGGAGCTGTCGCGGCCTACGCTTTCGGGGATGATTTCGTATCCGAAAACTACTCTCTTTCCCGGATTATATACCTGCGGGAGGATATCGACGAAACAATCAATTCGCTCGACGAGCCGTTTTTGGCAGGCTTTTCTAACTATATCTGGAATTTTGAATATAACAAGGAGTTCGCAAAAAAACTGAAAAAGCGCTTTCCCGACTGTGTAATACTTTTTGGCGGACACAATGTCCCTCCCGGTGCGGGGCTTTTGTCAGAATGCGCTTTTATTGACATACTGGCTCACGGTCAGGGCGAGGAAACATTTCGGCAGATACTGTCGGCGCTTGCGGGGCGCGGACGTCTCGGCGACGTCGGCAGCATTTCTTTCCGCACGGCGGGCGGTTTGTTTGAGACGACAGCTTCCCGCTGTCAGCCGCGCGAAACTCCTTCACCTATTCTCGGCGGAGTTTTCGACGAGATTATGAGCCGCGGCGGGATGAAATTCACAACCGTGATCGAGACAAACCGCGGCTGTCCCTTCAACTGCTCCTATTGCGACTGGGGCGGCGAAAAAAGCGGTGTTATAAAATATCCGATGGAGCGTATTTTTGCGGAGATTGATTGGGCGGCAAAAAACAAAATCGAGCATCTGGGCTGTGCCGATTCAAACTTTGGGATTTTTGAGCGAGACGCGGAAATAGCGGCGCATATAATCAGCGCAAACAAAAAAACAGGATACCCGAAAAAGTTCCGCGTTTCATACGCAAAAAACAGCAACAAAACAGTTTTCAAGATTTGCAAGGGTTTAAATGAGTGCGGCATGAGCAAAGGCGCGTCGCTTTCTTTTCAGTCGCTCAACCCGGACGCGCTTGCAGCCGCAGGGCGGGAAAACATGGGAATTGAGCGCTTCCACGAGCTTATGTCCATGTACGAAAGTGCCGGAATACCTACTTATTCCGAGCTTATAATAGGACTGCCCGGTGAAACAAAAGAAAGCTTTATAGACGGCATAGACAAGCTGCTCAACGCGGGTCAGCACACATCCCTCTATGTTTATTTTTGTGAGCTGCTCGTCAATTCGCGCATGGCAAGCCCGGAATATCTTAAAAAATATAAGATAAGATCGGCGCGTGTGCCGCTTAATCAGTCACACTGCGAGCCTGTCGAAAACGACATACAGGAATATTCCTCCATCGTCGTCTCGACATCCTCCATGAGCGCTGCCGACTGGGTGGAGTCCAATCTGTTTTCTGTTTGTGTCCAATGCTTCCACTGCTTCGCGCTGCTTCAGTTCTTCGCGATATACGCACGACTTGAAAAGGGCTTGAGCTATGTTTCTTTTTACGGCGGCTTTTTGAAATGGATGAGTGAAAATCGTGACGCGATTTGCTCTTTGATATTCGGGGACATTGAAAAAAGGCTTGAGAGCGTCGTTTTAGGAAACGGCTCTCTGCAAATCACAGACAGCCGTTTCGGGACTGTGTCGTGGCCTTTTGAGGAGGCGGCGTTCCTGCAAATCCTTTATGAGCGCGAAAGATTTTATGATGAGATATTTCCTTTCCTTTTGTCGCTCGGCATAGACGGTGAGATTTTCGAGGATCTTCTGCGATATCAGAAAGGCATCGTAAAGCAGGCGGGAGTCGGGAATTTCGAGATAAAGCTCGTCTATGATTGGTCGGAATATTTTGAAAATGTTTACAAGGGGCGAAGGACGCCTTTGAAGAAGATTGCCAACACCGTTCAAATCGGCGCGCCGCCGCCGCGTGATTACGCGGATTTCGCAAGAGAGATTGTCTGGTACGGGCGAAAGGGCAGCAATATGCTCCACCGCGGAGACGCCGCCGTTAAGCGAGAAGAAGAGGTGTGTAAAAATGTGTGAGGATTTATATAAAGATGTCGTTGTGAGGATTGTTGACGGGCAAGACGACGGCGCCGCCGGTTCCGAGCTTATCACAACGGGGCGTTTTATCGGCAATGACGACAGCTATGCCCTCTCGTACACGGAGCGTGACGAGGAGCTTAAAAGATGCGAGACGACTCTTTTTGTCGAGGGTCAGGATCGCGTGCAGATGATGCGCACAGGCAGCTATACCACAGAGATGACAATGGAAAAAAACAAGCGCCACAACTGCCACTATGAAACTCCTTACGGCGAATTTATAATGGGCGTATACGCGCATGAGATTAAGTCGCGTGTCGTCGGCGGCAGCGGAGTTTTAAGCTTTAGGTATACAATCGACTTTAATTCCGCCAACGCTTCGGAAAATGAGCTTAAGATTTTCTTTAACGAGCCGGGAATAAGCTCCGGCACGGACGCGGAAAGCGGAGAAACAGAAGACTGACAGACGGAGCTTTAAGCTGCCGTCAGCGGCTGTGCGCCGCCGATGTCATGAAAGGATGTAAACAATGTCACTTCTTTTAAAGCGGGTGAGGGCGGATTTGCGCGAGGCTGTCCTTGCCGCGGCGGGACAAGCCATGTCGGAGGGCGCGCTGCCCCTTGCGCCGACGTGCGGCTTTAACATCGAGGTTCCGGCGGACAGAGCAAACGGCGACTTTTCAACAAATGCCGCGATGGTCTGGGCGCGGGATTTAAAAAGGCCGCCGCGGACAATAGCCGACGAAATTGCAAAGCGTATGTCTCTTGAATTTTCACACTTTGAGCGCTGCGAAGTCGCGGGGCCGGGGTTTTTAAACTTTTATCTCGGAAAGGGCTTTTATTCAGGCGTTATAAGCGAAATATTAAGCCGCGGCTCCGACTACGGCCGCTCCGATTACGGAAAAGGCAAAAAGATAAATGTCGAGTTTGTTTCGGCAAACCCGACGGGCCCCATGCACATGGGCAACGCAAGAGGCGGCGCCCTCGGAGACTGCCTTGCCGCGGTGCTTGACTTTGCCGGATTTGATGTCAGCCGTGAGTTTTATGTCAACGACGCGGGCAATCAGATCGAAAAATTCGCGCTTTCTCTTGACGTTCGTTACAGACAGATTTTTGAAGGCGAGGCGGCGGTCCCGATGCCCGACGACAGCTACAAGGGCGACGACATAATCGCGCACGCAAAGTCATTCGCCGAAAAACACGGCGGCAAATACATGGATCTCCCTGAGGAGGAGCGGCGCGGCGCGCTTGTGGATTTCGCGCTGCCGAAAAACATCGCCCAAATGCGGGAAAACATTGAAAAATACAGGATAAAATATGACAAGTGGTTTTTTGAAAGCGAGCTGCACGAAAGCGGAGAAGTCGACGAAACAATAAGCATTATGAAAGAAAAAGAGCTGACATACGAAAAGGACGGCGCTCTTTGGTACAAGGCTACGGAACACGGCGGCGAAAAGGACGAAGTGCTTGTGCGCTCAAACGGCAACCCGACATATTTCGCGGCGGATATAGCTTATCACCGCAACAAGCTTCAGACAAGAGGGTTTGATAAGGCAATAGACATCTGGGGCGCCGACCACCACGGTCATGTGGCAAGGATGAAGGGGGCTCTTGACGCCATCGGGCTTGACGGCTCAAACAGGCTTGACGTCATTTTGATGCAGCTTGTTCGCCTGACAAGAAACGGCGAGGTCGTCCGCATGTCAAAGCGCACAGGAAAGGCCATAACCCTTACCGATTTGCTTGAGGAGATACCGACGGACGCCGTAAGATTTCTTTTCAACATGAGAGAGCCGACGTCACAGATGGAGTTTGACCTTGATCTTGCCGTCGAGCAAAGCTCACAAAACCCTGTTTATTACTGTCAATACGCGCACGCGAGGATATGCAGTATTTTCAAAAACCTTGCCGAGGAGGGCATTGTGATGCGCGAATGCGCGCCCGCCGAGCTGGAGCTGCTTTGCGCGCCCGAGGAGAGGGAACTGATATTGTTTTTGTCGTCGCTGACGGACGAAGCAATTCTTGCGGCATCCAACCGAGATCCGGCGCGTATAACGCGGTACACAATAGAGCTTGCCTCGCTCTTTCATAAGTTTTACAATGCCTGCCGCGTAAAGTGCGGCGACGAAAACCTTATGTATGCCCGCCTTTGCCTTTGCGCCTGTGTTCGTGATACAATTAAAAACATATTGACAATGCTCAAAATAGAAGTGCCCGACAGCATGTGAGTTTCGGCGGCACGACTTTTATAAACTGACACAAGGAGGAAGCTGTGGCAGCGACAAAAAAAACGACAAACAAAAATACCCGCACAAAACCCGCCTCTTTACAAGCCGCGGCTTCATATGTCGCGGGCAACACAAATATGTCAAAAAACAGCCGATTCAACAAGACGGCGATGCTTTTTCTTGTCACTGTTTTTCAAGCTCTTTCTTTTTTCCCCATCGCTTTTGACGGAGGCGCGGCAAACACAAAGCTTGTTTACACATTCGCAGGCTATATTGCCGCCGAATGGCTTTATATCACCGTTGCCGCGGCAATCACAAAAAGCGACGATTTCAGGCTTGAGATAATCGCTTTCTTTTTGTCGGGCATAGGTCTTGCGATTTGCGGCAGCATATATGACGAATACGCCGTCAAGCAAGCCGCCGCCATAGGGCTTGGGCTGGCGGCGTTTTCAATTCTGACATGGGTCATCAGAAACGCCGACTTTGCCATGCTGCTCCACACGCCTGTCGCCATAGCGTCGCTGGGGCTTTTGGGAGTTAATCTTATAATGGCGAAAACAATCAACGGCGCGCTGAACTGGATTAACATAGGCTCGTTTTCGATTCAGCCGTCCGAGCTTGTGAAGATAGCCTTTGTCTTTGTCGGGGCAGCCACGCTCGAAAAGCTTCAGACGACAAGGGGTCTCACAAAATATGTCCTTTTTTCCATCGGCTGTGTCGGCGCGCTTTTTCTCATGCTTGATTTCGGCACGGCACTCATCTTCTTTTTTACGTTTATTATCATAGCCTTTATGCGCTCCGGCGATGTGAGGACAATTATACTTGCCTGTGCCGTGGCGCTGCTCGGCGCCGTGCTTGTAATATATTTCAAGCCTTATGTCGCCACGCGGTTCGCGACATACCGCCACGCGTGGGATTTTATAAACGACAGCGGCTTCCAGCAGACAAGAGTGATGATTTACGGCGCGAGCGGCGGACTTCTCGGGCTTGGCATAGGCCGCGGCAAGCTGCGCACAGTCTTTGCCGCGTCCACAGATCTTGTTTTCGGGATGATTTGTGAGGAATGGGGCATCCTGCTTGCCGCGCTTGTCGTGCTTGTTTTTGCGTTTACGGCGCTTTTCGCGGTGCGCGGCGCAAGGAAATCATTTTCGACATTTTATTCCATAGCGGCGGTCTCGGCCGCCGGAATGCTTTTGTTTCAGCTTAGCCTCAATGTTTTCGGCGTGACTGATTTGCTGCCGATGACAGGAGTCACACTGCCCTTTATCAGCAGAGGCGGCACAAGCCTTATATGCTCGTGGTCGCTGTTCGCCTTTATAAAAAGTGTTTCGTTTAACACCGGCACCGCGGGCGGGCACGGCAAAGAAGCAAATGCCGGACGGAAAAGGAGACGCTCATGAACAAAACGACGTTGAGGGGCTACGCTCTTATTCCTCTTATTCTTGCTTTTTTTGCCGGAGTGGTTTACCTCGTGTTTTTGTTCTTCATTAACGGTTCGTCATGGTCTTCAAACAAGGCGAACGCGCACATTTACACTTCGGGCAGGATTTCTTCCGCCGGCACCATCTATGACTCGGCGGGAAAGACGCTCGCCAAAAGTGTTGACGGCGAAAGAGTTTTTAACGACAGCCGCTCTGTCAGGAAAGCGACTCTCCACATCGTCGGCGATCCGGCCGGAGTCATTTCCACCGGCGCTCATAACGTGTTCAAAAGCAAGCTGTCCGGCTACAGCTTCATAAGCGGCATTTACCCGCTGCTGCGCCACGGCGGCGGCAACGACATTGTTCTTGCCGTCAATGCCGACGCCTGTGTAAAGGGACTTGAAGCTCTTGGCGGTCATAACGGCGCGGTCGGTGTTTTAAACTATAAGACAGGGGCACTCATGTGCTGTGTGTCCTCCCCGACATACGACATAAAAAACCCGCCGTCAGACATAAACGATTCAAACAAATATGAGGGTATATACTTAAACAGGCTGTTTTCCGGCGTATACACTCCCGGCTCAATTTTTAAGATTGTCACCGCCATAAGCGCTCTCGAAAACATCCCCGATATCGAAAGCAAAAGCTTTACCTGCCCCGGCGAAATGGAGATGAACGGCGGCAAGCTTGTTTGCATGAAAAGTCACGGCAAGATTTCTTTCGACGAGGCTCTCGGCAAGTCCTGCAACTGTGCCTTTGCCAAAATCGCGATGCAGCTTGGCGCCGAAAAGCTCAACGCCACCGCAAAATCGCTCGGCTTTAACACTCCGCTGAAAGCAGACGGCGTAAAGCTTGCGATAAGCTCTTTTGACGTCTCCGGAACGAACAACCTTAACTTATCATGGGCGGGAATCGGGCAGTACACAACACTCGTAAATCCCTGTCATATGCTCATGATAGCGGGCGCGATTGCAAACGGAGGGCAGGGCGTGTCTCCTTATATAGCCGAAAAGATAACAAACGGTTGGGGCGTTACCGTTTATAAATCAATATCCAAAAACTCGGCAATCTCGATAGACCCCGCCGTCGCCGTTAAGCTGAAAAGCCTTTTGCGCTCTAACGTTAAAAATCAATACGGCGAAAGCCGTTTCCCCGGGCTTTCAATGTGCGGCAAAACAGGCACGGCGGAAATAGACGGCAAAAGCCCGCACTCATGGTTTGTCGGCTTTTCCCTGCGGGAGGATTTGCCGCTGGCGGTAATAGTCATAGCCGAAAACGCCGGTTCAGGCAGCGGCGTCGCAATGAGCGCGGCAAACGCTGTTTTGCAGTCTCTCGCGAAATGATTTGTTTGACAACAGCCGCGCGGCGTGATATATTTACACTTGTAAGAGATACGCTCGATTTTGACGAAGGAGATGCGCGATGACTGACAATATACAAGCAGACAACTCAATTAAAAACAAAAAAGATTACGGAAAGCTTGTTAAGACACTTCAAATAGTCGCCGTAATATTCATGCTTGCGATGACGGCGATGTGTGTTGTTTTAATAAAAAAATATGACATTTCAGTTCGGAATATTGATTCGATTCGTTCTATGATACAAGGAAGCGCGGCGGCGGTGGCTGTGGGTATAATTTTATTTTCAGTCATAAAATCTTTCACGCTTGTTTTCCCGTTTGCCGTGATCTTCGCGATCAGCGGAATCTTTTTTGACAGCATATGGACCGCGCTGCTTGTCAACTTCCTTGCGACAGCCCTTAGTCTGGCGCTGCCGTATTTTCTCGGCAGGTTTACGGGCAAGGGCATGATCGACACTTTGAGCCGCAGGTTTAAAAACATAAAAAAGCTTGATGAATTTGCCGGAGCCAACGAATTCGCCGTCGTCGCCTGCATGAAGGCGTCAGGGATACTTGCGAACGATTTGAGCAGCCTGATTTTCGGCGCCATGAACATCTCGTTTAAAAACTATATGATAGCTTCAAACCTCGGACTTTTGCCGCTCAACATTATGTACACCTGCCTCGGCGCTTACGGCGATCTTACAAACCCCAAAAGCTATCTGCTGCTTGTGCCGATAGTGTTGTTTGCCCTGCTGTCCTCAATGGCCGCCAAAAAGCTTGGCGCGAGAGGGGCGGCAAAAAAGGCTTCCTCATAAAAACATTTTTCAAAATTACATACCCGGAGGTCGGACCATGAAAAGAAAAGTTCCCGCCATGCTTTCCGTTTTGATAGCGTGCGCCGCTTTTTTGATTGCCGCAAACCTTAGCGGCGCCACAGCCATTGAAAGCGACTCCGAAACAAGCGTCACGACGACAAAGCCCACAACAATAAAGATTGAGACGACCACAAAAGTGACTTGGCCGTGGCAAAAAACAGATCCGTCCTCGACAGTGGACGTCAGCGGGATTATTTCTTCAATAGCCGATGAGCTGACAAGCACAAAGGCGCCCGCTTCCTCCGACACTTCCGAAACCCAAAGCGAAAGCGGCGGCAGCGAGACAGAGAAAACCGACAAGACAAGCACGGCGGCAAAAACGACGACGACTAAAAAGCCGACCACAACAGTAAAAGGGATGACTATTACAGTCGTTTTAAACACAACCATACCGGGCGGGACGATGGACCCCCTTTCAGCTTATTACAGCAGATTAAGCGAGATGGCGGAGGGCGATGAAACATCGTCAAGCGCGCAATCCGCCGACGAGGAAGGCGGTGAGGAGGGCGAGGACAAGACAAATCCCGCCGTCACCGTCATAATTGCCGTCGCGGCAATGCTCATAGCCATCAGTCTTTTGACAGGCCTGTTTACAATCCGCAACAAAAGGCTTGCCGAAAAAGAAGCGGCGGCCGAGAGCGGCGAACCGAACGAGGGATTTTCCGGCGACGTTATAATCTCAAAGTCACATACCCGCCCGGAATTCACAGCCATACCGGTAGACGACGAAGATGAAGCAGCAGCGGGTGAAACTGTGCCGGGAGCAGCAACGGATGAAGTCGTATCGGGAGAAGCCGCATCGGGCGAGCCGCAAAGCGAAAAACCCGCTCCCCCGCAATCACCGTCCGACAAGACCGAGGGAGACGCGGCGGAGGACACGGAGAAAGCGCCGCCCGCCGACGTCGGCAGCAGCGACAGCAAAGAGATGGAATACGAAGATATCTTCAGCGGCAGGGACGATTTATAATCATTTTTTGCGGCACAATTACCCCGCGTCGTTTTAAAGCGCGTCAATCATATGGCGCTTTAAAACGGCGCGGGGCTTTATTAAGGCAACACCGCGCAATGTGCCGCTGACATGACGCCCCATCGGCTTGACTTCCAAAAAAAGAACCAACCGGCGGCGGATTTTTTTGAAAAGCCGATAAGATATGGGTATTCAAATGAATTGACAATATTGCCGAGATTGTCTTTGGGGACGACAAAGCCTTTAAAGTCATAAAATTCCGAAAAGTCTTCTTGCTGAAAGCGCTTGAAATCAGCGTGTGCTAAACGCCCTTAAAGCTCTCAATTTTTTGAAGCCTTACAAGAAACAGCGGCCTTATATAGCAAATCCCTTTCTTGAAAAAATTAACGTTGGAAGTCCCCTCCGTGCGCCGTTTGTATTTTATGGGAAACTCCTCAATGGGATAGCCAAGCCTGATAAACTTCAGCATCATCTCAAAAAACACGGCATAAGACGTTTCTTTTAAAACAAGATCTTTAACATATTCGCACGGAACGCAGCGGTAGCAAATTGTCGTGTCCGTCAGCTTGCAGGAATAAAGCCGCTGAACCAAGAAGCGAACAGCGGGGTAAAAAATCTTTTTTATGGACGCAATCTCCGAGCTGTCAGCGCCGCTTGTGAATCTTGAACCTGTCAAAATGGTTTTTGGTTTTTGCTTTGCCGTTTTTATTATCCCGCTTATCATGTGCGGATCCGTCTCAAGGTCGGATGGTTGAATGATGTAGTGGGAACCTTGAATCATCTCTGTTATCTCGTTTATGGTTTGCGCGGGGCTGCCGTGCTGAACATAAACGCGAAATTTGACGTCAAGCTCGTGCTGTGTGTTGACCACTTTGTAAACGGCGTCCCTGCTTTCCCGCGAGCAGAAATCGGCAAGACAGATAATTATCTCCTCAATGTCGCCGTGGTCACACGACTCGATTATAATGTCGATTGTTTTTAAAAAAGAGTCCACCTCGTCTACCACAGGCACGACGATGGAGAGTGATTTGAATTTGTCCGTTTAAAAAACCGTCCTTCACGCGCGCAGGCAAAAGCCTTTCGCTGTTTAATTTTTGTTGGATTTATAAAATATTTAAAGCTTGCGGCGCCGCAGCAACACTAATCGCCGGCGATTAATGGGACAAACGCCTCGGGGGAGTGCAGTGTCCTCCCCGATCTCCGTCCGTACCAAACATTTTCCCTTGCGTAATCTCGCCAATTCGGCGCCGCGTTGGCATCGGTGAATTTAAAGATAAAGCCGGCCTTTTTAAGTTGTCCGCCGCCCGCGAAAAAAGCGGGCCAATCATATTGCAAAAAGACTTCGCCGCCGCTTTTTCCCGCATAGCGCATCGCGTTTTTTTGGAACATGAGCAAATCCGACGCTATATCTTCCGGGATATCTATGTCTTGAAGCAGGTTTTCCGCAAGTCTGTAAAGGCAATCGGGTTCCCTAAGAATCTCGAGAAAAAAACCTTCCTCCGGGTACCATGTTATTCCGCCGTAAAGCTCGTCATGATATGTCAGCGCGGCGCCGCTCTCGGCAAAGCCGACATAAAGCTTTTTGAAACGCGAAAACACTTCTGCGCACCGCCCCGCGCATGACTCAAGCAGGGCAAGAAGTTTATTGTAAAAGCATTCGTAAGCGATGTTAAAAGAATCATGGGAAAAAATCGCGGCATAGCGAAGAAGCCCCATGTGGTGACAGCTTTGGATTGTCATGGAAAAGAGATTTGCCTTTATATATTCTTCCTTCGTCATACTTTCGGTTGACACCGTGACGAGCGAATGACCGTGAATCTTGTCGCCGACAGGTATATGGTGCAGCAAGGAAGGTGTTTTGACAGTCTTTATTTTGTGATTTTCACGATATTCCTTTTTGCCCAGCTCCGAATTCAAAAGAACCTCGCACCTGAATATGTCAATATAGTTGTGCTGACCGCTTGCGATGAGCTTGCCTATCCCTTTGCAAAAGCTGTCGTATGTTTCGCCGGGCAGTCCCAAAATCATCTCGGAGTAAACGGGTATCCCGCGGGCGTTGTATTTTTCGAGCAAACGCGAAAACCGTTCCGTGCTTATGTTGCTTCGTCCGACATTTTTAAGTGCTTCGGGGTTGAGCGACTGAAAAGATATTGACGGCCCCCTTGACATCTTGTTTTCAAAAATCCTTGAGGCAATTGCAAAGACTCTGTCGTCATTTTCTTTTGCGTATGTCACGTCAAATCTTTTAGGGTAGCCGAAGTCTTTTTTTGACTTTATGATAAGCTCCGCGATTTCAACGTCACGCTCCAAAATGCCGAAATTGCCGTCGGCACAAAAACAATGCTCGATTTTATGCTCCGCCATCCAGGCGATTTCTTTTTTTATACGGTCGATTGGAAAAACCTTAAGGCGCTTTCCTGTTATGCCCCAATCGCAGTAGGCGCAGGCATAGGGGCAGCCGCGGTTTGTCTCAACAGTCGCCGAAAAACAGACGCCGCTCATGCCCATCAGCTCGTCAAAAATGCCCGAAAAGTAAGGGGATGGATAGTCGGTGCGGCGTGAAACGCGGACTTCGTCATTAACTGTCACGCGCCCTCCGGAGCGGTGGGAAAGGGACGGTATGCGCTCAAGCCTGCCCTCGCCGCAAAGAGCCTCGGCAAGCTCGGCAAAGGTTTCTTCGCCCTCCCCGTGGATAAGGCAGTCAATAAACGTGTATTGCTCAAGCAATCCGCCGCCCGGCGGAATCTGATGACCGCCGAACACAACGGCGCAGTCCGGGAACTCCTTTTTTATGAGTGCGGCAAGCCGGAGATTGTAATCAAAATTCCAAACATAATTTGAAAAAGCTGCGACAGCCGGGCTTTTAAGGCGCCGTATCACATCTTCGGGCTCTTCAAAAAAACAAAAAATGCCGCCCAAAGAATAGTTTGCTCTGATGGCTTCACGCGAAAAAGCATATGCCGCGACAGTGCCCGCGGCATATGGGAGAAAGGCACTTTTTTTTCTGCCCTCGCCGAATGTGTAACCCGGCTGAAAAAAGGAAATGTTATTCATGGATTTCACCCGATTCGGAACCGCCGCGCGAAACCTCATCAATATCGGTAAACAACATTTTCTGTTCATTGCGCCCAAACCAAACATTTTCCGCTGCAAATTCCGCGAAATCGAGAGGTGATAAATTGTCCCGTGCAATGTATGCGGTGTGTTTTTCAGGAAGCTTTACATAGCCGCCCTTGTAAACCTCGTTAAAATAGCTTTGAAAGTCGTGTGTAAAGGAAGCTGTCACATGCCTGACACCGGGACGCTTGACTGTAAAGCTTTGATATCTTTTTAGCTCCTCAAGCTTTTTATCTCCCGCAAAAGCCTTGTCAAGATAAGGCGCAACGCCGCTGTAAAAGTCGTCAAGGCAAAGGAGCGCCTCAAGGAAAAAGGCTTCCTCATAAGGCCACGAAACATTGCCGAAAACAGGGTTTAAATATGACCACCTGCCCTTGCCTTCTGTTATGTCCTCAAAATGGCGCTTTATGACGGCATAAATTTCACCGGGGACTGAAAAAGCTGATTCTTCGCAAAAAGTCTGAAGTCCTTTATAAAAATCTGCGTATTCCAGTCCTTTTTCACATCGCAAATAAACGGCAAAACATCTTAGCAGTCCCATTGAGTGGCAGCTTTGGACAAGCACCGCGAACATATTGGCCCGAACCCAGTCGTCAGTCGGCATGGAATATGTGGAAACAACAGAGCGCGAATATTCCGGCTGCGCTTTCCCGGAGGGCGCGTCGTGGCGCAGATAAACAGGCGTTACGGCGGCGCGTATCTTGAACCTCTCCATGTATTCGTCCGTCTCCATCTCGGAGTTTTCAAGCAGCTCGCAGTTGTAAACCATTATTGACGAGTGCTGACCGGCGTTGAGCAGCTCGCCTATTCCTTGGCAAAAGCTGTCGTATGTCTCGCCCGGCAGGCCGAGAATCAATTCCGAATAGGTGGGGATGCCCTCGTCATAATATAGCTTCATCAGTTCCTTAAAGCGTGATATCTCCATGTTCTCCCTGCCGATGTTCGCAAGAACATTGTCTGACATTGACTGGAAAGAGAGCGTGACGCCGCGGCTCAGTCCGTATTTGTTAAGCTCTCTGTTGATTTGCAGAACCGTGTCGTTATTGTGCTTTGCGTAATTGGCGCGGAACTTCTTAGGGTATCCGAACCCGCGGTGAATTTCAACAAGGCGTTTGACAATCTTTTCGTCGCGCTTTAGTATGCCGAAATTGGCGTCGGCACAGTAACAAAACTCGATTTTGTTTTTTGCCATCCATTCAATGTCTTGAATGACGCTGTCGAAAGGTATCTCGATGATGCGGCTTTTAAGACTGCACCAGTCGCAGTATGTGCAGCTGTATGGACAGCCGCGGTTTGTCTCAAGTATTGCCGAAAAACGTATATCGGGATTGTCCTCGATTATCTTGCTGAAAAGACCTGATAAATACGGCGAGATGTATTCGACGTCCGCTCTCGTGTCGTCGCCGTTGTGGACAAGCGCGCCGTGACTGTCGAAATATGAGATGTTTTTTATTTCGGCAAAGTCGCCGTTGCCCGCAAGAGCTTGTAAGAGACTTTTAAACGCCCGCTCTCCGTAACCGCGTATAAAAAAGTCGACAAACGGGAAGCTGTCCATACTGCCTTTGCCGACGCTGTGACCGCCGAACACGATGACACATTTCGGAAAAAGCTCTTTTATCTTTCGCGCCGCCGCGCGGTTATACTCGCTGTTCCATATATAGTTTGAAAAGGCCGCGACAGCCGGATTGTCAAGCAGCGGCAAAATATCGTCAATCGGCTCACGCTTGAAAAATATGCCGCCCATATTATAGTGTGCGGAAACACTTTCGTCCGCAAATGAATATGCCGCTATCACCCCGGCGGAATACGGAAGATAAGTCGTGCTTCCGTACATTATATTTGTTTGAAAAAAATAGACGTTGTTTTTGTTCATAAAATCAGACCTTGCACATTTTAGACGCGGTGTTGCCCTAAATTAATGGGAGCGCGAAAGCGAACATCAAAAGAATAAACAGGACAAGCAAATAGGGTCTTTGACTGAAAAATTTGTCTATCCTGCCGACGGATTTTAAAACGCTGTCGCCGACGTTAACGGCAAAGCCGTCGGAGCAGGAAATCATCAGCGTGAGCAGCGGCGTTATGCCTGCTGTCGTAAAAAACCAAAAGAAGTTGCAAAAAAACGCACCGGCAAGGCAAGCGGCA
>JAAYIY010000007.1 GCA_012523185.1 Clostridiales bacterium
ATTATATACTGTCTATTATATTCTATTTCTACTAAAAAATAAACACCCTTTTTGAAAAATATGAATCTTTTAACTCACTGCGTTTCAAACGCTCACATATAATGATATTGCAAAACGACTTTAATGCGCCCGGCGGTTTGTTCATGTGTCGGCAGACCGGCGGCCGCGAAGGAGCGATGATTTATTGTGAATATTGTTAAAAGCTTTGCGATAATCGGCGGAGACGCCAGGCAGATATACATGAAACAAAATCTTGAGGAGCAAGGATATGAGGTTTCCCTTTGCTGCTTTGAAAACTACCGCAAAGACTGCTCGCTCGACATAATTCAGGCGGACATTGCTGTCGGCGCGTCTGACGCTGTAATTCTCCCCATACCCGCCAGCCGTGACTCCGAAACGCTAAACGCCCCTTTTTCGGCTTCAGAGGTGCGCTTGTCGGAAATATTTGACCTCTTAAGGCCGGAGCAGACAGTGTTTGCGGGGATGCTTGGCTCAAAAAGGCGTTCGGAGCTTTTCAGAAAAGGCATACGCGTTTACGACTATGCCGACAGGGATGAATTTGCTGTGAAAAACGCCGTTCCAACCGCGGAGGGTGTTGTGAAGATTGCTTCTGAAAAACTGCCCATAACAATCAAAGGAGCTAATATCGCCATCACAGGCTACGGCAGAACGGCAAAAGCGGCGGCAAAGGCGCTGCTTGCCCTCGGCGCTAACGTGACTGTTGCGGCAAGAAGATGCAGCAGCCTTGCGTCCGCCGAAAATGACGGCTGCCGCGCCATATACCTCCGCGAAATGCACAGATTTGCGGGCGGCTTTGACATGCTTGTAAACACCGTTCCGGCGCCTGTCATCGACGAGACTATTCTTAAGAAAATGAGGCGCGACTGCGTTGTGGCAGATATAGCGTCAGCTCCTTACGGAGTCGATTTTGAAGCGGCAAAGGCGCTCGGGCTTGACGCGTTCGCGGCGGGCTCGCTTCCGGGAGCGATTGCCCCGAAAAGCGCCGGCATCATAATCGGAGAAACCATAATGAACATAATAAGGGAGGGAAGCGAATGAGTGATATAACTGTGGGCTTTGCGGTCTGCGGTTCTTTTTGTACTTTTTCCGGGGCGTTGGTTGAGATGAAAAATCTTCGGGACAGCGGTATCAAGCTGATGCCCATCATGTCAGAGATCGCGTACTCGACTGATACGAGATTCGGAAAAGCTGAGGAAATAAATCGGCAAATAACAGCTTTATGCGGTCGTGAGATAATTCACACAATATCGCAGGCGGAGCCGATTGGTCCGCAAAAACTGCTTGACATACTTATTATAGCCCCTTGTACCGGTAATTCAATAGGCAAGCTTGCAAACGGAATAACAGACACAGCGGTAACGATGGCGGCAAAAGCGCACCTTAGAAACGGGCGCCCGCTGCTTATAGGCGTTTCGACAAACGATGCCCTCGGCGCGTCCGCGGCTAACATCGGTAAGCTTATGAACTGCAAAAATGTATTTTTTATACCTATGCGCCAGGACGACAGCCAAAAGAAACCAAATTCCATTGTAGCCGATTTTTCACGGACGCGTGAAGCGCTTGAGGCGGCTCTTGAAGGGGAGCAGCTCCAGCCAATCTTAATTTAATGCGCTTGATTAAGCACGGGCTGCCGTTTGACGGCGGTCCGTGCTTAAATTGACGTCTCACGCTTTTTCCAAAGCCCGCAAAAGACATATATAACACCGGGCACGGCCGTGCCGTATGCCGCAAGCCCATAACCGAGGAATATTCCGTACAAGCCCATTCCCAGCGTGACGCCAAGAAATCGGCAAAGACTTATTCGCAGAATAAAGCCGTCAACCAGTGAAAAAATAAGAATTAAAACGGAGTTGCCGACACCTTGTATAAAGCCGTTTGTTCCCCGTGTTAAAGCTATTGCAGGAAATCCCCAGACAACGGCGTATGCGAACGCCGGGGCAAGCGCAAGAACATCCTGTTCGCGTGTGAAAATCCGAAACAGACCGCTTGTGTTTGTCAGAAAGACTGCCGCGAAAGCAATGTAGACAGCAAAGCTGTAAAACCACCCCCAATACACCGATTTTTTTGATCTTTCAAAATTCCTCGCCGCGAAGTTTTGACCCGCGACAGTTGAAACGGAATAGTTGACGGCAAGTGAAATTTTGTCGGCGGCGTCATTGAGCCTTTGTCCGATGCCGAACACAGCCGACGCCGCGACGCCGGCGCTGTTTGCAAGAGCCGTGACGAACATCATGGATATGTTTACAGACGCGCTGCGAAGCGCAAAGGGTATTCCGAGCTTTAAGAGCGCGGCCGCCGCCTTCTTTTCCGGAATAAAGCTGCGCGGCTTAAAATCAAATCCAAACTCGCTCCTGTTGCGCCGCAGATATAAGACCGACCAAAAGAAGGAAACTCCCTGCCCTATCACGGCGGCAAAAGCGACCCCCGCCACCCCGAGCCCCGACTTTACAGAAAACAAAAACACAAGAAAGATGCTTGTTATGCAGGATGCAAATATAAATATACAGGGCTGTTTCGAGTTGCCCATTCCGCGCAGCACTGATAAAACCATATTGCCGCCGTAAAAGAAAAGCATTCCGGCAGAGCTTATAAAAAGGTAGTCCGCCGCCATTTGAAAAGAAATATCGGGCGTTTTGAGCAGGCGAAGGATTGCTTTGCAAAAAAGCAGACCCGCAAGCGTCATGAGCAAGCCCATGGCGGCCGTGATTGAAAAAAGAGTTCCTATTGTTTTGTTCAGCTCCTCGCGCTTTCCCGCTCCGACAAGCTGAGACACCATGACTTGACCGCCCATTGAAAAGCCTACGCATATCAACGTCATAAACATTACAACCTGTCCTGACGTCGCGACAGCCGACAGCCCCGCACCCCCGGCCGCGCCGCCTGTGACTATCATCTCGGCTACAGAGGCAAGCACCTGCGCGAAGTTTGAAAGCGCAAACGGAAGCGAAAGGATGAGCATCTGCCGCGGTAAGCTTCCCTTTGTAAAGTCATTCATTATTCTTGTCACGATACAAAAACTTCCCTTATCCGCCGACTGTGTGACGCGGCTCATGTTCTTTTATTTTTGCCGCCGGAAAGCCAAATATGTTTTCGGGCTTTGCAGCCCACGGAGCGGGAAAATTATACGAAATTTTTTGCTTTCGGCACTCAATATTTGTTCGACATTTTTCGCAAAAAATGCTTGACAAATATGTTAGCTCATGCTAACATGTTTTTGTCGGCAGAAGCCGTTTTTCACGGTTTCATAATGTCTTTAAACAAAGGCAAAAGGCCGGCGTAAATACTTTTCAGAAGACGGAGGCAACGATTTTGACGCTTGATATACTGCCGATAGGAAAAAACGCGAAAATTTGCTCCGTGGGGGGAGAAGGAGCGCTCCGCCTGCGTATGCTTGATATGGGGCTTATCCCCGGCACGGAGGTTTCTGTCCGAAAAACCGCTCCGCTCGGCGACCCTTTAGAGATAAGTGTGCGCGGCTATAAGCTTACTATGCGGAAGGACGACGCAAGACTGATAAAAATAAGGGAGGAAGGCACATGATATTTGCTCTTGTGGGCAATCAAAACTGCGGCAAAACCACACTTTTTAACGCTTTGACAGGCTCAAACCGCCATGTCGGAAATTTCCCCGGCGTCACGATGGACACAAAAACAGGCGCTATCCGCGGCTCAAAGGGCAATTTTGTTGTTGACCTGCCGGGTATATATTCGATTCGTCCTTACTCCAACGACGAGATTATTTCGCGTGATTTTATTATAAATGAAAAGCCCGACGGCATAATAAACATAGTCGACGCCACAAACATCGAGCGCAATCTTTACCTGACTTTGCAGCTGCTTGAGCTTCAGATTCCGACAGTTATAGCTCTGAACATGATGGATGAAATCCGCGGCAACGGCGGAACTATCGACATTGCCGGAATGTCAAAGCTTTTGGGGGTTCCCGTCATACCCATTTCAGCGGCTAAAAAAGAGGGTATATCCGAGCTTATCAAGTCCGCAATCGACACAGCGGAGAAAAAAAGACTCCCCGCCGTTACTGATTTTTGCCTGCCGGGTCCCGTTCATCGTTGCATTCATTCTATATCGCACGTTATAGAGGACCATGCCCAGCGGATCGGCATATCGCGCAGATATGCCGCGACTAAGCTGATCGAGGGCGACGACAAGGAGTTTATAGACAGGCTTGACCTGTCACAAAATGAGCATGAGCTGATAGAGCATTCCATTATAGAAATGGAAAATGAGCGCGGGCTCGACAGAAACGCCGCCCTTGCCGATATGCGCTATGCCTTTGTTGAAGATGTGTGCCGCCTCACAGTCGTGAAAAACCGCGTCAGCAAGGAAAGTTTAAGGAGTGACAAAATTGATAAGCTCCTGACAAACAAATACGCCGCCTTGCCTGTCTTTTTCTCCATTATGGTTCTTATATTTTGGCTCACTTTCGGCGTAATCGGCAACTTTCTTTCAGAGCTTCTTTCAAGGGACATCGACCTGCTGGCGGCCGCCGTTGACAAAGGTCTTACGGCTTACGGCATTAACCCCGCCGTCCACAGCCTTGTCATTGACGGTCTATTTGCCGGAGTCGGAAGCGTGATATCGTTTCTGCCCCTCATTGTTGTCTTGTTTTTCTTTCTTTCTGTGCTTGAGGACACGGGATACATGGCGCGTGTCGCGTTTGTCATGGACAAATTGCTCCGCCGCCTCGGCCTTTCCGGACGAAGCTTTGTTCCGATGATAATCGGCTTCGGCTGCTCTGTTCCCGCCATAATGGCGACGAGGACACTTTCAAGCGAGCGCGACAGGAAGATGACTGTTTTGCTGATGCCGTTTATGAGCTGCTCCGCCAAAATACCGATATACGCTGTTTTCAGCGCGGCATTTTTCCCGGGGCGCGCGGCTCTCGTGATGGCGATTCTTTATATTTCCGGCATAGCGGCCGGCATCCTTGTCGCGGCGCTGCTTAACAAGACGGCGTTTCGCGGAAAACCGATACCTTTTGTAATGGAGCTTCCAAACTACAGAGTCCCTTCGCTTAGAACAACCATCCTTTTGATGTGGGAAAAGGCGCGCGACTTTTTGCGCAAGGCTTTTACCGTTATCTTGCTTGCGACAATAATAATTTGGTTCCTTGGCGCGTTTGATTCACAGCTCAACTTCACGGGCGAAAGCTCCCAAAGCCTTCTTGCGTCAATCGGCAGGCTCATGGCGCCGATTTTCCGTCCCTTGGGCTTTGACGACTGGCGTATTGCGACGTCTCTTGTCGTCGGGTTCACGGCAAAGGAAGCGGTCATCAGCACTCTCGGAGTCTTGATTGGCAGCAGCGCCTCGGCGCTTGACACGGCTCTGCCGGCGCTGTTTTCCTCGCTTTCGGCTGTCAGCTTTCTTGTTTTTACGCTGCTTTACACCCCGTGTGTCGCCGCCGTCGCCGCTATGAAACGCGAGCTTGGTTCATGGCTGCAAACAGTCGCCGCCGTTGTCGGTCAGTGTCTCATAGCATGGATTTTCGCGTTTGCCTTTTACCGGGTCGGAGGTCTCATTTTTTAAAACGAACAGCGCTTTGCAGGCGGTCCTTATCCTTGCCTGCCGCCTTTAAACCATGAATAACCGCAGGTGATAAAAATGAATGTTTTTGATATCATAATACTTTCAATCGTTGCCCTATGCGCAATCGCCGCGATAGTTTATCTCGTCAGACTGAAGAAAAAGGGCAAAAGCGTTTGCTGTGGCGACTGCTCGTAACCGCCCAATAACTCCGCGTAATTGGGCAGCAAAAAAAGGCCGCTCGAAGGCGACCTGGACAATAATTATTTAAATATGGCGCGTGAGATTCATAATGAATGTATGATCAGATCATCGCGGC
>JAAYIY010000008.1 GCA_012523185.1 Clostridiales bacterium
GATGCGAAAATACTTGAAAAAATAGCAAAATTCAGTCAGAGGCCACGTTGAAAGGAGCGGCGTATATATCCACGCAAGAAAATCCCGTGATTCCCCGGTTTACCTGAATACGGCGCATGAAATTGAACAGTTGAGGCGGCAAGATTGAGAATCTAAGACATCGAAGCTGAACAGTAACCCTAAAACCGGCATTCTGCAGTAAAATTGAAAGCGGCACACTGTGTGATTACATTTTGGGGAATTAAGCCTTCCACGCACGGGACAGGATGGACAGTTGCCCGTTAGAGACATTTTTAACATCCTTGCCGTAACGATAAAAAGAATGATTGTTGTTGCATTTCGGACATGAAAAATGGTATAATTTCTGCATGAAGACAGCTCCTTTTCTTGGGAGGTACGCGTTTTGTTGCAGAAACATCGTACCACAAGGGCGGAGCTGTCTTCATCTTTCATTTAAGTTTACAGTACGCACCATTACTTAAGGAGACGACATATGAAAAGAATCATCGTATTACTCATACTGTTCGGCTTTATTATGTCCGGATGCAGTAAAAATGACACTTCTGATGAAGATGCCTCCGGCGGCAAACCAACTGAAACCACAACCGAAGTTAATCCGGTCAGCGAAGCCATTTCTAAAGAGTTGAAAACATCATGGGACTTTAATGACTATTTTTATAATCATACTAAATACCCTGAATCCGTGAAGCTCGGCAACGCCGTGAGCGGATATTATGAATACTCATACTATGAAAACGGCGGTGCATTAATCGAGAAGTACACTGGCAAAGAATCAAGTTGCGTAATACCTGAAACGTTAGACGGTTATACGGTCTTTGCTGTCGCAGGTTATTCATTCAGCTGGAATCTATTTGTTCATAATGTTACTTTGCCTAACTCAATTCTTTATATCGGCTGCGAAGCGTTTAAAGGCTGCTTATTTCTCAGATCCGTTTTACTGAATGATGGTCTGACTGTAATGGATTGTAGCGCACTCAGGTGTTGTATATTTCTAAAAAGCATCGTGATTCCAAACAGCGTAACTGAGTTCAACGGCGGCATGTTTACAGACTGCTGGTGGCTCAAAAGCGTAAAATTGAGCGAAAATATTACCGAAATCGGTCCCTCGACATTTTGGGCGTGCAATAAACTTAAGACCGTTGACCTTCCAAAGTCGGTGACAACAATCCGTTATAACACTTTTGCAGATTGCGACAATCTTGAAACCGTTACTTTACCTGAAGGACTAACTAACATTGGAAAAGAGTCGTTTGCCGGCTGCCCAAAATTGAAAATTGATAGTTTTCCGAATACCCTTGAAACAATAGCATTTCTTGCCTTTGAAAACTGTAAGAGTCTCGGCAAAATTACCATTCCCGACTCGGTTGAAAAAATCAGCGGCAACGCGTTTAGCGGGTGCAAGAATAATGTCGTATTTTCCACAACAAAAGGGACATATGCCGAAGCGTATGCCCGTGAACACAGCATATCAATCTACTATTCGGACACAGGCGAAACATGGACTCCGAATTTGGAGTACAAGATTTCGCAGTTTTTCAGAAAGCCGGAACCCACGACTAACGGTTGAACAGTCCGAACGCATCACGGCGTAAGACAGTGGACATAGATATCTCTTATTTCTCCTGTCTTGCCCCGATTACGACCAAGCAAACCAGCTGACCCGCGAGGACAGCGCGGTGCTCGGAAAGAGTTTCACCTACACCTATGACAAGGGCGGCAACATCGTCTCAAAGAGCGAGTACGCCTACACGGCGGGCACGCTCGGCGCGGCGACGGACACAGTCAGCTACACTTATGACAGCACATGGAAAGACAAGCTGACAAGCTATGACGGCACGTCGATAACGTACAACGAAATCGGCAATCCGCTGACCTACGGCGGCGACATCAGTTATTTATGGGATGGCAGGGAGCTGATAAGATACCAGGACGCCAACAGCGATAACGTTATCCACATGAGCTACAACGCCGACGGACTGCGGACATTGAAAAACGTTATTGACTTTGGCTCTTTCCCGTGGACAATGGATTATTATTCCTACACATGGTCCGCCGGCGGGACGCTGCTCGGCTACAGCATCAAAACTTATCCTAGTGGCAGAATCGCCGATGTGCGGATAATCTACGGCGAGAACGGCGACGCCATAGGCTTCACGGTTAAGGACTATGAAGGCGTCGAGCCGCAGACATATACCTATTACTACATCAAAAACGCGCAGGGCGACGTGCTGCGCGTGGTGGATGAAACGGGCGCGACAATGGCGGACTACACCTACGACGCGTGGGGCAATTTTACCTATACCGCAGACCTGAACGCCGGGGCAAACGCCGGCATAATCGAAAAGTATAACCCTGTAACCTACCGCGGGTACTACTACTACTACTACTTCTACGACACCGACCTTGAAATGTACTACCTCAAATCGAGGTACTGCTGGCCGGATTTGGGCAGATTCATCAGTGCGGACAGCTTGTTCATGGCGGGCGACGCGCTTGTCGGGACGAATATGTATGCGTATTGCCTGAATAATCCGGTTATGTATGTCGACCCGAGCGGGCATGATGATACTTATTTTAGCTCAGGGTATTGCTGTTATTATTGGAATATTTATTATTGCAGCGCTTCTGAAAAAATATATTCCTATTAATTAGGTTCTCTTGAAAAACCTTAAACCCCTTGAAAACACTGGTCAAAATGGTGTTATCATAGTATAATAAACGCAGGAAAAGAGCGAAAACAGGGCGTTTTGTGGTGTGGATATGTACCCCAAAGAGGCGGAACGGCTGCAAATGAGAATATCAGACGTTGTCTTGCCGAAAATCCGCAAAAATCCATCCCCGACAGAATTGTAAACCTGCCGCCGCCGCATGTACGCCTGTTGAATTTGAACCGATTAAAAACAAAATAAACATTATATTTATGGATGTGGAGAGTGAATTGATATGTCAAAAGGTCTTTTTGATAAGATATTAGACAACATGTTTGATGCCGCTTGGGTAGGAAAACATGGTGAAAAACTGACAGAACGTGAGCTAAGGCTTGTTAAGCTGTTTGGGCGAAAAGGCAAAGTATTAAGAAATGTTTATGTTCCAAAAGATAATGAGGAAACATCGGAGATTGATGTGGTTTATATCACTCAAAAAGGAATATTTGTTATTGAAAGCAAGAACTACTCAGGATGGATTTTTGGCGATGAAGGTTCCTTATATTGGACTGTGATGCTGCCCAATAAAATGAAGAACCGCTTTTATAACCCCATAAAGCAAAATCAAACGCATATTAAATGGCTTGAGCAATATTTGAACGATGACATTCCGCTGTTTTCTATTATAGCTTTTTCTGAAAGGTGTGAACTGAAAAAACTCACGATAAACAGTGAGGACATTCATGTAATAAAGCGTGACCGCTTATATGCAACAGTTCGCTCAATTTGGAACTCAGCCGAAGATGCGCTTGATGATGAAAAAGTCGATTTAGTTTATAAAAAACTGAAAAGCCTTACAAAGGTGGATGATGCTATTAAAGCGGCGCACATTGAATCAATTCAAGAACGATATAAAAAACGAGAAGAAACTCCTGCGCAGCAGACTGAAACAACAGATACAATAAAAACAGAAGAAATCGAACCGAGTCCGGATGTTGACGTTTCCGATTCAAATTCTGATAAATGCCCCAAATGCGGGGGAGATTTAATTCTCAGAACTGCAAAAAAAGGGGAAAACGCCGGTAAGAATTTTTACGGGTGCTCAAACTATCCAAAATGTAGATTTATTCAGAATGTTTAGTTAGGGTCTCTTGAAAAATCTTAAACCCCTTGAAAACACCGGTCAAAATGGTGTTGAATTAGAACAATAAACGCAGATAAAAAGAAAGTGATGTTACCAAACAAACGGCATAATACGATATTTGACCTCTTTCATATATTCCGCATAACCGCCAAGATGTTCTTTCAGCATTTTGTCCTCAAGACAAGTTCGGATAATGATAATTACCGCGATAACAGCAGAAATCAACCCAACAAACAATGTCCCGAAGACCATGTATATAGACACGCACCAAAGCAGCACTGATGCATATGTCGGGTGGCGGATGAATTTATAAGGTCCTGTTTTGCACACAACCTGCGCCCGGTCGGTCTGTATCCGTGCGGTTGACTCAAGAAAAGTGTTTGTCATAACAGCCCACAATGACAAAGCAGAAGCCGACAACTGCAATATGACACCTGCTGAAAATACGATGCTGATAGGTGAGGCTTTTGACGCTTCAAATCCGGCTATGAGGTAAATGACGAAAAACGCCAAAAGCCAGTAAGCCCCCAGCAGCAGTTTGTCCCACTTTGGCGAATCTGTGTTCCATTTATTCCGTTCGGCAAGTGTTTCGGGATTCAATCGATACATTATAACACAGGAGATAATAACCATGACGAAGTATAAAATGAAATAAATCAGCGCCCGCAAATTCAGCGTCCACCACGCGCCCAATAGATATAACAACAATCCAATCACGCGCTGGACAAACAATTTCACGATGTAGATTTTTGCTTTCTTATGCATATGTGTCACCTCATCAAATTATTGCTGCTTATATGTTCGATAAAATTAAAAGCAAATCGTTTTTTGCGTGTTTAATTTATTATAGCATAATATTTTGACGTTTTACACTGAAACACAAAAAAAGAAAAAAGCAATACAGGGCGAATGATTTTTGCTTTGCCTTCATATGCCTTATTGCTGTCAATTCCTCTGCAAACACTGCTGTCAACAATTCTTGAATTGCGGTCTGTAATGTCTGCGGCAGGACAGTTTAAAGCCCTTGCAAGTTTCCAAGCTGACAAATTCCGATTTCACAAACAATTCAAGCCAGTATTCGGTTTTAAAACATTCCTTCAAAGATATTTGAAGCTTTGCAATAAAATCCGCCTTACTGTGAGCATAATTTGCTTCATGAATATTGACGCCGATTGAAGTTGCGGAACGCTCAAGTTGATTAACTATCGAATAATGCCCTTTTATGCTTTCGCACAGTTTCAAAGTATCAACGGCAAACTGCATTGATAAATTACGAAGTTTTGATTCTTACATCTAATCACCTCACGCGCTGATTATATCATTGCTCTGACTTCAATGCAATAAGTGAAATATCCCGCTAAAGCTCGATGTGAAATAAAATAAATCCACGCACGCCCGCAGGCATTTCACGCGCCGCAGGCATATTTCACGCGCAAAGCGCATTTCACAAATCCTTTAGGATTTATTTCGTTGAAAAAGCGATAAAGTTCTGACGAACTTTATCGCTTTTTGGCGGAGAAGGAGAGACTCGAACTCTCGCGCCGGTTGCCCGACCTACGCCCTTAGCAGGGGCGCCTCGTCACCAACTTGAGTACTTCTCCATGGTAACAATATATTAAATCAGGTGACACAAGATGCCTGACATATGTTTTTAATTGGCGGAGAGAGTGGGATTCGAACCCACGGTACCCATAGGGTACGACGGTTTTCAAGACCGTTCCGTTATGACCGCTTCGGTATCTCTCCATACTACGCAAAAAATATATTATCATACACTTAAATGGATGTCAAGACTTTTTGCCAAAGCAATTTCAAAATTGCAAGTTGCAATATTAAACAGTCAAGATTTTTTCAAAAACCGCAGCACAAAGCTTTTTGAGCCATGCACCGGCACGGTTTTTGCAAAATAACGCTGTTGTTTTAAAAGATAGGGAGGCAAGGCATGAGCGCGGGAAAGTGCGGGAGAGGGAAAAAGCTCGTCGGCTCGTTTTTGCTTGACGCGCGAAAGCTGTTAAACAAAAAACAACTGTTCTTGTTGCATTACAGACATGAAAAGTGGTATAATTTATGTATAAAGGAAGTGTTTTGGAGCCGTATGCTTTGTATTTAGCGGCATCAGCAGCTACGGCGGAAAAAAGCTTTTGGATTTACTTAGATTTGTAGCAAACAAAATGTCTGAAAAGGAGACGATTATATGGCGGAAAAGTCATTTAAAATAGAGGGGATGGCCTGCGCGTCATGCGCAAGGGCTGTGGAAAAGGCCGTTGAAAAGCTTGACGGCGTCACAGAGGCAAATGTAAACCTGGCGACAGAAAAGCTGATTTTTAATTATGAGCCGTCCAAAGTAAAGCTTGCGGACATAAAAAAGGAAATTGAAAGCGCGGGGTTTAAGGCAAATGATGATGAGGCAGACGCCGCCGCGAGCCAAAAGAAAGAAGATGAAGTCAAAAGCCTGCTAAGGCGGTTTATAGCGTCCGCAATATTCACAGTGCCCCTGCTTTATGTTTCCATGGGTCACATGATGGGCGCGCCCCTGCCCGCCTTTTTCAACCCGGATATAAATCCGCTTAATTTTGCGCTTGTTCAATTAGCGCTGACCGCACCGGTTGTTGTTTTCGGCCGCAAGTTTTATTCGGTGGGACTTAAGGCTTTGTTTAAGGGAAACCCGAATATGGACTCGCTCATAGCGATAGGCACGGGCGCCGCGGTCGTTTACGGTCTGTTCGCGACATATAAAATTATAAAAGGCGACTCAAGCTACGCTATGCACTTGTACTTTGAGTCGGCGGCTGTGATTATGTCTCTTATAACGCTCGGCAAATATTTGGAGTCCGTCACAAAAGGCAAGACATCCGAAGCAATCAAGAAGCTGATGGGACTTCAACCGAAAACAGCCCTTGTTATCAGAGATAAAAAAGAGGTCGAGATATCAATTGACGATGTGGTACAGGGCGATATCATTGTCGTAAAGCCGGGCGAAAGGATTCCGGTTGACGGTGAGGTTGTGGACGGTGTGACGTCAACAGACGAATCCATGCTTACCGGTGAGAGCATACCTGTCGAAAAGAGCGCCGGGGATTTGGTTTTCGGCGCAAGCATAAATAAAAACGGATCGATTAAATTTAAAGCCACAAAGGTTGGCAAGGACACAGTTTTGGCTCAGATAATCAAATTAGTCGAGGACGCGCAAAGCTCAAAGGCGCCCATCGCGAAGATGGCAAATGTCATATCAGGATATTTTGTGCCGATAGTCATATCGCTTGCGGTAATATCAGGCTTGGGATGGTACTTTATAGGCGGAGAATCGGCGACATTTTCGCTGACAATATTCATATCTGTTTTAGTCATAGCCTGCCCCTGCGCTCTCGGTCTGGCAACTCCGACGGCTATTATGGTCGGCACCGGCAAGGGCGCGGAAAACGGCGTCTTGATAAAAAGCGGCGTTGCTTTAGAAACGGCGCATCAAGTGGAGACAATAATATTTGACAAGACCGGCACCATCACGGAGGGAAAGCCGAAGCTGACGGACATAATCACCGCAAAAGGTTTTTCAAAGGAAAAGCTGCTGCAACTGGCGGCATCGGCCGAAAAAGGCTCGGAGCATCCGCTTGGCGACGCGATAGTCAGGGCTGCCGAAGAAAAGGGGACAGAGCTTAAACAATGCGAAATGTTTAATTCAGTGCCCGGCTACGGGATAGAGGCGACTATCGGGGGCGAGCTTGTCCTGGCAGGCAACAAAAAGCTGATGGCGGAAAGGGGAGTCGAATTAGAAGGTTTGGCAGACTCCTTTGAAACGCTCTCACGAGACGGAAAGACGCCGATGTATATAGCTGTCAACGGCGATATAGCCGGACTTATAGCCGTTGCCGACACAGTAAAGGAAAACAGCAAAAAGGCGGTTGAAGCTCTTCACAAGATGGGTATTCAGGTTGTCATGATTACCGGGGACAACATAAGAACAGCGAACGCAATAGCGGGGCAGGTTGGCATAGATGCCGTACTTGCCGAAGTCCTGCCCGAAGATAAGGCGGACGAAATTAAAAAGCTCCAATCCGAGGGCAAAAAGGTGGCGATGGTCGGCGACGGCATAAACGACGCTCCCGCGCTGGCGCAGGCGGATATAGGCATTGCGATAGGCTCCGGCACAGATGTGGCGATGGAGTCAGCCGACATAGTTTTGGTGAGAAGCGACTTGATGGATGTGCCGACGGCAATAAGGTTAAGCAAAAGCACAATAAGAAACATCAAGGAAAATTTGCTTTGGGCTTTCGGATACAACACCTTGGGAATACCTGTCGCAATGGGCTTGCTCCACATATTCGGCGGTCCGCTTTTAAATCCGATGATTGCGGGCGCCGCCATGAGCTTAAGCTCCGTGTCGGTCGTCACAAACGCTTTAAGGTTAAAAAGATTTAAGCCCCACGACACGCGTTCATAATCAAAAAGCCGCCCACGGCGCACATAGGCACGGCTGTTTAAATTTCGGCGGGATTGCAAGTCATTTTCCGCAAATCCTTTA
This sequence comes from Clostridiales bacterium, assembly GCA_012523185.1. GTDB lineage: Bacteria > Bacillota > Clostridia > Oscillospirales > Acutalibacteraceae > UBA1425. The sequence continues at coordinate 8,330 of JAAYIY010000008.1, forward strand.
CATCTTTGCCTTGAAATGCTATAATAATCACCTGCCGGTGCGGCGGCGAAAAGCTTTGAAGGGGCTTGCCGCGGCGGCGGGCTTTAAATTATCGGCAAGCACTCTTGCCTTAAATAAAGGGGAAAGCATCACATGACAAATGTTGCGCAGGAGCAGAAAAAAAGAGTTTTGAGCCTCATTCAGCCCACCGCGATGCCGACTTTGGGCAATTATCTCGGCGCGCTTAAAAACTGGAAAGAGATGTCACGGGATTATGACTGCATATTCGGCATAGCCGACCTGCATGCCCTTACATCACGTCCGAATCCGGGGGAGCTTCGCCGCCAGACACTTGAAATGTTCGCGCTTTTGCTGTCCCTCGGGCTTGACCCGGACGAAAACATTGTTTTTGTTCAGAGCCATGTGTGCGCGCACTCGGAGCTTTCATGGATTCTTAACTGCTACACACAGTTCGGCGAGGCGTCAAGGATGACACAGTTCAAAGAAAAATCACACAAACAGTCCGACAACATAAATATAGGTCTTTTCGCATACCCGACATTGATGGCTGCCGATATCCTTCTTTATCTAACAAACTTTGTGCCTGTCGGCGCCGACCAAAAGCAGCATCTTGAGCTTGCGCGCGACGTTGCCGAGCGTTTCAACGGTATTTACGGCAATGTCTTCACGGTGCCGGAGCCGTTTATCGGCAAAAAAGGCGCAAAGATAATGTCGCTTCAAGACCCGGCGGCAAAAATGTCAAAGTCCGACGCAAACCCCAAAGCCTCTGTTTCGGTGCTTGATGAGCCGGACACAATTTTTAAAAAATTCAAGAGCGCCGTCACCGATTCTGAGGCGCAGGTGCGCCGCGCTGAAGGCAAAGATGGAATTGTTAACCTGATGACGATTTATTCCTGTTGCACAGGCAAAGATTTCGACGCGATAGAGAGAGAATTTGAGGGAAAGGGATACGGAGATTTTAAGTCCGCTGTAGCAGAGGCGGTTATCGAAGAGCTTCGCCCGCTGCGCGAAAAATACAAGAGTGTTGTCGCCGACAAGTCATATCTTGCCGATTGCGCGGTCAAGGGTGCCGCCGCCGCCGCAAGGGTTTCGGCGCGCACAGCCGACAAGGTGAAAAAGAAGGTCGGCCTTTGGCAAAAACCATGAAAATGAGCGGCAAAACAGCATCAGCGGCGGCGCCGTGCTTTAAAAGGCGTGTCGAGCTGCTTGACGAGCTGCGGGGCGCTTGCGTTTTGTGCATGCTGTTTTACCACGGCTTTTTTTTGGCGGGCGACACCTTTGAGATCAGCATATTCAAGAGCCTTTTCAGCTTTTTTATGCCCGCACAGCCCTTTTTTGCCTCGTTATTTATATTTATAAGCGGAATTTCCTCAAGGCTTTCAAGAAACAATCTTTACAGAGGCTTGCGCCTTGCGGCAGTTGCCGGAGCGCTAAGCGTCACCACATCCTTGCTTTTTCCGCTTATAGGCATCGGCGGAATGTCTGTTTTGTTCGGCATCCTTCACGCGATTTCCTTGTCAATCTTGATTTTCACATTAATACGCCCGATTGTTGAGAAAATCAATCCCGCGCTCGGCTTTTTCGTGTGTTTTTTCATTTTTGCCGTCACATACGGAGTTCAGGACGGAGTCATTTACCTGCCGTTTAAAACAATTCCGCTGCCTCAAAGCCTTTATTCACACTATTATCTTTTCCCCTTAGGGTTCAAGTCCGCCGATTTCTATTCGGCCGATTACTTCCCGCTGCTGCCAAACCTGTTTATCTTTCTTGCCGGCGGCTTTGTCGGCGGCTATGTTGCCGAAGACAGGATACCGTCGGAGTTTTATGAAAAACATGTCCCTTTTTTAGGCAGCCTCGGAAGGCGCTCGCTGCTGATTTATGCGATTCACTGGCCGATTATTTATATACTTTTATATTTGACCGCTAAATTATCCGAAAGGTTCTGATAAAATGTCAAACGAAAAACCGCAAAGCTGTTCAGGCGACTGCTCAAGCTGTTCCGAAAAATGTGAAAATCCGGATCTCAGCTTTGCAAGCGGTGTTTTCAGCAGCATTAAAAATGTCGTCGCGGTAATAAGCGGAAAGGGCGGCGTCGGCAAGTCGCTTGTCACTTCTCTGCTGGCGTCCGAATTTGCCGCAAGGGGCTATAAGACGGCAATACTTGACGCCGATGTGACAGGTCCGTCGGTGCCTCGGGCGTTTGGCTTGCGCGGGCGCGCGTCGGGCGACGACAGGGGACTGCTGCCGATGGAGTCGCAGACAGGCGTCAAGATTATGTCGATAAATCTCCTGCTCGAAAAGGAGGACCAGCCCGTTATTTGGAGAGGTCCCGTCATTTCCGACATTATAAGGCAATTTTGGCAGGACGTCGCGTGGGATGAAATCGACTATATGTTTGTGGATATGCCGCCGGGAACGGGCGACGTGCCGCTGACTGTTTTCCAAAGCCTGCCTGTCAGCGGAGCGGTTATTGTCACGACGCCGCAAGACCTTGTGACAATGATTGTCAAAAAGGCGTTTAATATGGCAAAGCTCATGAACGTTCCGGTGCTTGGCGTTATCGAAAACATGAGCTGGTTAAAGTGCCCCGATTGCGGCAAGGAGATTTCTGTTTTCGGAGAAAGCAACATCGAAAACATTGCCGCCGACCTCGGTGTGCCGATTTTGGCGCGTCTGCCGATAGACGGCAACACCGCGGCAATGGTGGATCACGGCGACGTTGAATCCATCGAATCGGCAGGGATAAAGGCGGCGGCGGACAAGCTCATTCAAGCTGTCGGCGGCTAAGAAAAGATTAAAAGCCCGCGGCGCCGCCCCAAAAGGGCGGCGCCGAACAATTAACAAAGATTTAATTTTTGTTGGACACCTTGTCGATTATAAGCTTTGACGGCTCGGACGGCTCGCGCGAAAACTCAAACGCGCCTAAAGCTGCTTGCTCTGCGCCGTCAAAAAGGCAGTCGTTTTCAGCGTATAAAGTGGCGATTATGTCGCCGGACTTGACAAACGCGCCCACCTTTGCCTCAAGCACAACTCCCGCCGCCGAGTCGATTGCGCCGCAGCTTTTTCTTGCCGCGCCGAGCAGTGCGGCCGCTCTGCCGCATTCACCGGCGTCAATGCGGGATATGTATCCGCTGCGTTTTGCCGTCAGCGTCCTGTAAAACCTTGCCTTTTTAAAACGCGTCGTGTCGGTCAGCACTCCGATGTCGCCGCCCTGTGCGTTGACTGCCCACAAAAAACGCTCAAACGCCAAGCCGTTAAACATCATGCTTTTTGCCGACTCAAGGCACTCGTCCGGCGTCCCGTTTCCGCAAAGATGAAGCAGGTGCGCAGACAGCGCAAGGCAAAGCTCTGTCAGGTCTGCCGGACCTGTGCCCCTTAGCGTGTTGACCGCCTCAATCACCTCAAGCGAGTACCCGACGGCGCATCCGAGAGGCGTGTTATTGTCGGTTATGAGTGCCGTTACATTTATGTTGTTTGCGGAGCCAATCGAAACCATCTCGCGCGCCAATCTTTTTGCGTCCTTAACATTTTTTACCGGAGCGCCGCTGCCGACCTTGACGTCAAGAACAAGGTTTTGAGTGCCGGCGGCTATTTTTTTGCTCATAATGCTTGCGGCTATAAGCGGGATGCACTCTGTTGTCGCCGTCAGGCGGCGCAGCTCGCCGAGCTTTTTTTCAGCGGGCGCAAGATTGCCGATTGTTTCCGCAAGACAAAGGCCGTATCTGTTGGCGATTGCGAGCATTTCCCTTGCGTTGAAATCTAAGCGCAGGTTTGGTATCGAAAGAAGCTTATCGGCGGTGAGACCGGCGCCGCAAACGTATCTGTCTGTCATTTTAGCGACATTTATACCGCACGCCGCCACAATCGGAGCGACGACAAGCGTTGTTTTGTCGCCAATGCCGCCTGTGGAATGCTTGTCGGCAACTTCGCCTGGAAGCACCGACAAATCAAGCCGATCGCCGCCGACGGCCATGGCCGAGGCGAGGGCGGCTGTTTCGGAGCTGTTCATTCCCTTTAAGCAAAGCGCCATAAGCAAAGCGGCGGACTGGCTGTCGGGGATTTCACCGCTTGCGACGCCGTCGGCAAAAAAGACAATTTCGTCATTTGTCAACGTGTTTCCGTCTCTTTTTGCCTTAATAATGTCATGTGCTGTCATGTCGCCGCCTCCAAATATTTGTCAGCCGTGTGCTGTCTTAAAACTCTCTTTCGTCCGCCATCACGGCAAAGGCGCATCTTATCCCGTCCACCGCGGAGCTTACAATGCCGCCGGAATAACCGGCGCCTTCGCCGCATGGGTAAAGACCCGCTATATTTGCCTGAAAAAAATCGTTTCTCAATATCCTGACAGGCGATGAGCTTCGTGTTTCCGGAGCTGTCAGGACAGCTTCGGGCATCGCGAAGCCCTCAAGCATTTTGTCCATCTTTAAAATTGCCGCCGATATCGAGTCGATCACTTTTTGCGGCAATATACGCCTTATGTTGCTCGGAGACACCCCCGTCGGGCAGCTTGGGTTTACGCCGCCGAAGCCCGACGACGACACGCCGCCGAGAAAATCGCCGACAAGCTGAGCCGGGGTGGAGTAATCCCCTCCGCCGCTCACAAATGCCGCCCGCTCTATGCCGCGCTGAAAGTCAAAGCCCGACAAAACATGCTCCTTTGGAAAGTCGCAGGGAGATATGCCCACAAGCAAAGCGGAATTTGAGTTTTCCGCGTCACGCGCCCATTTGCTCATCCCGTTTACCACAATGCCGCGGCGTTCGGACGACGCGTTGACCACCGTTCCGCCGGGACACATGCAAAACGTATAAACACCTCTGTCATGCTTCGTGTGGCAGGACATTTTATAGTCGGCGGCTCCGAGCAGCGGATGACCGGCAAAAGCCCCGTATTGCGCTTTGTCAATAAACTCACGCGGATGTTCAATCCTCACGCCGATTGAAAACGGCTTTTGAGACATTTTTACACCTTTGTTGAAAAGCATTTCCACAGTGTCGCGCGCCGAATGCCCCACGCATAATAAGAGAGTGTCTGTTTCAATATCAATAATATTTCCGACGGCATCAATATATGTCACTCCGAACACAGAACTGTTCGCTGTTATCACATCTGTCAGCCTGCACTCGAAACGTATCTCGCCGCCGAGGGAGATGATTTCCTCGCGGAAGGCCTTGACGACAGAAATAAGGTTGTCGGTGCCGATGTGTGGTTTTGCGGAATAAAGGATCTCCTTTGGCGCTCCCTTTGCCGCCAGCTCAAGAAAAACCTTTTTGCAAAGCTTGTCTTTTATGCCTGTTGTCAGCTTGCCGTCAGAAAATGTGCCCGCCCCGCCCTCGCCGAACTGCACGTTTGAGTTTTCGTCAAGCTTGCGGGCAGACCAAAAAAGCTCAATGTCGGCGGCGCGCCTGTCGGCGTCGCGCCCGCGCTCAAGGACAATCGGCTTAACGCCCGCGCGTGACAAAGTCAAGGCCGCAAACATACCGGCAGGACCGAAGCCCGCCACGACGGGGCGCAGGGGACTGTTTCTTTTAAGGTCCGGCTCCTCATATATAAACGGCGCCGCAATAGAGGCTTTCGACGAAGAACGCCTTAAAACTGTTTCCTCACATATGTCTAACTCCGCCTCGACATTGCAGACAAAAAAGATGTTGTCCTTTTTGCGGGAATCAACAGCCTTTTTTGTCACCTCAAGGCTTTTGATGTGCTTTTCGGAGCATCTAAGCTCTTTTGCCGCGGCAGACAGCAATTCCGTGTCGTCCGCGCCGAGCGGCAGCTTCAATTCAGTTATTTTTATCATCGCAAATATTGTTCCTTTTGATTTAAAAGCGATTCGGCGGCTGATTTCCCGGCAAGCCTGCCGGAAGCCCATGCCCACTGGAGATTATACCCTCCGCAGCGCCCGTCAATGTCAAGCAGCTCGCCGCATACGAAAAGCCCGCCGACAAGCCTTGATTGAAGCGTGCGGCAGTCAAACTCCGAAAGCTCGGCGCCGCCTGATGTAACCTGCGCGCTGCCGAAGCCGTTTGTGCCTGTGACCTGTATGCGCTTTGCTTTTATTTCCGAGACGACAGCCTTAATCAGCCGCTCGCCAAGTGACGACGCAGGCTTTGACAGGCTTATGCCTGAAATGCCGGAACAGATTGCCATGCCGACCCTTTTGGGAAGTATGCCGTTTAAAAGGTTTTCGACAAGCAGATTTGGAGAGCGCCTCGCCGTTTCGCGGACACGCTCGAATATCTCGTCATATGAAAACGCGGGAAGCAAATCTAAAACAGCGAAGCAGCTTTGGCGGTCTTTAAGACGCGGCACCGCACGGCTAACCTCCATGGCGGCTATGCCGGAAAGACCGTTTTCGGTAAAAAGAATCTCGCCCTCGGCATCGTCTGATATCTTGCCGTCGATTTCAAGCTTTATTTCAGCCGCGGCGCGAATCCCTTTTAAAGGCTTTACAAATGAGGTGTCTGTCCTCAATCGGACAAGGGAGGGAAAAACAGGCGTGACGGAATGCCCGAAACTCTCAAGCAGCACATATCCGCCGCCGTCGGAGCCATGCGCCGGCGATGCTTTTCCGCCGCAGGCAAGCACAAGCCTTTTTGCCGAAAGCGCACCGTTTATAAGAAAAAGACCTTTTTCATAAACGGCGCTTTTAACGGTGGTGTCACACATGACGACAACCCCGAGCCTTTCCGCCTCAAAACGCAGCACGTCAAGCACAGACGCCGCCGTACCGCTTGAGGGATAGACCCTGCCCGCGCTGTCGCAGACAGTCAAAAGACCCAGCTCCCCAAAAAAATCAACTGTGCTTTCAGCGCCGTACCTGCTCATGGCGCCGAAAGCAAAATCAGGAGCGTTATAGCTTTTTGCCGACGCACTTGTGTTCGTGAGGTTACACCTGCCGTTGCCTGTGGCAAGAAGCTTTTTCCCCACCCTCGGCAGCTTTTCAATTAAAGCTACGCGCACGCCGATTTGTGCCCCGGCAGATTCGACGGCGGCGCAAAGACCGGAGGCTCCGCCGCCGACGATAATTATATCATAGTTTTCCATATCTATTCCGCTTTTCCAAGGTAATCAAACAGCTTTTGTATTGTCTGCGGACTGATTACATGCTCCATGCGGCAAGCGTCGCGTTCGGCGATGACCTCGTCCACTCCGAGCGTTTCGGTCAGAAATCTTTTGATAAGCTTGTGGCGGTGCAAAACCATTGCGGCATATTCCTCTCCGCTTTTTGTAAGTGAAATAGTGCCGTATGACTCATGCTCAAGCAGACCCGCGTCCTTCAGCGTGCTTATAGCCCTGCTCACGCTCGGCTTTGAAACGCCGAGAAATTCGGCGATATCGGTGAGCCTTGTGCCGCGGCAGCTTTGCTGCAGTATGAATATTGCCTCAAGATAATCCTCGAGCGATGATGATATGCTTATCATGACACACCGCGCGGAGACGCTTGCGGCGCAAAGCTTCTTTTGAAGCGTTTGAGCCGACCCCCGCATCCTTTCAATTTTTTATAAAATTCAGCTTACCTCGACAGTGTAGACAAGCTCAAACGAGCCTCCCTTTTCCAGCTTTATGATGCCCTCTTTTTTTGAGATGTCGTCCTTTTCCTGTCTGTCGTCGTTAACGCCGAACCATGGCTCTATGCAGACATAAGGAGCGCCGGGCTTTGCCCAAATCCCGAGAAACGGCGCCTCGCCGAAGGTAAAGCGGACTGTGCGGTCATGCTTTTCGCTTTTAAGAGTCAACGCTTTTGACTTGATGCCTGAAAGGATAAGCGCGTCGTTGTTGAATATATCGTCTGTTATGACAATCTTCTTTTCGTTTTTGAGAACAGGTGTTTTTGCGGACATACGGATTGAATCACCGTCGATTGTCTCCGTGCTTAAGGATTCGTTCTCATCAAACTCAAGGAAGTCGCCTATTGATATGTTAAAGCCGGGATGTCCGCCCATAGAAAAATACATTTCTTTTTCATTGGTGTTTGTGACGGTGTGAGTAGCTTTTAATGTCCTGCCGACGACTTCAAATTTTACTGATAAATTAAACTTGAACGGATAGACTTCAAGTGTGTCCTTGCTTTCCCGCAGGAGAAGCCCGACGGAGCCGCCCTCGGATTTTACAAGCTCAAACTTAAGCTTCCTCGCGAACCCGTGTTTTTGGAGAGTGTATTCCTTTCCGTCATATCTGTATCTGTCGTCCAGCAGCCTGCCGACAATCGGGAAAAGCACGGGGGCTTGACCGTACCATACGGAGGGGTTTCCCTGCCACAAATATTCATAGCCGCCGACCTTGTCGTACAAAGAGCAAAGCTCCGCCCCGTCGCTTTTAACTTTTGCGGTTAAAAATTCGCTTTCGATTTTATAAATCATCTTGTCGCCCCTTAATGTGTTAATCGGCTTCATTTTGAATCGCTTCTTGAATGTTTTTCAGGAATGCAAAGATTTTTATGCTGTCGTCGCCTCTTATGACACTTCTTGTAAAGTCTGAAAATCCGCGCCCTCCGACAAACTCCAAAACTGCGTCGTCGGCGGCTTCAAACACCGCGGCTATTTTGGTGAGCCTTTCGCTGTCTGTCTGATAAATTGTGCTGTCGCGCTTGTGGTCACGCATAAGTCTTCTGAAATCCGCGTGTATCTCCTCGACCTTTGCGGCGTCGCACCTTGTGGACTGAAGCTCAAGACGGGCTTTTTCGATGGTGTCTTCAAGCTCGGCGACAAACTCGGCGGGAAGCTTAGGACGGCTTTCCTCAAGAAGCTTTTCAGCGTCGGGAATCATCCACCGACGATATTTTTTGTTGTTTGCCGACTCGCCGAACTGCGGATAATATTCCGGATAGTCAAGCACGTCAAAAGGCTTTTCGGATACGGACAAGGCGAAAATCAGGTTTGTCGTCGCTGAATTGCTGTTTGCGTCCTCGTGGAGCATATCTTTAAAAAACCATGTGTTGTTCGGGAGAACGCAGGTTGAGGCATCCACCGAGCCGTCGGGAGAAATGTAGCTGTGCCCCTTTGTGTCAATGGATGTCGAGCTGTAAGGCAGTTTTTCGCCCGGGAGAGCGCATGTGGCGCCCAAGCTTGAGGATTCAAGATTGATGACGCCGTCGCCGTTTTTCGTAAGCGACGAGGCAAGAAGACTGAAAAACTGGCTGTCGATATCGCCAAATCGGAAGTTATAGCCGCAAATCGTGTTGACTGTGACGCCTGCCTTTGTCATTGTCAATATGTTTTTTTCAAGGCTGCACTGCGCTTTGTAAAATTCGTCTGTTTTTGCCTTTATCGCGGGGAGGTCTGAAAGAAGCTTTTCGGAAACCTCTTTGTATATCTCTTTCGGAATCATTGCCCATATTTCCGGCGAGCGCAGGAACACCTTGTCGGAAATTGACGAATATGCGTTGCTTAAAAGGTCAAGCACCGCGTCGCGCGGCAAAAGCCTTAAAACAGTGTTCAGCAGCGCCGCCGTAACAGCGTTTTTAGCGTTTGATTCGGACATATCTCCGGCAATGTCCTTTAAAAGCCCCGAATAAAGGTATTCGTCAGAAAGATTGAAGAACGGGTTAAGCTCGTACCTCTCTTTTCTTTCCGTCTTATTAAAAGCCATGGCTCTGAAAAAGTCGGCGGCGACATATGTGCCGTTAAGGACGGCGACGGCGTTAACAACCCTGTCGATGTCCTTAAAGTTGTTTTTAGCGCCGTAAAGCTCTGCCCACGCTGTGAAAATTGTCCCGCCAAGGCTCACGTTGAGGAGTGACACCTTTTCGCAGCCTGTAATCTTCAAAACGCCCTTTATAAACTTTTCAAGCTCGGCGGCGGATGAGGACGCGTCGCTGTAAAGGCTGAATGTGAAGAAAAACATTTTTTCACGCCCGACCTTTTCCTCATATCCCTTTAGCCCCGCGTCGGTGTAAGACGTCGTGACAAGTCTGTGCAGCCGGTCAACGTCGCTTTGGTACATATCGGCGTATGATGTGGGGAGCGCGCCTTCCGCCTCGGAAAGACTGCTGACAAATTCTTTTGCCGCGACACCGGGATTGTCCTCATGCCATTGCAGGAACTCCGCTCTTTGCCTGTTAAATTTCACAAGCCTTAAGTCCTCATTTTTCAAAACGCCGTTTTCATTTGACTCGACGCCGCTGAAAAGCGCCCCGGCCGCCTCGCGCACGACCGCGGCGAAGGAATCGCTCGACCTTTGCGTGACAAACACTTTGATAAGCTCCCACGCAAGCTTAGGTATGTATCTTAAAAGCTCGGCGGCAAAATCAATGGGAACTGTTCCGTTCGCGATGTTTTGACCGCTCATGTTTTTTGCTATACCGTCGGGCTGCTCGCCGTCGTAAAGATAAAGCTCGGAATGGCTTATTCCCGGAACAATGATAAGCGGCGACACGCCTGAATAATCGCCGTTTGAAATGACGTTGAGGAAAGCCTCGGAGGGAGTCAAATCCGACCGTGAACCCGATACGGCGTCTGTGCTTTCACCGCCGAAAGCCATATCCGCCGAAGCATTTAATGTTTGTCTGCCTGTCCCGCCGACAGGAGCAACGGAAAAAACGCCGAAAATAACAAATGTTACAAGCAGGAGAGAAAGCACACGTTTAAAGCTGTTCATGGATTTGCCCCTTTCAAGAACAAAAAAGGATTATGTTCTGCGCACAAAACACATATACTCAAATTTTATCATATGATTTGCGCTGTGTCAATTGTTTGGCTTTGGGCAAAATATGCAAAAGGAATAATGAGGGTTACAAAAGCTAAGCATCACGGCAAAAACTTATCAAAAAAGGAAAAAGGCTGTTCGGAAAGCCCGAACAGCCTTTAAATGACTCTCAAAAGCGGTTATTTTACCATGCTTGCGATTTCGTCCGCAAAATTATCTTCTTTTTTCTCGATGCCCTCGCCCTTTGCGTATCGTGTGAAGCCGACACACTTAATCGAGGCGCCAAGCTCCTTTGCCGTGTTTTCGATATATTTTGCGACGCTGATGCCGTCGTCCTTTACGAAAGCTTGCTCAAGGAGACAGACCTCTTTGTAGTATTTGTTGATTTTCCCGAAAACAATGCCCTGCTTAACCTTGTCGGGCTTTGATTTCAAGTTTTCGTCCTCCTCCATCTGTGTGAGTATGATGCTCTTTTCATGCTCGACGACGTCCTGCGGGACGGCGGCGGAGTTGAGGAAAAGCGGGTTCATTGCCGCTATCTGCATTGCGACGTCCTTGCCCATTGTTTTGAATTCGTCTTTAGCGGCGGTGGCGTCGTCAGTTTCAAACTCCGCCATGACGCCCACAGAGCCGCCTGCGTGGACATATGTGGAAACAATCCCCTCGACCCTTAAAAAGCGGCGAATATTGATGTTTTCACCTATTGAAAGGATTTTGTCCTGAAGGTTTTCCAGCACAGTCCTGTCGCTGCCGTGAAGCTTCAAGGCCTTGAGCGCCTCAATGTCGGCGGGAGCTTCTTCGGCGATTGTCCGCGCGATGCTCATGACAAAGTCTTGAAACACCTGGTTTTTTGAGACAAAGTCTGTCTCGGAATTGACCTCGACGATTACGCCGATTTTTTTGGATTCGTCGTTGAGAGCAAGGACAGAGCCTTCGGCGGCTATCCTTCCCGCTTTTTTGATTGAGGCGGCAAGCCCCTTTTCGCGGAGGAAGTCCACCGCTTTGTCCATGTCTCCGTCAGACGCCTGAAGCGCCTTTTTGCAGTCCATCATGCCTACGCCTGTCTTTTCACGCAGCGCCTGGACATCTTTAGCTGTAAATGCCAATGTGATATACCTCCAAAAGTAATGTTAAAAAATTATTCGCCTGCGGCCTCGGGCTCCTCGCCGTCTGTCAGCTGCTCACCCTGCCTGCCCTCAATGACGGCGTCCGCCATTGCGCCGGAGATAAGCTTGACGGCGCGTATGGCGTCGTCGTTGCCCGGGATGATGTAATCAATCTCATCCGGGTCGCAGTTCGTGTCAACTATCGCCACTATCGGAATGTTCAGCTTTTTCGCCTCGGCGACTGCAATCCGCTCCTTGCGCGGGTCGACAATGAACATGGCCGCGGGCTGACGGCGCATCTCTGTGATGCCGCCCATAAACTTTTCAAGCTTTTCAACTTCAAGGTTAAGCTTGATTACTTCCTTTTTGGGAAGAAGCTCAAAAGTGCCGTCGGCCTCCATAGCCTTTAACTGGGCAAGCCTTTTAATCCTTTTTTGAATCGTGCCGAAGTTGGTGAGCATTCCTCCGAGCCAGCGGGCGTTTACATAAGGCATACCGCAGCGCACGGCTTCGTCGCGGACAGATTCCTGAGCCTGCTTTTTTGTGCCGACAAAAAGAATCTCCTCGCCGTTTGCCGCCGCGTCGCGGACAAACATATAAGCTTCCTCAAGCTTTCGGACTGTTTTCTGAAGGTCAATAATGTAGATCCCGTTGCGCTCCGTGAAGATGTAGGGCGCCATTTTAGGGTTCCACCTTCTTGTTTGGTGACCGAAATGGACACCCGCCTCAAGTAATTGCTTCATTGATACTACTGCCATAAAAATTTCCTCCTTAAGTTAAACCTCCGAGGGGCTTATTAAGCGCGCTACGGGGAGAGTATCGCTCCCCGCACCGGCACGCCGAACGCCCACCCGTGTGTTTTGCCAAAAAATTATATCACCCAAACACAAATAATGCAAGCAAAATTTAAAAACAGACAAAAAACAGACCGATATTAAGACAAAGTCAAATTAATATTCAAGTTTTTATAGTTTTCAAAGCAGATGAAACGCCTTTTAAGACTTTTTCGGGCAAATCGTTTTGCGGTCTGAAAAACAAACGCCGCAAGCTTCTCTTTGTCATCGGACCGAAAGCACGGGCGAAGCCGCAAACACCAAAAATCAGGCGTTGATGCCCGCCGCCTTTTTGTAGTCCACGCGCACATTGAGCATGGGCGCCAGCCTTGCCAAAGTCATGCGGCGGCGCATATAGGGGTGGTATTCAAGCCCCAAAAGTCCAAGCTCGTCGGAGACAGAAATCTCAGGCAGCGTCACGGCAGCCCCCGCAAGGTGCATTATTGCAGTCAGCTCCTCGTCGGAAGGCAGCTCGTCCTGCATGATTCGGCAAATTTCATCCCAGTTTTCACGAATTATATCAACTGTCGTCTCGTCTGTGACAGTGGGGGAGTTGAGATTTTTAATATCGTCGGCAAAATTGCCGCCGTAGACCTCATAAATCTTGCCCCAATCAAGATTTTCGTCAGAAAAGCGGGAGGGAACGGCAGCGGTGCAAATTTGCTTGTAAATCCTGTTTATCATGACTGTGGCGACGCCGACCTTTTTGCCGTGAAAGTCGGAGGTCAAGCCCCGCTCAAGCTTCTTAATCTCCCAAAAATGGGACACAATATGCTCCGCTCCGGAGGCGGGGCGAACGCTGTGACCGAGCTTCATGGCGATGCCTGTCAGGACAAGCGCTTCCATTATCGCTCCCGCCGACTCCTCGTCATTTTGTGTGACCTTATCAGCAAGTGAAACGACGCGTTTTAATGCGGTCCTTGTAATTTCCGCGACGTTTTCACAGTAGTATTCTCCGGTTATAAGATGAGAAAGCTTCCAGTCGGCAATAGCTATATATTTGGCTATCATGTCGCCGAAACCCGCCGATTTAAGCTCCGAAGGGGCGGCGGCGAGGACTTTTGTGTCGCCGATTATGACAGACGGCTGGCGCGATGCGTATGAAAGCTTAAAATTGTTGTCTGTTATCGACGCGGAATCAGACGCGAATCCGTCCATTGACGGCGCCGTGGCAAATATAGCGAACGCTTTGTCGGCTCTGAAAGCGGCAAGGCGGCAGATATCGTTTAAAGAGCCGCTGCCGACAGACAAAACGCCGTCGACGCCGCCGAGCAGGCTGACAATGTGATTGACGTCGTCCATGTGCGCGGTGCGCATATTGTCATAAACCTTAAGCTGAATGGCAAAGCCGCTTTGCTCAAGTATTTGCGGGATATCACCGGCGGCGGCTAATGTGTTTTTGTCGGCGGCGACAAGAATCTTTGTCGGGAATCCGTTCGACTTTAATATTTCACCGGTCCGCTCACGAACGCCCGCGCCGATTTCAACGGCGCGGATATTGACGGTGTGTTCCCTGCCGCAAGGGCAGTTTTTCAGTTTGTCAACAAGACCGCTTATATTCATTGGGCAAACCTTCTTATCAAAATTTTATAAACCGCCGCGCACAGCGGCGAGCCGACCGGCTCGGCAAAACACGGCGCCTGTCCTCAAAAAAGCGCAAGAAAATAATCCTTGAAAACAAAGGCGGCGACAGCGATGTTTATTAAAAGTGTCAAGCCGAATTTTTCAAGGAATGTGCCGATATAAATTATGAGGGCGGGGATAAACAAAAAAGCCTTTGCGAAAGCGTTCGCTTTGCTTTGCGGTGAATATAAAGTTTTCCACATGTGCAGCGTGTCCTCCGAATAAGGAAAAAGATTACACATAAACGAGCCGCCGAACCACAGGAAAAAGCAGTAGACAAAGAACAGCGGAAGCTTTGCGCCGGAAAAAGCGTCGTTAAAGCCGACGCCCAGCAAGCCGAGAGTGAACAGCGAGCAAAAATATCCGCCCGCGCCTATCAGAAAGCTAAAAAGCCCCGGCAGAAAACAGACAAAAAAACTTTTGACATAGCCTTTGGGCGGCAGAATGGCGACATGCCCGCTAAGCTCGTTGCGCGAGACATATCTGTCGGCGGCATATATGTCAACACCGAGAATACGGCACACGACATGCTCAAGAAAACCCTTCGTGAAGCTGCCGGGAAATGTAAAAAATTTTGAAATCACATATATTGTTTTCATACTGAATCGCCGCCCCCCTCAAGATAAATCTCCTCGACAGTCACAGTGCCGGACTGCAATCCGAGTATGCTTTCGGAGAGCGATATCTCATAGCTCTCAAGCAGCTCCCGCACCTCGTCAAACTTTTTGCCGTTGCCCGTCATAACGGCGCAGGCGCAAAGAGTTTCGGCATATTGAATCGTGAGTGTCGACTCGTCATAATTGTCAATAAGAATGGTTTCGGCTTCCGCATATTCACCCTTAAGCATCAAAACTATCGCGCGCTGACGCTCGATTTCAGGAGTTGTTTCGGTGATGTCCATAGCCTTGTCATAGACTGACAACGCGCCTTTAAAATTGCCGTCCATGCGCAGGACAGACATAGAATAAGCTATCGCGGAGGTGTTTGTCGGATCGGTTTTTAATATTTCGTTGCAGATGCCGAGCGCTTTCACAAAGTCGCCGCTCTGCTTGTATAAAAAGATTGCGTCTGAGGCGTAAAGCCAATGAGCGCCCGGCTTTTCGCTTATAACGGAATCCATCAGCTCGACAGCGACGTCTGTGCCGGCGTCCGTCTCGACGGCTGCAAGAAACCTGTAATATGTTATGAGATAAGCGGGGAGGTCATGTGACGCCACAATTTTGTCTACGACTGCCATAAGACCGCCATAGGTGGCTTCCGCGTCGCCGATTGCCGTATAATAGTCGTCAAAACCGCGGCTCAAGATGCTGTAGGCTTCGGAAATTTCATCAAATTCGCGCTTAATGCCGACAAGCTTTGGCGGAATTTTGTCGCCGAAATACTTTTCAATGTATTGCCCGGCGCTGTAAGGGCCGTTAAGCTTGTTAAGCGCGACAAACTGATAAACAAGAGTTTTGTTGCCGCTTGAAAAAAGTGAAAATCCCATCGGGAGGACGTCGGAATATCTTTTGTTCAGCGCGGCGGCGTAAGAATATGCCTCATCGTAGAAGCCGTAGCATTTGTTAAGGTCTCCGCCCTTCAGCGCCAATGTCCCTTTTGCTGTATTAGCGGCTATCGGATAGTTTGCCGCCGCCGCGACAAGGCCGATAAACGAGATAAAGAGAGCGACTATGAACAAAAATATGGCGTTCGGCGAAAAAGGATATTTTTTAACAATCGCCTCACACTCGGCGCAAAGAGCGGAGCCATCCGCCGTCTCGCGGTCGCAGCGCGGACAGTGAAACTTTTCGGCATCGCTGTCAGATTCCTCGGCATCGCCGCAGCAGTCAACGTCCTCAAGCTCCTGTATTAACATGTCGGCCACAACGCCGTTTTGGAACCCGCTTTCAAAAAGCTCCGACTCCGCAACGCGGGCGCCGTCAGCGTCCGGCACGCAGCTTTCGGCTTGATGTCTGTCGATGCGGGACTTGTCCCCGCCGCCGTTTGCGGCACTGTTTTCATCGCTCATAATTTTTACCGGCTTTCCTTTCGTGATTGTCTGCGCCGCGGAATCAATCAAAGAAAACAGTCTTTCCTGTTTTCGCGGACTCGTAAACAGCGTTTACGATGCGGACGCTCTTTATCGCTTCCAGAGGGAGGATTTGCGGATCGACATTGTCTTTGACGGCGCTTATCATGTTTTCGACCATAGAGGTGTGACCTGTGCAAAGCGTCGGGTCAAGAGCTGCCGCCGAGCCGTTTCCGGAATATTTCTTGAGCATCTCTTTTTCTTCGCCTTCGGGTGCGTCCTTGAAGCTCCAAAGCTGAAGCTCGTCCGAATCGGCCTCGACGGAGCCTTTGCTGCCGTATATCTTAATGCCGGTATTCAGTCCGGGATAAGCGCAGGTGGTGCTGACAAATGTGGCGACTGCGCCGGACTTGAACTTGATTAAAGACGCCGTTAAATCTTCGGTCTCTATATTATGCCCGTAAACTCCCATATGTGACGTCAAGCTTTCAACGTCGCCCATCAGCCACTGCATGATGTCGACTGTGTGAACGGCCTGATTCATGAGCGAACCGCCGCCGTCCATCTCCCATGTTCCTCTCCAGCCGCCGTTGTCGTAATATTCCTGCGTGCGATACCACTTGACTTCAAAATCGCCGTAAATGAGCTTTCCGATTTTCCCGTTTTGTATGGCGTCGCGTATGGGCTTCATATTCGCGTTGTTTCTGTTTTGGTGGATAACTCCGACCTTAAGGCCGGTGCGGACGCGCGCTTCTTCTATTTTCATTGCCGCCTCGACAGTTATGTCTATGGGCTTTTCGACAAGCACATGCTTGCCCGCCTCCATTGCCTTGACGGCAAAATCCGCGTGCATGGCGCTGGGCAGACAAATGCTGACAATGTCGATGTCGGGATTTTTAATCATCTCGTCAAAATCAATGTAAGTCAGCACGCCCGGGTATTCCTCCGCCGCTTTGTCAAGCTTTTCTTTGATAAGATCGCACACGGCGACAAGCTCTGCGTCCTTTGACCCGGCGGCGGCTTTGGCGTGCGCCTTGCCTACGCCAAGCCCGACGACTGCATAACCTATTTTTTTGCTCATAAAAATTACCTCCAGTTATTTTGCGTTAAAGTCAATATCCATAAGCGCTCGCGCCTTGTCCATAACTTTTAAAGTTTCGAGCGTGTATGAGTTAAACCGCGGCATAGCATGGCCGTTAATCTGCTTTATAAAATCAAAAAGCTCATAATACATATTAGGCTTTTCGTCCGACGCGTCGATTTTGCGTTCACCGCCGCCGCGCGAAACAATCGTCAGGCTTTTGGGGCGCGCCACGCTGTCGATAAGCACACAGCCCTTTTCGCCTTGAATCTGGGAGGGGACGACGCCGTCTGATATTTTTGAATAAATAATATCGGCTATCATGCCGGAATAACCGAGAACAATTGTCCCCTCGCCGTCGATGCTGCGCGGCAAAAAAACACAGCCGCCGACGACTGTCTCAGGAGCGCCGAACAGCATGATTGCCGTGTGAAGGCAGTACACGCCTATGTCCGTCAAGGCCCCGTTACACAGCGTCGGGTCAAAGGCGTTTTGGACAATGCCGTTTTTAAAGTCGTCATATCTTGACGAATATTGACAGTATGTCAATGTCGCGCGCCGCACCGTGCCGATTTCGTCCAGCGCGCCGTGCAGGGCGGAGGACAGCGGCATGTGAGCCGGCATCATCGCCTCCATCAGCACACGCCCGTTTCTTTCGGCGGCGTCAAGCATCCTGCCGAAAGCCTCGGCACAATGAGCGGCAGGCTTTTCGACAAGAACGTGCTTGCCGGAATTAAGAAGCGCGATTGACTGCTCCTCATGGCAAATGTTTGGCGATGCTATATATACAAAATCAATATTTTTGTCGGCGCATAAGTCGTCAAGGGAGACAAAAGTCTTTATTGCCCCGTGCTTTGACGCAAAGCTGTCGGCTGTGGCTTGATTTCTTGAGAATACGCCGTAAAGGCAAAGCTCGTCAAAAAGCCTTGATGATTCAATGAACAAATCGGTGACAAAATTGCGCCCTATTACGGCAAAATTCATTTTATGTCCCTTTCAAAAATATGCTCGGCTTCGAATCTCGACACTCCGACCATGCGGACAAGCATTGCCCGCCCCGCCGCTTGACTGTTTGCTTTAAATCATTTCAAATCTAAGAGCAAATCATTTTTTCCGATAATACCGCGTCGGCGCATCGGCTCTGAAATCGCAAGAGTGATAAGAGCCGGGGCGATGAAGTACATGATAATAATTTCAACAACAATCAAAGTTGTGCCTTTGCCCGATTCGGACATTGTTTTAAATGTCATTATAGGTCCGACAAGGCCGGATGTGCCCATTCCCGCGCCTGTGGCGTTGCACTCCATTCCGAGAAGCTTTGAGGATATCGGACCGAGGATGGCGCTTGTTATGATGGGCGGTATCCAAACAATTGGCTTTTTGACTATGTTGGGCATTTGGAGCATTGATGTTCCGAGCCCCTGCGCTATGAGTCCGCCGAATCTGTTTTCACGGTAGCTCATCGCGGCAAATCCGACCATTTGCGCGCAGCACCCGACGACTGAAGCGCCCGCGGCAATCCCCGAAAGGCCGAGGATGACGCCGATGGCCGCCGAGCTTATCGGGAGGGTCAGCGCGATACCCATCAGCACTGAAACGACTATCCCCATCAGCACCGGCTGCTGGAGAGTGCCCCAATTAATGAGGCTGCCGAGCGATGTCATTAGCCGGGATATCGGCGGACCGACAAGCAAGCCGACGGCTGCACCGGCGGCAATCGTCACTATCGGAGTGAGCAAAATATCAAGCTTTGTCTTGCCGGAAATGAGGCTGCCGATTTCGACTGCCGTATAAGCGGCGATAAAAGCGCCGAGCGGCTCACCCGGACCGACAAGCTTGACTGCTCCGTCGACAATGACAGCGCCCGCCGTTATCTTTGAGGCGAACGCCCCTATCATGCCCGCGACAGCCGCTGAAACAGTGACAAGCGGAGAACGCTTGAATTTGTGCGCGACACCGACGGCTATGCCCGCTCCCGTGAGTGATTTTGCAACCGAAGCTATGTTTGCGATGTGCGCGCCAAGCTCACCGCCCATAAGCTCCCCAACCTGAGAAAGAATTGTGCCGACAATTAAAGTGGAAAAAAGACCAAGCGCCATGCCTGAAAGGCCGTCGATGAAAATATGGTTAAAAACGCCCTTTACAGCCTCCGGGAAGCTTTTTGATTTGCTCATTTTACACACCGCCATAATTTATTCGGTTTCTGTTTCGTCCTGCTCCGTCTTTTGCTCTCCATAAACCATAAGGACGACTTTTTCGCCTTTTGGATATTGCATATCGGGTGTTTTGCTCATGGCGGCAATTTCTCCCGCCGCGTGTGTGCCGTCGTTTGATTTTTCGGTTTTTACGACGCTGAATCCAAGCTGCGTCAGCTTTTCGTAAGCAACATCATAGTTTTGACCGACGACATAGGGCAGCGTAGCCTTTTCGACGCCCTTGCTTACAATCATTTTTATTGTGGTTCCCGCCGGAACTTCCACGCCCACGGCGATGCTTTGTGACATTATGTAGCCCGTCTCGACAACGTCGCTGTAGACATACTCCGCTTTAATTGTGAAGCGGGTTTTGTAATATTCGCTGTAATAGACGTCGTTGTAGCTTTTGTCCACAAAATTCGGCACAAAATATTTTTCGCTGCCTGTGTCAACCTTTGAAGTCTGCTCGCTGCCGAAAAGGGCTATAAAGACATTGTATTCATCGGGCAAAACAGTGAAGCTGACTATGACGAAGGACACCAACCCTATTAGCACGCAGACAAGCGCGACCTTGAGAACAACCAGACCGCTTTTTTGAGGCTTGGGCGGCAAAACAGGGATTTGAGGCTCCGCCTCTCTCTCTCGCGGCACCTCCGGCGTATATTTTTTTGACTCGACATATTTTTCCTCGGACGCCGCCGCTGTCGGCGAAGCCGTGATCTCGGCGCGGAGCTGCTCCACAGTGCGCGTCCTGTCCTCCGGCATTATCTGAAGCGCGTTTACAAGACCGTTGATAACATAAGCCGGAAGCTGCTCCGCAAACTTGCCGGGCACCATAAGCCTGTCGTTCGTTACCCTTGTGGTGGCCTCGATGGGGTCGCTGCCGATGAGCGCGCGGTAAAGCGTGGCGGCAAAGGCATATATGTCCGTCCACGAGCCCTGCTGACCCTTAAAGCCGTATTGCTCAACAGCGGCATAGCCGGGGAAAAGCTGGACGTTAAGCTCTCCGCGCGAGGTTCGCGCCTGCGGAATGCTGAATCCGGAAATGCGCATCTTTCCGTCTTTCCCGATAATGAGAGTTAAAGGTGATATGCCGCGGTGAATTATTCCGTTTGTGTGCAGCGTGCCGAGCGTGGACAGCACAGGCATAAAGATCTGCCGCGCTTTTTCCCAGGAGATGTATCCCGTCTTGCTCCCGAGCAAAAACTCGCGCAAAGTTATGCCCTCAAAATATTCGGAGACGGCGTAAACAGTTCCGAAATCCTCAAGCAGATCTACGGCGCATATAAGAGCCGAAAGCCCTCTAAGACCGATAAGCTTGCCCCAAAGCTCCGTGAAGCTTTGGAAGCAGTCCCTGAAGCTTATTTCGCTGCCCGGCTTCGGGCTGACAAGAATACCGTCGGGCTTTCTGACCGCTATGGCGTCAGGAAAAAACTCTCTGACAGTCGCCGGCTTTTTGCCGGCAATGTCCCAGGCGATATATGTCGCTCCCTCGCCGTTGTATTCAAGGAGCTTTCCGATTATGTAACGATTCCCGACAACTGTTCTTATCGGGAGATAGGGTGAAAGCTGAAGCGAATCGGTCAAAAACCCGCAGTGCGGACACTGCTTGTCGCCGCCGATTTGCTTCATGCAGCTCATGCACAGATTATCTGTGTTAATCATTTCATTTCACTCCGAAAAGATTGTTAGACACGGCAGTTAATCGTTAAAAGAAACAATCGCCATCAAAAGGCATGAATATACTGCTCCATTACGTTACCACACATGATACCAAATTATTCATACATTTGTCAATGCCCGAGGCACATCAATTTATTCAAAACAGGCATATCGTTTAGCTAAACAGTGTGTTAAAGCAAGCCGATAAAAGAATCGTAACGAGCCAGAAAGGGAGGTGAAGCAAAGGCGGTCGGCATTGACAAAAAAATTTACGTATGATATTATTTTTAACTATAATAGGTACATTTTGCACAATTTTTTATTAGAGGAGATTTATGTGATGGATTATACGGGGCTTAATGAGCTAAGAGAGAAGTTTCTTTCATTTTTTGAGGGAAAGGATCACCTGCGCCTGCCAAGCTTTCCGCTCATTCCGCAAAGCGACAAAAGCCTCCTGCTGATAAACGCGGGCATGGCGCCCTTAAAAAAATATTTTACGGGCGAGCTTTCTCCGCCGAGCAAAAGGATAACGACTTGCCAGAAGTGCATCCGCACACCCGACATTGAGCGTGTCGGTAAAACATCGCGCCACGGCACATATTTTGAAATGCTCGGAAACTTTTCTTTCGGCGATTATTTCAAGCGCGAGGCGATAGCCTGGGCGTGGGAGTTTTGCACAAAGACAATTAATCTGCCAAAGGACAAGCTCTTTATCAGCGTTTTTGTTGAGGACGACGAGACATACGACATATGGACAAACGAAATCGGGATTTCTCCTCAAAAGATTGTAAGGCTTGGCAAAGAGGACAACTTTTGGGAGCATGGAGCAGGTCCCTGCGGTCCTTGCTCCGAGATATATTTTGACAGGGGAGCGGAGCATGGTTGCGGTTCTCCGGACTGCAAGGTCGGCTGCGAATGCGACAGGTTTGTCGAGTTTTGGAATCTTGTTTTCACACAGTTTTACAACGACGGCAGCAACAATTACACAAGGCTTAAAAGCTGCAACATCGACACGGGCATGGGGCTTGAGCGGCTTGCCTGCATTGTCCAGGGCGCGGACAGCCTTTTTGAGGTTGACACAGTCCGCAAAATAATTGAACACGCGGCGGATATTGCCGGCGCGGAATATCACACCGACGAAAAAAGGGACGTTTCGCTAAGGGTTATCACAGACCACATCAGAAGCACGACATTCATGATAGGCGACGGTGTAATGCCCTCAAACGAGGGGCGCGGCTATGTTTTGCGCAGGCTTTTACGCCGCGCCGCGCGCCACGGCAGGATTCTTGGGATTGACGGCGCCTTTTTGACGGAGCTGTGCGAAACGGTAATCAATGAAAACAAGGACGCTTATCCGGAGCTTTTACAAAAACACGACTTCATAATTAATGTAATCAAAAATGAGGAGGAGGGCTTCGGCAGGACAATTGATTCCGGACTTTCGCTTCTTTCCGAAATGATAGAAAAAAACAACGATGTTTTAAGCGGCGCCGACGCGTTTTTGCTGTCTGACACATTTGGATTCCCGATTGACCTTACAAAGGAGATTATCTCCGAAAAAGGGATGACAGTTGACGAGGAGGAGTTTGAAAGGCTTGCGGCGGAGCAGCGGGAGCGCTCAAGGAACGCCAGGCGCGACGCGGGCGCCGACGCGTGGAAAACTGCCGCGGAAGTCGCGAAGGGCGCCGAAAAAACTGTCTTTACGGGCTACGATTCCCTTTCATCGCAAAGCAGGATAACAGCGATAATAACAGAAAGCGGGCAGACGGACTTTATAGAGGGCGGCGCCGAGGCGTCAGTCGCGCTTGATACATCGCCGTTTTATGCGGAAAGCGGCGGTCAGGCGGGCGACACTGGAACAATCACCGGCGACGATTTTGTGTTTGAGGTCACGGCGGCGACAAAGACGAGCGACGGGGTTTTTCTTCACCACGGCTCTGTCGCCGAAGGCGGAGGGCTTTCAAAGGGAACCGCGGTTTTAGCGGCGGTAGATGCCGAAAAGCGTGAAGCGACACAGCGCAACCACACGGCGGCTCACCTTCTTCAGGCCGCCCTGAGGCAGATACTCGGGACGCACGTCGAGCAGGCGGGGCAGATGGTCAACAATGAGGTCGTGCGATTTGACTTCACACATTTTTCGGCATTGACGAGCGCGGAGCTTTCAGATGTCGAAAGGCTTGTTAACGAGGAGATAATCAAAGCTCTGCCTGTTACATGCGGCGAAATGACGCTTGACGAGGCAAAAAGCCACGGCGCGATGGCCTTGTTCGGCGAAAAATACGGCGACGTTGTAAGAGTGGTGCGGGCTGGTGATTTTTCCGCCGAGCTTTGCGGAGGGACTCACGTTCCAAACATCGGGATGATCGGACTTTTTAAGATAATAGGGGAATCCTCTGTTGCGGCAGGTGTTCGGAGGATTGAGGGCTTGACCGGGCTTAACGCGCTCGACTATTTGAAAAAGACAGAAAAGATTATGGAGGACGCCGCAAAAGCTCTAAAGATAACAAACCTGCGCGAGCTTGACCGCAGAGCCTTGGGCGTTATGACGGAGATGAAAGAAAAGGACAGGGAAATAGAAAGACTGTCCGAAAAGCTTGCGAAGCTCAAGGCTGAAAGCATGACAAACAGCGCCTGTGAGTTTGGGGGGATAAAGCTTATAACATCTGTTCTTGACGAAACATCTCCCGATTCTCTGCGCTCCATGTGCGACGCCGCGAGGGAGAGCGACGACACAGCCGTCGTTGTTGTCGGAGCGCCGAACGACAAGGGCACGGCCAATTTTGCGGCGGCCTGCTCGCCGGGAGCGATTAAAAGGGGCGCTCACGCCGGTAACATAGTGCGTGAAGTCGCGAAGCGTGCCGGAGGCTCCGGAGGCGGACGCCCCGACAGCGCCATGGCGGGCGCGAAAGACGTTTCAAAAATCAGTGAGGCGATATCCGCCGCCGAGGAGATTGTTAAAGCTATGTTAAAATAAATTGCACGTTCGGCGCGAAGGGCTTTGCCGCACCGTCTTTTTTTGGCAAAGCGCTTCTTATTAAAAGCTGAAAAATGCCGCAAAAGGCAGGCGTTATAATCTTAAACAATCAAATGCCGCACCGTTGATTTTTGACGGTGCGGCATTTTTAACATAACAACAGCTTTAATTCAATGACGACAAATTTTGCGGTGACCAATGCCGAACGTACAGAAAAAACAATCTGCCCTGCCGTTTTACCGCCGTTCAAAGCTTTTGGGATACTGTGGTGCGAGGGGCAATTTCACCTTCACGCCGGACACAAACGACTTTATAAATGTTTTTCTCCCCGGTTATTTATACATTTTTTTTGGTCGCCCTTTTGCCTTTCTTTCGTCTTTTTATTGCAAACCTGTCAAGGAAACAAATCATACCCGGAAGAACAAGCGTAATCAAAAGCGCCGCGATTAACGAGCCTATTGATATTGTTAAAGTTACCTGCGATATGACCTCCGCACTTGAAAAGAGCCCGAGAATGGCTGTGACAAGAATCAATATTGAGCCCGATGTCATAATTGTATGGATTGATCCGTCATAGGCTGATTTCAGAGCGGGTTTTCTGCCCTCTTTTTTGCGGCTTTCACGATAGTAATCGCTGAACACAATGCCGTAATCAATTGTTGCGCCCATGAGGATGCTCTGCACAATCAGCAGCGCAAGATAATAAATGGAATGGCCGCTGAAGCCTAATACAGAAACTGTAACATAAACGCCGCATTGCACAAGCAATGTGAGGAGCAGGGAAACAATGATGTTGCGGAACGCGAGAAGAACCACAACGAATATCGCGACAGCCGTAATCAGCGTTATCGAGAAAAACTCCTTGTCAAAGCTGCTTTCCATTTCATAGACCATCGCGGAGGTGCCTACAAGGTATGACTCGTTTTCTAAATAATTCTTTTTCAAATCATCAAGTTTCATCATAAACGCCGTTGTGGCCTCTGATTCCTCGGGATAATCGGTTGTGAAAATCAAGCGGGAATATCTGTTCCCTTTCATTTGCGCGAGCGCGTCGTTTAAGTCCGACTTGCTCTCAACAATGCTGCTTTTTGTCCCTTCATCAAACACGCTTAAAAATCTTTCGTCATTAACAATGTCGTCGCACAGATAATCGAGCATCTGCGGAATCTTCATTGTTTTGCTGAAGCTTTGGCTGTTTGCGGCGGCATAATACACATATATCATTTCTGTTTCGCCTTGAGAAATGCCGCTTGTGAAATTGTCAAGCAAAGAATACATTTCCGACGCGCTGTAAGCCTTGCCGGACACGACGGCGTCAATAAGCGTCTTTCCGCTCTTTAATTCCGCGGCTGTTTTTTTGTCAAAATAGCCTGCGAACGACTTGTTCGGCAAGACCTTTTTTGTAACAAATCCGACAAATTCCTGCGGTGAGATTTTCCATCCGGAGGTGTCGCCGCGCTCGCTGATATAAAGCAAATACAAGCTTTCGGCCTGTGACTTGTCCATGCCGACAAGCTTCGCAAGCTCGGAAGAAGTAAAAACGGATTCATCAACGGCGGCGTTTATCAGTGACTGCGCAGTCTCTAAATCAGCCAAACGCTCACCGATAGCCGCACTGAACACGCTGCTGTTTTTAACAAGATAATTTATGATTTCGCGGACGGACAGCAGCTTTTCACCGCTGTCTGCGACATTCGCTTTATCTTCATCTTCCGCTTTGCAAAAAAGATAAATTGTCTTCATTGACCTTTCGTCGATTTCAAGAATCGCCGCCGCATCCTCATAATTTCGAGGCTTTGTCATTTCGCTTTTGCTCGCATATGTTTGCAGCGTTTTCATTTGTGACAAGGCGGAAGCGTCAAGCATTGAGGAATATGCTTTGTCCTTTGCGACAGTATTAACGACAAAATCAGCAAAATCCGACAGCGTCAGCCTGCCGCTGCCGACTCCGCCGTTTTCAGTGAAATAATAAAGATATAGCTTTTTGATATCGTCGCCGCTCATGTTAAAAAAGTCTGCCATATCGCGGGCGTTCTTTTTTTCCGTGAGCGCTTTTTTGTTTGCGTATTTTTCCGTTAGCTCAATGTCTTTTAAAACGCTTTTATCAATGTTTCCGGAGAGTATCTCGTTTGTCATGACGTCATTTTTTAAAAACGCCATAAAGTCCTCTGCCGTCACGTCGGGGATTTCCTCGTTGTAATAGAGGTAATAAACCATTCGCACAAGGCTTTCATCAACGGTAAAACCGGCGCCGATTGCCGAAATCGCTTCCGACATTTCTTTTGCGTCATACTGCTTGCCGAGCGTGTTAGTGTATCCGACAACGCTTTTTATGAGTTTATCATCTTTTGTTGCCGCGATAATTTTTTCGATGCCCGACTCGTCGTCGTTGTCATATATCAACACAACAGTGTTATCCTTTGGGAAAATGTCCGCCATCGGGTCTGTGATGCCCTCCGTGAAAGTGATGTCGGTGTTGCCTTGCAGAATATAAAAGGCAACAAACATCGCGACAAATATGACAGGCATAACAAACCTTGCCTTGTAGCTGAATTTTGCCAAAAAGCCCATCGGAATGTTGAGGGATTTTTTTTCGCTTTTTTCAATGCCCTTGTCGCAAAGCAAAATCAAAACAGGCAGAACGGTGAAAACACAGACCATGCTGATGAAAACGCCCTTTGCCAAAACGATTCCAAGCTCCGGTCCGATCTTAAAGGAGAGAAAAACAAGAGCGAGCAGCCCCGCCACAGTCGTGAGAGAGCTTGAGGCAATGGAAGAAAATGAATTTGCGAGCGCCGCCTTCATCGCGTCTGTTTTGTTGTCATAAATTAATTTTTCCTGACGGTAGCGGTTCATCAATATAATGGAATAATCCATTGAAAGCACAAGCTGGATGATGGGCGCCACTGATTTTGTCAGCTCGGAGGTGTAGGAAAGCACAAGGTTTGTGCCCAAATTGATGACGACCGCAACGCCTATTGTCGCCATAAAAAGCACCGGCTCAAGCCATGACCTGCTCATTATAAAAAGAATCAGCAGCGCTATTGACAAGGCCGATATAAGCAGCAAAAGGGAAACCTCGCTTGACTGAACATTGTTGCTTTGGAATATCATTTGATACGCGGAGGACATTTCGCCGATAGCGGTTTCAATAGAGATTTCCTCATCCGATCCATAGTCATATTCTGTGTTGACGACAAAAAGCGTGTGGTTGTCTCTGTTGTAATTTATATTATCCGCTTCATAATCAACTGCGCTTACATAGGGTATGGACTCCAAATGGGCTTTTACATCGGAAACCTGCGATTTGTCCAAGTCGTCAAACATCACCCGTATTGACGCGTTGTCGTCAATGGCGGGGAAATCTGTGTTCATAATCTCAAGTCCGTGCCTCATATCGGACTTGTCAGGTAAATATTTTGTCATGTCTGTGTTTGTCTCAACTTTGGCTGACAGAAACGCGCAAACTACCGTAAAGGCAAGAACAACTGCCAGCAAAACAAACCTTTTGTTTACTATAAAATTTGCTATCCTTTGCATAATATCTGTTGCTACCTCATTTTAAAAAGATGTTTTCTTGCTATTTGCGTCAATCTACGATATAATTATACACAACTACGGTGGTTTATGCAATCGTCGGTTTTCAAATAGCGTATGATAAACAACCAAATCGGAAAAGAGGTGTGTATTTTGGTTAATAAAAATGATTTGCGATTCATAAAAACCGAAAAAATCATTGAGGAAACATACATTCGCCTAAAAAAGAAAACCCGTTCACAAATAAAAGTGAAAGATCTGTGCGAGGCGGCATTAATAAACAAAACAACATTTTATGCTCACTATGAAACAATGGAGGCTTTGCACGAACACATTTGTAAAAAGACAATAGAAAACTTGCTTGACTCATGCCCGCACATTGACAAGGTGTTTACTGACGCGGCGGATTTTGTTAATTCCATTATGAAAACAATTCAGGAAAACTCTGAAATTTTAGACACGCTGTTCGGCGCTGACGTCACAAAACAAATAAATGCCTTTGAGGCGGGGCTGCTCGGCTATTATTTGACGGGCAATGAGTCGGAGGAAATGAAGATGAAGATACTTTTTACAATAGGCGGCGCGTCAAGGCTTTTGCTCGGCGACCAAAGCGCTGAGCGAATCAACATCACTATAAAGCTGATAAGGCAGGTTTTGGGCGGAAAAGAAAACAAAGAAACAAGCTTTTTGGCGTAACAAAAAAATGATTGTTGTTGCATTTCGGACAATGTAAATGGTATGATTTGTGTATTAGAAAATCTCCTTTTTGAGAAGACACGGGTTTTGCCGTGGAAGCATTGTGACGGAAAAGCAAAGACGCGGGCGATTAATTTATGCGGCATACGCGGTATGGGAGGGTGAGGATTGGAGCAAACGAACAGAGAAGCTTACGTCGCGGAGCTTAAAGAAAAGCAAAAAAAGCTCCGTTCATATTTGTCCGGCTTAAAAAGTGCCGCCGTCGCCTTTTCAGCCGGAATTGACTCGACATTTCTGATGCATTCGGCAAGAGAAGTCCTCGGCGACAAGGCTGTCGCCGTTACGGCGCGTTCTTGCATCTTCCCTGAAGACGAGCAAAAGGAAGCGGAGGATTTTTGCAAGGCTTACGGGATAAAGCACTTTATATTTGACAGCGGCGAGCTGAGCTTGGAGGAGTTTTCAAAAAACCCTCCGAACAGATGCTACATCTGCAAAAGCCGTATGCTGAAAATGATTAAGTATATCGCGGACACAAACGGGATTTCAAATGTCGTCGAAGGCTCGAATATTGACGACGAAAGCGACTATCGCCCAGGCATGGCGGCAATAAATGAGTTGGGGATAAAAAGCCCTCTCCGAATTGCCGAAATGACAAAAAACGATGTCAGGGCGCTTTCAAAAATCGCCGGGCTTGCCGCGTGGAACAAGCCGTCGTTTGCCTGCCTTGCAAGCCGTTTCCCTTACGGGGAGCGGATAACAAAAGACAAGCTTTTTGCCGTTGAGCGCGCGGAACGGCTCCTGCGCGGTCTCGGCTTTTGCGGCGCGCGCGTGCGGATTCACGGCACAGCCGCAAGGATAGAAATAAGCGCCGCCGAGTTCGATAAAATCACGGAGACGCAAACAAGACTTAAAGTGGCGGAGGAGCTGCACGCCTATGGGTTTTCTTATGTTTCGCTCGACCTTGACGGCTACAGGCAGGGGAGCATGAACGAGGTCTTGAATCTTGAAACGGGGAGTAAATAATGCCTGACCAATTTGCAAGAACTGAAATAATTTTCGGCTCAAAAGCCATGGAAAAGCTGTACAAAAGCCGTGTCGCGGTTTTCGGGATAGGCGGTGTCGGCGGATATGCCGTCGAGGCTTTGGTGCGGAGCGGCATCGGCACGCTCGACTTGATAGACGGCGACAAGATTTGCCTGTCAAACATCAACCGTCAGATTTTTGCCACGCACAAAACATTGTCGCAATTCAAGGCGGACGCGGCCGAGGCTCGAATCAAGGAAATCAACCCGAAAGCCGTCGTAAATAAACACATATTGTTTTTCGGGCCGGAAAACGCCGACCTGCTTGACTTCAAAGATTTTGACTATATTATTGACGCTATCGACGCTGTGGAAGGAAAAATCGAGATTGCGGTGAGGGCGGACAAAGTCGGCGTGCCTGTTGTTTCCGCGATGGGCGCGGGAAACAAAACAGACCCCACGGCTTTTCAGGTTTCCGATATTTATGACACGACAGTCTGTCCGCTTGCAAGGATAATGCGGCGCGAGCTTAAAAAATGCGGCGTCAAAAGCCTTAAAGTCGTATATTCCACAGAGCGGCCTGTCAGGGCGTCGGAGATTTCTTCTGAAACTCTTGAGGAGTGCGGCGCGGTCCGCGAAACGGGTTTGCCGCCGCGCCGTTTAGTCACAGGCTCCAACGCGTTTGTGCCGTCGGTCATGGGGCTGATACTTGCCGGCGAAGCGATAAAAGGCCTTGTCGGGTTTTACGCTCAAAACAAAGCATAGGCACCCTTTAAAGGGTGCCCGTTTTTTGTTTGACTGAAAAATCAAGCTATAAAACCTTTGATAAAAAGTCTTTAAGGCGTTCACTTTTGGGGTTGCCGAAAAACTCTGCGGGGCTTCCCTCCTCCATAAAAATGCCTTCGTCAATGAACATAATGCGCGACGCCACCTCCCGCGCAAACCCCATTTCATGCGTGACGACGACCATCGTCATGCCTGTCTGCGCCAAGCTTTTCATGACGTCAAGCACCTCGCCGACCATCTCCGGGTCAAGCGCCGATGTTGGCTCGTCAAAAAGCATCACGAGCGGATCCATTGCAAGCGCGCGGACAATGGCGACACGCTGCCTTTGACCGCCTGACAACTGTGACGGATATGACTCGGCGCGATCCTCAAGCCCGACCTTGCCAAGGAGCGCCAGCGCTCTTGCGCGCGCCTCTTGCTTTGGCATTTTTCGCAGCTTTGTCAGCGCAAGAGTCATGTTGCGTATTATTGTCATGTGCGGAAAAAGGTTGAACTGCTGAAACACCATCCCGACCTTTTGGCGGTGCAGGTTTATGTCTGTTTTGTGGTCAGTAATGTCTTGACCCTCAAAAAAGACGCGCCCCTTTTCAGGCTCCTCAAGGAGATTGAGGCAGCGCAGAAAAGTCGATTTGCCGCACCCGGAAGGTCCGATAACGACGACGACTTCGCCCTTTTTAATCTCTGTGGAAACGCCTTTTAAAACCTCAAGATTGCCGAATTTCTTGTGAAGATTGTCAACTTTAATCAGAACGCCGTCACTCAACTCTGCGCAGCCTCCTTTCGAGATATTTCATGAGATAATCGAGCCCGAGAACCATGACAAGATAAATGACAGCGGCGGCTATCAGCGGCATAAAAGCCGAATAGGTGATGCCTCTGATGATATACGCGCCCCTTGTGAGATCCTGAAGAGCTATGTAGCCGCAAATTGAAGTTTCTTTCAGCAAAACAATAAACTCGTTGCCGAGAGAAGGAAGAACATTTTTGAAGGCCTGCGGCAAAACGATATAAACCATTGAGCGCACATAATTTAAGCCGAGACTGCGCCCCGCCTCCATCTGCCCGCGGTCGATTGACATGATGCCGCTGCGTATAATTTCCGCGACATAGGCGCTTGAATTTATGCCGAAAGCAAGAACCGCGACAAGCGTCTTGTCAATGTTGACGCTTGCAAAAATGACATAATACATTATCAAAAGCTGTATGACTGTCGGCGTGCCGCGGATGATGTTGAGGTAAAGCTTTGATAAAAAATCAAAAAAATTGATAAAAAACTTTAAAAACGGATTGAAGCGCGAAAGCTTGCAAAGATCGTGAGTCGAGCGGATAATCGCAAGAACAACGCCGACGGCAATGCCTATAAGCACCGCAAAAAAAGAAACCCGAAGCGTGACAAGCAGACCGTCGGCAAGATATTTCCAGCGCGCCCCCGTGATAAAGTTTCGGATTAGTTCGTCTTTCAGGTTAAGCCAAAAATCCAAATGCGTTTACCTCCTTTGAAAACAGAAAAGGGCTGTAAGCGTACAGCCCTGTGACCCGCGTGTCGAAACTGTTAGGCGGTGATGTATTTGTCAACAACATTTTTAACGGAGCCGTCGGCAATCAGCTCTTCAAGAGCGGCGTTGACCTTGCTCGTGAGACTGCTGCCCTTGGCAAACGCGATGGCATAATCCTCGACGACATATTCTGTCGGCAGGATTTTGATCCCCTCATTCTTTGAAACAAAAACCTTTGCAGGCTCGTTGTCGATTACAACGGCGTCAATTCTGCCGTTTACAAGATCGCCGATTGCCTCAAAGCCCGAAGCGTATTGCGAAAGCTTGGCGTTTCCGAGATTGCCGCTTTCGATGTCCTCAAGGATATATGTGTCCCCGGTCGTCATCAGCTGAACGCCGATTGTCTTGTCCGTAAGGCCGTCGAAGGAGGTTATTTGAGAGTCGGACTTAACAATGATAACCTGCTTTCCCGTGGCGTAAGAGACGGAAAAATCGACGCTTTTCAAGCGCTCTTCCGTGACTGTCATGCCCGCCATGCCCATGTCGGCTTTTCCGGAAGTGATGGCGGAAAGAATCGAGTCAAACTCCATGTCCTCAATCACAAGCTCCATGTCAAGCTTGTCGGCTATAAGCTCCGCGATTTCGGCGTCGATGCCGATTATGTTTCCGCTGTCGTCATAAAACTCATATGGCGGGAAATATGCGTTGGTGGCCATGATAAGCTTTTGTTTTGTTTCGGCGGCGCCGTCCGAGGTCTTTGTCGCGGACTCACCGTTTCCTGCGCAGGCGTTTAGCGAGGCGGCGGCGAGGGCGGCGGCAAGAATAAGCGCTGTTATCTTCAAAATCTTTTTCATCTGCAAAGTACTCTCCTTTTAAAGCAAATATGAAGTTATTATATCATTTGTGCCCGCTTTGTCAAGCAGCGCGGCGCCTTAAATCGCACCTTCTTTCAAGGAAATCGAACGGCGGATATGCGCGCGAACGAGCCGATTATCACAAAGCGGGATAAGTTGGAGAACAAAGCCGCCGCTTGCAGACGGTTTTATTTTGCGCATTTACAGCACCGAAACGGAGTGGGGGAGGGCAAAAGGCTTGCTTTTTGCCGATTATATGCCGCGCATTTACAGCACCAAAACAGGGAAAGCGGGGGAACAAAGCAAAGCGGCTGCTCGCCTGTTCCTCCGCCGTTCGGCTACTGTTTTTTTACTGTGTCATACGGCCAACTGTTTATGCCGCCGAAATCAAACACATTTGTGTATCCAATCTTAATTAACTTCCGCGCCGCCTTGGCGCTGCGTCTGCCGGAACGGCAATAAATTAAAATTTCAGTGTCAAAATCCGGCAAGGATTCGGGCTTCTCACCGCGAATTGTCTTGCTTGGAATTAATATCGCGTTGGGAATATGCTCCGCGTTGTATTCGTCCTTTGTCCGCACATCAAGTACGACGACCTCGTCGCCGCTGTCCATTCTTGTTTTAGCCTCATGCGCCGTGATTTTTCTGTACACCGTTTCTGATGCGCGGATTTTGCCGCCGTCGCCGCTCGTATTTGCAGGCGATGCCTTGCCCCCCACAACAAGCAGTCCGATTGCTATGCCGAGCAAGGTTGATATATATGGGTTTGCAGTCATCGGGCAGGTGCCGTCAGAGCAGCCTATTAATCTGTAAAGAACAAAATATCCCGCAAGACCGCCCGCCGCCGCGCCTATGAAATGTCTTAACATTTTGCGCACACTCCTTTAACATCTTTTTTAAACACCGCTGTTTTATCGCAGCATCACTGTGCTTTTATATTATAGAGCATATAAAAAAGTTTGAATGTAACATACTCACCTTGACAGGCGGACGGCAAACGAGCGATGACCGTTTTTTTTTCACCTTTTCACCGCAAACCTTTCCGTGCCGCTCGATTGTTTAAAGGCGGGACGGCAGCTCTCCGTGAGCCGCCTACCCCGCCCGAATTGTATTATAGTTAGATTCTCTTGAAAAACCCTAAATCCCTTGAAACCACCGGTCAAAACAGTGCTATTGTAACATAATAAACGCAGGAAAAGTTGAAATGGCCGGTTTTCAAGAGGGTCTATCTTAAAACACCCTTTTTCTAATTTCACAATATCAGGTTTTTGGATGCTTTTCGACTCAACGTTCATGATAACAGTCCACAGTTAGGGATGTTTTGATTATAATTTTCCGGTTATGTATTGATTCTTATTCCGGATTATCTTCTTTAAGTCTAACCCCGACATTTTCAAACAAAGGCTTACCATCATCTTTACCTCCGACGATTATCCCATTATCTATCCCGGCTCCGGATATTACGGAGGAGTCGTTGACTGTATTAGACATTTTCAATTTATCAAACAGGTCATCTTCTCCGTACATATAGGAAATTGTCGCCGGCAAAACATCCTGTATAGTCTTTATATTGTGCTTTTTTGCGTATGATGGCTCCGGCCAATGTATAGCTAAAAAAGCGCCGAACCTGGCTTGAATGTCTAACATGTCCACTTCTGAAATATCATATTGCCTGTCAAGTCTTGTTCCGTTTTTTGTTAAGTAAGGACCGTGGTCACCTGCTATAATTATTATTGCATCTCTTTTTTGTGATTTAACATCATTTATATCTTTTCTCATTTCAGCATTCGCTTTTTCTAATCTGTCAAAATATCTTTTGGTCTCATAGGGTGAAAGAACTCCTGACATATTGCAGTGGCTGGGAAGAAGTGTATGATTGTATATAAACTTTGGTTCAGGTAAATCTTGCGATAAAAAACTTTCTTTGGCTTTTAAAAAATCTTCTCTTGCAACATTAGAAAAAGCCGCATCGAATCTAAACCCACCTTCTAAAATTGCCCCGCTAATAATTTTATATCCGGCTATTGATGTATCAATAGTGGGAAACACCGTATCGTATTTAGGCATAAAGCCTCTAAAGCAATAATCGTTTTCATGCAGAAGATATGTATTATACCCTTCGCTGTTAAAAAACTTTAAACCGTTTGCCTCTCCGGCTATATGTTTTCTAAATTCAATATTGGTTTGAAGCGGTTCCATGTGAAGAACCTGTGACATTGATTGTATAGAATGTGCTCCGATTGAATAAGAGCCGTCATAAATAGCAAAACCGTTATCCAAAAGAAAATTCATTTGTTTGCTATTATCATATCCATAAGCTTCCATGGTTTCTTGGTTTGTGTAAGAATCATATATCATGATAAATACATCCGGAGAGCTTTTTTTCTGCATATCCGAAGTGTGTTCAAAAACTTTATTGCTTGATACACTCGCTATCTCTGGATTTATTTCTTTTAACACACTATTAAATGACAACACAGAATTGCTTATAAAGAAGATAATAAATACAGTGAAAAGTATTTTTTTCTGTTTAATAAAGGATAAGAATAAAGCTACGGCTACAAGCATCAATGACCACATTAACAACCAACTTCTTGTTACAATTATATGTCCGGTAACTATTTGTCCGGCATTCGACATATTAAACAGCGTGTATAAGAAAACACTTGTTATGGGCATGGTGAATAACTTTGCAATCAAAGGGCTTAGGATTAAAGGTAAAATAAACACCGCAGCAACAGATATTAAAGAAAAGATTCCAAATAATACAAGTGAATCACTCAAGGTGAGTATATCCTGATTTGCAAAGATGTATGGTGCAATAGGAGTTATCGGCAGCAAGGCAAACAACAAATCCGGGAAACTTGCTTTTTCATAACCCTTTTTGTATTTTATTTGCCCTTTTTTAAATACAAACACTATAAATAAAAAGGCAGAGCATAGTCCGAACAGCAAAAGCTGAAGTTCTCTGCTTCGTATTTGTAAAAGGTCTTGATTTATACCCGGTGGAACCAGCATTGCTCCCAAGAATCTATATAACATAAACAAGATAAAGGCAAGAATTATCTGTAACAGAAAACCGGTATCAAAAACGGCAGCAAGCAATTTAAGCAGCCAAGGCTTGTTTTTGCCACCGGCAGGATTGAATGTGTAATCTTCATTTAAGTAAGCTGTTTTTTGTTCTGATTCTTTGGCTGCTTCTGATTTGGCACTTAAGGCTTTTAATGTCTTTTCTATGAAGTTTACGCCTCGAACAGCGGACTCATCAGGATATTTATCTATTGTTTTATTAACTTCCTTATTTGACAGGTCGATTTTTGAATAGGTTTCTATTGTATTATCAATGATTTCCACTAATTTGTTTAGGTCATCTTCTTGTAAAGTTGCTCCTATTTTATCAATGAGTTGCAGATCCCAAGGATTTTCCTTTAGATACATTGCTTCCCGGCCTCTTTTTTCATACTGTGACTTCATGGTCAAAATAGGTTTTTTAAACAACGTATAATAGTCAAAAATAATACCGGAAAAATCGGAAAGCATTATATCTGCATGAGCCATGGACTTAAGGTTTTCCCGTTCAGTATCCCACACCCTTTGATCGGTGTTTGGAAAGGTTTTCATTAAATAGTTTATAATATCTTTATCAGAGATAAAGGATTGCGGATGAGGTCTTATTATTACATTGTATTTATTGGACTGTTCTAAAACAGCCAATATTTCTTTGCCGTATTTAGTAAGAAGACCATGATCCCCCCATGTGGGGGAAATAAGTATAGTTTTCCGCCTCTCATTGAAATATGTGTATTCATAACCTTTGGCTTTAATGTTTTCCCTTAAAGCATCTAAATATGTATGACCTATAACCTCTATTTCCTTTGGCTTTAACTCCCTTGCTTCCTCTAATTCCTTTATAAGCTCAAAGGTGCCTTCGCCGCCAACTAATACACTGTCATAATAGTCGGTGCCGAATGCCTTGTATGTTGCGGAGCTGCTGGTTGCATGTGTTATATGGGCGTAGTGTTTTACATTCTTGCTTCTTTTAATCTCTAACACATCAAGACCGGGAGTGGTCATAACCACCAGATTTGCATTTAATCTATTTAAGTTGTAATAGGCCTCTCTTCCGGTGCCTATATATATTGCCTCGACTCCTTCTATTTGAGATTGCAAGCCGGGGTCTTCTTTATCACTGGTTAAATATACTGCTTTTATGGCGCGGGCGGCACCTTCTTCAAGGAGGGGTTTAAATACATTCCAATATTGTTTACCCTCTGAGTAATATACCAGCTCATAATGCCTATTCGGGTCTAATCTTCGTCCCTTGCTTCCTCTGGGATTTAAAAGGCTGTATATTTTATCTTTTAAAATGTAAAAAATCACAGAAAGGGAAGCTATGAGGGCTGAAATCAACATACTTCCTGTTCCCGGGTCAATATATCCCAGCAAAAAAAAGTTAAAGAAAATATCTTTATTATTTAACATGAGTTTTGCCTCCCATTATTTTCTTTCTGGTGTCTAATTTAACAATGATTATGTTTTTTACCAAACTGAACAAGTTGTTGAAAGTCCAATAAATAAGCAGGCTTGACGGTGAGTTATATAAAATTATAAGAAAAACAAGGGCTATTAAAACAATAGTTGCTTTATCCTTAACGTCTTTGTCTTTTGCATATACATAACCGGCAGCTAAATTTATAAAGGTCATTAAAAAAGGAAGGACATTAATCGAAAGCCTCCCTAATTTTATTAAAGCGTCTGCTTCTGCTAAATTGCTTAGATTTAAAAATCCGACACCTTGAAAACCGATGTAGTTAGACAGATAGGTGTAAGCACCTATAAAGAAAGGTATCTGTATTAATAGGCTAACCAACCCTCTCAGGGAATATATGGGCTTGTATCCGTTAAGCCTGTATACATTTTTTATATATAGATGAAGCTCCTGACCTTTATAAACACTTTTAAATTCCTCTATTTTGGGTCTCATTTTGTCTTGTATATCACGCTCCTTTTGCTCTATTTTTTCGGCAATGTAGTAGAAAGGTGACAGGATTATGCTGACCGCCATACTAAGGAATATAATGGCAGCGCCCGGATTTTGCACTATTTCTAGTACAAACAGAAAAATCTTTTCTATTATTTTTACAAAAGGCGTCACTATAATTTTATCCATAATAAAACCCTCTCTTTGTAAAATTTAATGCCTGTCATAAAAGCTAAAGATGTTTTATTTGTTTCTAATCAAGGTTTTCATTAACTCTTCTTTGTTTTCTTTAGGTGCAACAGTCGGTCTGCCAAGGTTGCTGCGAGCGCTGACAGAACACTTTATTTCTAAAAATGAGAGCTTGTTTACAGCTTTTATTTTAAGCAAATATCTCTCGAGCATTTCAAGGTTGTCGGCACTCATAACATTTGTATAGCCGCAACCTTTAGCAATAGCAGCGAAGTCTATTTTTGATGCAACCGTGGGCATACAACCCACCGATTCATGCGCTGAATTATTAATAACAACATGTATAAGATTATCCGGTTTATTGCTTCCGATTAAGGCCATAGCACCCATATGCATTAATGCAGCACCGTCACCGTCAATACACCACACCTTTTTCCCCGGATGTTGAAGAGCGACCGAAAGCGCAATAGATGAACTATGTCCCATACCTCCGATGGTCAAAAAATCCCTGTTATGTTTTTGACGACTTTTTTCTCTAATCTCAAACAGCTCGCGAGAAGCCTTTCCTGTCGTTGAAATAATAATATCTTCGTCGGCAAAGTCTGAAATTTTACTTATGGTCTGCTCTCGGGATATAACATTTTGGTTTTGATACACGGCATTGCTTTCAAATTCCAAGACTCCTTTTTTCACAATGAAAGCCACTTGCTTGCCGGCATCTAATAAAGGACTGAATGATTGCATGACAAAGTCTATATCTTCTTTTGTTGTTTCTTTTGATATGATAAATGTTTTGATACCTATATCTTCTAATAGTTCAACTGTAATTTCCCCTTGGAATACATGTTGAGGTTCGTCATGAACACCGGGTTCACCCCTCCAACCAACTATAAAAACACATGGAATTCCGTATATTTTATCGTTCATAAGGCTCACAACAGGATTGATTATATTGCCAATGCCCGAGTTTTGAAGATATACTACAGGCACTTTTCCTGTTGACAGGTGATATCCCATGGCGAGGGCAACGGCGTTTCCTTCGTTTGCCGCGATAATGTGGTTTTTGCTTATTTCATATTTATCCATCAAATAATTGCTTAATGGCTTTAAGAGACTATCCGGTACACCGGCGAAGAATTCATATTGGTTTAAAAAGTCAAGCTTCATTTTGTCCCCTCTTTATTCGATTATGTCGCTATACAAAGAACAAAGGGCTTTTTTGTTTAATTTAACCGGGTTGTTGTTTAACCGTTCAAGATGAACCGAATTTGCTAATATATCAATGTCCCTTTTGTCACGCCTAACAGGGGCTTTGATTTTAAGTTTGGAAAGGATTTCGCGAAACAAACTTATACCTTCTTCAACCGATAAACATCCCATCACTTTTCTTATATCTTCAAATATACTTTGCAAATAAGCTTCGCCCCTTGGGTCAACACAGTCTTTTAGATTTAAAGTCATATGTTCCCATACATTCGGCAAACATACAGCAACGGCATGACCGTGTGAGATGCCGTAAATTGAACTTAATTTGTAGCTCATTGCGTGGGCTGCCGTAGTAGCAGTAATGTTAATGGCACGCCCGGCAAGATTTGCCGCAAGCATTATTTGTTCCGATGCATAAGCGTCACCTTTTTCTATATAAGCTTCCCAATTTTGCATTATAATCCCGGTTGCTTGTTTAGAGTAATCTTTGCTTTCTTTATTTGAGCTAACAGACCACCATGATTCAATGGCTTGACAAAGGGCGTCAAGCATTGCGCTTTTTTTATGATATAGCGGCAACTTTTTTAAGGTTAAGCTGTCAAGGATTGCAACCTCCGGCACTAAACTGTCGTGGGAAATAGATTGTTTTTCACCTTCTAAATAAATAACAGCATGTCTTGTCGATTCACTTCCCGTACCTGCGGTGGTGGGAACGGTTATTAATATTATGCCTGTATCCGCGTATGGTTGGGTTAAATAATTCTTGGAGTCGTCCATTTTGCAAAACAGTTTTATGCATTTTGCAACGTCAATAGCGCTCCCGCCTCCCACCGCAACCAAACAGTCGCAATTGTTCTTTTTAAAAGCATCTACTCCTTTACATACATATTCATAAAGGGGGTTTGGGCTAAAATCCGAAAAACGAACAAATGGAATCGAAATCTGCTCAAAGTATCTTTTAAAGCTTTGTTTGTCAAAGGAGTTACCGCAAACAAGCATGAACTTCTTAACATTATAACTATCAAGAACTTTGCTTATCTGTGAAACGCTGCCGGCTCCGATTATAATTTGTTCGTTTTTCATTAACTATAAATCCTCCGGTATAAGTGTGATAATATCTTTGATGCTCATAAGTGTATCGCCGCATTCCTGCGCCCTATGGTTTTTAAGAATCGTTTTAGCAGCATTTTGCATGGCTGGAAACCCTGCGCGGGTCAGTTGGTTTGCATAAATAATTACATTTGCACCTTTAGATTTAAATTCCTCCTCAGTAACTGAATTAAATGAAGTTGGAACAAGGACAATGGGGGTGGTTGTGTCTTGGAGCCTGAACTTTTCCATAAACTCGAAAATCTCAACCGGGTCTTTCTTGCGGCTGTGTATCATTACTGCATCTGCTCCCGCAGCAGTATAGGCGAAAGCGCGATTTAATGCATCTTCCATGCCCTTTTCAAGGATGAGGCTTTCGATTCTAGCGCAAATCATAAATTTCTTCGTTTTTTGGGCTTTCTTTCCCGCTGAAATCTTTTCCGCGAATTGTTCTATAGTATCCTGTGTCTGGCTGACCTCATTACCAAATAAGCTGTTCTTTTTTAGACCGGTTTTGTCCTCTATAATGATCATGGAAACGCCCATGCGTTCAAGCGTTTTGACAGTATAGACAAAATGTTCTGTAAGACCTCCTGTGTCGCCATCGAATATTATGGGTTTTGTTGTTACCTCCATAATATCGTCAATTGTACGGAGTCGCGAAGTCATATCCACAAGTTCTATATCCGGTTTTCCCTTAGAAGTTGAATCACAAAGAGAGGATATCCACATGGCATCAAATTGATGCGATTTCCCGTCTTGATGCACAACAGTATTCTCAGCTATCAAGCCTGTAAGACCGCTATGGGCTTCAATTGCAGTAATAAGCCCTTTCATCTCTATGGCTTGTTTTAATCTGCCGCGGCGGACATCCGGCAAGGACAACTCATATTTTGTTCTTGCATCTAATTTCTTGTATTTTTCATCGGCGGAGTATGGGTATTCTATTAATTGGCCGCCATATGTAGCTAAAGTTTCTACAACTTCATTCCTTATAGGTCTTTGAAAGCCTGTAACCCAATCATCCCCGTGAACGACATAGGTAGGTTTTAAAGTTTTAAGATTGGTTTTATATGACAGACTTTTTTGTTCTATAACTTTATTCACTAATGCAAGGTTTTCAAACAAGCCTTTTCGTTCCTCATAAGGGACTAAGGGGAATCGTTTATACGAAATAATTGCTTCATCGGATAAAACACCCACAATGAGTTTCCCGAGTTTTGCAGCTTTTTTAATAATTGACATATGGCCTGAATGCAAGATATCCGTTGAAAAACACATATAGACGGTTCGATTTTCCACTTCTTTAAGTTTGGGGAAAACCATGGCTAAATCTTCAGGTGTGTCAACTTCCGCACAAAGCTTGTCCTCAAAGTCCAGTGTTCTAAGATTGATTTTTTCTGAAATGTCGTTAAACGCTTTTTCAGCATAACACTTTCTTTTAGATTCATCATTTGATTCGCAGTATGCAATGATGTTATCCAGCCAAAGGCGCCAGTCATCGGTATTCAGTTTGTATAAAGGCTGTGCAGCTATAGCGTTGTTAAAGAATTCAACGCCGACTGCAGTTATACGATCTTCTTTAATTACGGCTTTAAAGTCCTTTTCCGGAAGCTCAAGAGTGGATGAAACAGTCATACAGGAAACGGGGGAAGCTAAAACTGCATCAAAAACACTGTTTTCAAAAACAAGATCTCCATGCATCAAAACTATATCTGTGTCCTTTAAAGATTCCCTTGCACAGTAGATTGAATAGATGTAATTTGTTTTGTCATAGATGGGGTTTTTGACAAATGTGTAGCTAATAGGTAGGTCAAAAGACTTGCAATAGTTAACCAAAACATCATCATAATATCCCGTGGTCATTACGACTTCTTTAATTCCCGCAGCGGCAATCATTTTGAGTTGTCGGCTTAAAATAGTATCCTGCGAACTTATTTCCGTCATGCATTTAGGATGTTCCGAAGCTAATACACCCATACGACGACCAAGACCGGAGTTTAATATTAAAGCTTTCATTGCATCTACCTCTTCTGCATTATTAAATGGGTAGTTGTCTAAATCCATGTGAATCTATGTTGATTGTAGCATTTTGTCGACAATCTGTAAAGGGCAAGCGCCTTCGGCGGTGATGCATTGCCTCAGGCTTCCGAAAATCTAAAAATCTGCCATCTCGTTTTGGGTTTTTTTGACTGCACACTTATTGATTTTTCAAGAAGCCCTAATTAAAAAAACGACCCGAAACCTTAGTTTCGAGCCGTTTTGTGGTGGACCTGAAGGGATTTGAACCCACGACCTCTCGGATGCGAACCGAACGCTCTCCCAGCTGAGCTACAGGCCCCTTTCTTCCGCGCTGCCGTTGAGCGCAAAAAAATTATAAAACCTTTAAGTGATTTTGTCAAGCCCAACTTTGAAAATGGTTAATTCAGCAAACTCTTGTTAATTCTCAAAGTAAACGCAGCAAACGCAGCAGTAGAAAGACTGATTGTGCTTAATATAACGAAAAGCGGTTGTTTTTATATGGTTGTTTTGATTCCAAAGGCAATAATGTTTAAAACATGGTGCTTCAATATTAATGATTCATAATAAGAAGCCTTAAAAGTCATTTCCTGAAGAAACAGAAAACCAAAATCGCTTTCTTCAAGGTTTTATAAAGATTCGGGCGAGAAATGGCGATTAGTTATTGCATTTAATACGACTTTAATTTATTATAGTAATAAGTCCTGACAGCAAAAATCATCAAAGGTAACGAACCGGTTATTTGTGATTTATATTATTTTTCTCACATTGCCGCGATTCATGTTTGATGTGTTTCCTAATCTAAGAGAAAAGAGACAAGGTTTGATGAAACGAGTATTTGGAATAGCGGAAGCAGTGTTTAATGTGTTTTATCTCATCACGGCGCTGATTTTGTCGATTATTCTTTTAACAGTCAATTCAGAAAACAGCACACGCACATTAGCGGGCGTTATGGCTTTGTTTTTAGTTGTGGGCGACTCTTTTCACCTTGTGCCGCGCATTGCTGTTATTATCACCGGCAGGGAAGAGCAAATGCGAAAAGCGCTTGGAACGGGGAAGCAAGCCGCGTCTGTCACCATGACAACATTTTATCTGCTGCTTTGGCAAATCGGGCTGAATATCTTTTCAACGGGAGAGCTAAAACTTCTGACTTTTGCCGTATATGCGCTGGCGGCTGTGCGGATTTTTCTCTGCCTGCTGCCGCAAAACAAATGGCAAGAACGCCATGCGCCGACAGCATGGGGAATCGCGCGCAACATCCCTTTCTTTTTGTTGGGCGCAGTGGTTGCCGCTCTGTTTTTTACGCAAAAGGGCAAATATCCGGGCTTGAATATGATGTGGGCCGCAATTGCTCTTAGCTTTGTTTTTTATTTGCCTGTGGTATTATGGTCAAACAAAAACCCGAAAGTCGGCATGCTTATGCTGCCTAAAACTTGCGCTTATTTATGGATGCTGATGATGTGCCTGTCCTTGGGCAACACCGCGCAATGAGCGGCTGAAGCCTTTGTTGCACGCTTGCTTGCATCTTTTCCGTCATATCGCCCAAAAATGCTCGGCAATACAAAAAGTATTGCCTGCGCTTTTTAGACAATCTGACGAAAAAATCTGACGGCGCAATCGCACAACAA
>JAAYIY010000068.1 GCA_012523185.1 Clostridiales bacterium
CATCTTTTCCGTCATATCGCCCAAAAATGCTCGGCAATACAAAAAGTATTGCCTGCGCTTTTTAGACAATCTGACGAAAAAATCTGACGGCGCAATCGCACAACAATCATTGTGCGGTGTTGCCTTAAAGCTTTATCCTCCAAATAATGAAAGGACGAGAAAAACAAAATGTCACTCTTCGCGATAGGCGACA
The DNA here is from genome assembly GCA_012523185.1 of Clostridiales bacterium. Classification (GTDB taxonomy): domain Bacteria; phylum Bacillota; class Clostridia; order Oscillospirales; family Acutalibacteraceae; genus UBA1425. The sequence goes on from JAAYIY010000068.1 coordinate 194, forward strand.
CGCATCTATCGTTCGGTTCAGATAAACCCATGGACATATTTTGCGGCTGGCAGGATTACGAAAAAAGGCTGGCCGAAAACTGGCGGGCGACAGTCGGCCGGGACGACACAGTCGTCATCGCCGGGGACATAACATGGGCGATGAGGCTTGAGGACACCTTGCGGGACTTTGCGTTTCTTGACGGCTTGCCGGGCAAAAAGCTGCTTCTCAAGGGCAACCACGACTACTGGTGGTCCACAAAGAAAAAGGCGGAAACCTTTTTTTTGCAAAACGGCTTTTCGTCACTCGGCATACTATATAATAACGCTTACAGGCTGGGCGGCGTTGCGGTGTGCGGAACGCGCGGCTGGTTTTTTGATTGTGACGAGGACGGCGGCAATAAAATTATACTTAGAGAGGCGGGCAGGCTGAGGATGTCGATTGGCGCGGCTAAAAAGCTTGGCGGCGAGCCTGTTGCTTTTCTCCATTATCCGCCTGTCAGCAGCGACGGCAGCCATTGCCGCGAAATTTTAGACGTGCTGAAAGACGAGGGCATAAAGCGCTGCTATTACGGTCATCTGCACGGCCCCTCTTGCCGCTATGCCGTAAACGGCAAGGTCGAGGGGATTAAGTTTTCGCTGATTTCAGGCGACTTTTTGGGGTTTTGTCCGAAACTTGTTGAAAAATATTGATAAAGTTTAAAAAGATATAGAAAAGTCGTGCGTATTCTGATATAATGTTTTGTAATATTCAAATTTTGTCTCAAACTGAAAGGATATGGTAAAAATGAGCTTAAAGTCGGCAAACAAAATTGAAACAAACACTTATGAGCTTGAATTAACTATCAGCGCGGAGGACTTTAACGACGCTGTACGCGAGGTTTTTAACAAAAATAAATCAAGATATAATGTTCCCGGCTGGAGAAAGGGCAAGGCGCCAATGCACATGGTTGAGATCGCATACGGCGAAGGCGTGTTTTATGACGAGGCGATTGAGATGCTTTACCCCGAGCTTGTCGACGATGCCATAAAGGCGGCGGAGCTTGACCCTGTCGACAGCCCTTATGATGTGGAGATAAAAGAAATCGGCAAGTCCACAGGCGTGGAAATGACGGCTAAAGTCACTGTTAAGCCGGAAATTTCCGTCACATCATACAAGGGGATTGAAGCGTGCAAGCATTCGGCGGAGGTCTCCGACGAGGAGGTTGAGTCGGAGATTGAACGCCTGCGAAACCGCAACGCGACAATCCAAACTGTCGAGGGCAGACCCTCAAAGGAGGGCGATATTGCCGTTATTGATTTTGAGGGGTTTATAGACGAGGTTGCCTTTGAAGGGGGCGCCGGCAAAGACCATGAGCTTGTTTTGGGCTCGGGCAGCTTTATTTCCGGCTTTGAGGAACAAGTGATAGGGCGCGGCACAGGCGAGGAGTTTGAAGTCAATGTCACCTTCCCCGAAGAATACACAGAGGAGCTTAAGGGAAAGTCTGCTGTTTTTAAAGTAAAGCTTAATGAGATTAAGGAAAAGAATCTTCCGGAGTCGGACGACGAGTTCGCAAAGGATGTCAGCGAGGATTGCGACACGCTGGACGAACTTAAAAAAAGCATCCGTGAGGAGAAGCTTAAGGAAAAGAAAGCCCGGCAAGACTCCGACTTTGAAAACGAGCTTCTTTTAAAGCTTGCCGCGAATGTCGAGGGAGAAATTCCCCAGTGTATGTTCGAGCAAAAGGCCGCCGAAAACAAAGAAAATTTCGCCCGCAGGCTAAGCCAACAGGGCATTGATGTTAACACATACTTTTCTTATATCGGCATAGGACACGAGCAGTATGATTCCGATATGATGTCACAGGCTGTGCAGCAGGTCAAAGCAAGGCTCGCGCTTGAAAAGATTGCCGAGCAGGAGGGAGTCGAGGTGACGGCCGAGGATTTGGATGCGGAATATGCAAAGCTTGCCGAAAAATATAATGTCGCCTTGGAAAGCGTCAAGGGCTTTTTTGCCGAAGACAATTTAAAAAACGACATAATGTGTGAAAAGGCAATAAAAATTGTCGCGGACAACGCCGTAATATGCGAACACGAACACAACGGCGGCGAAGAAGACGACCTTGAGACGGCTGAATAATAGACGGCTTTTCTTTCAATAATAATTAATATATTAATAAACAATCGGAGGTTTTAATCATGGCGCTTGTACCTTATGTTATAGAGCAGACAGACAGGGGAGAACGCTCCTATGATATCTTTTCACGTCTGTTAAACGACAGAATAATCGTATTGTCAGACGAGGTCAACGACGCTACGGCAAGCCTTGTCGTGGCTCAGCTTATATATCTTGAGGGTCAGGATCCCGACAAGGATATCAGCCTGTATATCAACAGCCCCGGCGGCTCGGTCACAGCCGGATTTGCCATATATGACACCATGCGTTTCATAAAATGTGATGTTTCGACAATATGCATGGGCATGGCGGCGTCTATGGGCGCTTTCCTGCTTTCCTCAGGCACAAAGGGCAAAAGATTTGCGCTGCCAAACAGCGAGATACTAATCCACCAGCCGTTGGGCGGGGCAAGAGGTCAGGCGACAGAAATCAAAATCGTCGCAGACCAAATATTAAAGACGAGAGAAAAGCTCAACAAAATCCTTGCCGAAAACACAGGCAAGCCCATTGAGGTTATTGCCGCCGACACGGAGCGCGACAACTATTTGACTGCCGACGAAGCGCTTGAATACGGCATTGTGGACAGGATACTTTACAAGAGATAAAAGATAAAAGGGACAAATGGTGAAATAAGGAGATAAGATATGCCGAAAGATGATGACAGACGCGATAAAAACATCTGCTGCTCTTTCTGCCACAAGACACAGGGTCAGGTTGACAAGCTGATAGCCGGACCCGGCGTTTATATATGTAACGAATGTGTGGAGCTTTGCCTGGCGATAATCGAGGAGGACGACTCCCCGCGCCGCGGCAGGGGCAAGGAAGGCTTTGCAAGGGAGATTGATGATTTTCCAAAGCCGTCCGAAATAAAAAGCCGGCTTGACGAATATATCGTCGGGCAGGAACAGGCAAAAATCACATTAAGCGTCGCCGTTTACAATCACTACAAACGCATCAACATGAGCCGCAAATCAGAAGTCGAGATACAAAAAAGCAATATACTTCTTCTCGGCCCCACCGGTGTCGGGAAAACGATGCTTGCCCAGACGCTTGCTAAGATAATCGACGTGCCGTTTGCAATTGCCGACGCCACGACGCTCACCGAAGCGGGATATGTCGGCGAAGATGTGGAAAACATTCTTCTCCGTCTCATACAGGCCGCCAATTACGACATTGAGCGGGCTGAACGCGGCATCATATATGTCGATGAAGTCGACAAAATCGCGAGGAAATCTGAAAACGCCTCAATAACAAGAGATGTGAGCGGCGAAGGCGTGCAGCAGGCTCTTTTGAAGATTATCGAGGGGACAGTCGCGAACGTCCCTCCGCAAGGCGGGAGAAAGCATCCGCAGCAGGAGTTTATACAGGTGGACACCTCAAACATCCTCTTTATATGCGGCGGCGCTTTTGACGGTGTTGAAAAAATAATCGAAAAACGCATCGGCGGTTCGGCAATGGGCTTCGGCGCCGAAGTCAGGGGCAAAAAGGAAATATCAGAAAATGCCCTGCTTCCGAAAATAATACACCAAGACCTTGTCAGGTTCGGAATGATACCGGAGCTGATAGGCAGGCTGCCCGTCATCACGACGCTTTCCGAGCTTGACCGCGAAGACCTTGTCACAATCTTAACAGAGCCGAAAAACTCATTGCTAAAGCAGTACAAGGCCCTTTTTGAAATTGACGAGGTGGAGCTTGACTTTGAAATATCCGCACTTGAGGCGGTGGCTGAAAAGACGCTCGAAAAGAAAACGGGCGCGCGCGGCCTGCGCTCGATAATGGAGGAGATTCTGCTCCCCGTGATGTACCAAATACCGTCTGACAGCACAGTCGAGAGCGTCACCATAACAGCACAGTGCATAAATGACGGCGCGGCGCCTGTCGTTGAGAGAAATCCTCTAAAAAAAGGCTCCGAAAACACGTTTTCACAAGCGCCGCGGCCAAAGCTCAGGCAAAAAGGAACGGCGGTTTAATGCTGCGGACGGTCTGAAGCGCTTTGTTTAATCGGCGGTTCAAGCCGTCTTTCAATATATACTTCATTTCAGCAAAGGGGTTAAGGGCGCAAAGCGCCATGATCAACATGAACGAACATGATAAAAAAACATCAAAAATGCCTGTGGTGGCGCTTAGAGGGCTGGTCATCTTCCCCGGCGCGCACATGCATTTTGATGTGGGCAGAGCCAAGTCCATAGCGGCGTTTAAGTCCGCCATGGGCGGCAATCTTGATATATTTCTCACAGCGCAAAAGGACATTATGGTGGAGGATCCGTCGGCGGACGAGCTTTACAGCGTGGGCGTTGTGTCAAAGGTGAAGCAAATTCTCCGCCTGCCGGGCGAGGACGGCATACGCGTCGTAATCGAGGGAGTCAGCAGGGGAGGCATTGCCGAGCTGCTGCGCAAAAAGCCTTTTTTAGAGGCGGAGATTAAGGCGCTACGGGATTCCGCCGCCAAGCCGAAAAAAAGCTTCACAGAGGAGGCGCTTGTCAGAGAGGCTAAGGAGATTTTTGACGAATACGCCCAAATCGTTCCAAACATACCGTCCGATGTCATTCTCGGCGTCGCATCAAGGCACGACGCGGGAGCTTTGTCCGACTTTATTGCCGGCAACATACTTCTGCGATACGAGGACAAGCAGCTGCTGCTTGAGGAGCTGAATCCCCTAAAGCGGCTTGAAAAGCTTTGTGTCATGCTTGCCAATGAATGCAAGATACTTGAGCTTGAGGAAGACATAAGCGAAAGGGTTCAGGAGCAGGTCGAGCAAAATCAGCGCGACTATTATCTGCGCGAGCAGCTGAAGGCAATAACGGCGGAGCTTAATGACGGACTTTCTCCGGAGGAGGAAACTCTTCGGCTTAAAGAAAAGATTCTGAAGCTCAAGCTTTCCGAGGAATCCGAAGAAAAGCTGCTGCGCGAATGCGACAGGCTGGCAAGGATATCGCCGCAGTCGCCCGAAAGCGCCGTTGTCCGCACATATATCGAAACTTGTCTTTCTCTGCCGTGGAACAAGCTCACAAAGGACAGGCTTGACCCCGCAGCCGCGAGGAAGTCGCTTGACCGCGACCATTTCGGCATGGAAAAGGTAAAGGACAGGATAGTCGAGCATATAGCGGTTCGGAAGCTGTCGCCCGATATCAAGGGTCAAATAATATGCCTTGTCGGTCCCCCGGGAGTCGGCAAGACATCCGTCGCCCGCTCGATAGCCCGTACAATCGGTCGAAAATATGTCAGGATTTCGCTTGGAGGCATTCACGACGAGGCGGAGATACGAGGACACAGAAAGACTTACATAGGCTCGATGCCGGGGCGCATCATCTCCGCAATGCAAAGCGCGGGCACATCAAACCCGCTGATGCTGCTTGACGAGGTTGACAAGCTCGGAAACGACTACAAGGGGGATCCGTCGTCCGCCTTGCTTGAGGTGCTCGACGCTGAGCAAAACTTTTCGTTCAGGGACCATTACATAGAGCTTCCGTTCGACCTGAGCCGCGTTTTTTTCATCACCACCGCAAACGACAAGCACGCTATTCCGGAGCCTTTGCTCGACAGGATGGAAATTATAGAACTGGGCAGCTACACACACGAGGAAAAGTTTAATATCGCCAAAAAGCACCTTGTCCGCAAGCAGCTCAAAAAGCACGGAATCGCCGTGAGGCAGCTCAAAATCAAGGACGACGCATTAAGAGCGATGATAGACGGCTACACAAGGGAGTCAGGCGTCAGGAAGCTTGAGCGCGAGATTTCGGCAATATGCAGAAAAGCCGCTATAAAAATAGTAAACGGCGAGACCAAAGTCACCGTGAGCGCCGGAAGTCTTGAAAGCTTTTTAGGTCCCGTCAAATATAAGGACGACTCAATATCACGCAAAAACGAAATCGGCGTTGTAAACGGTCTTGCGTGGACGTCTGTGGGCGGCGAGATGCTCAAGGTAGAAACCGCAATCCTTGACGGCACCGGCAAAACGGAGCTGACGGGTTCGCTCGGCGACGTGATGAAGGAGTCGGCGAAAGCGGCGGTGAGCTATGTCCGCTCAAAGGCCGCGGATTTCGGCATCGACAGCTCCTTTTATAAGACAAAAGACATTCACATACACGTTCCGGAAGGCGCTGTTCCAAAGGACGGCCCGTCGGCGGGCATAACGATAGCGACATCACTTGTTTCGGCGCTTCTAAGAGTGCCTGTGAAGTGTTTTGTCGCGATGACGGGAGAAATAACCTTGACGGGGCGCGTGCTTCCCATAGGCGGCCTTCGCGAAAAGACAATGGCGGCATACAGGGCGGGTATCAGGACGATTATTATACCATTTGAAAATGAAAGCGATCTCAAGGAGGTTGACAAGGCAGTGAGCGGCAGTGTTGAGTTTGTCTTTGTCAAAAGGATAGACGAGGTGTTGGAATGTGCCCTTGAAAGCATGCCCGGCGGCGCTTTTGGCGAGCTTTTGCCGGAGGTGTGCCCGATGAGCGCCGCAATGCCGCAGATAAGCTGCTGATATTATGAGATTTGATAATTTTGAGTTTGAGGCGTCTTTCGGTTTTTCGGCACAGCTGAAAAATTCGGACATGCCGGAAATAGCGTTTGCGGGGCGTTCAAATGTCGGAAAGTCTTCGCTGCTCAACAAGCTTTTAAACAGAAAAAGCCTTGCGCGCGTCAGCTCCGTTCCCGGCAAGACTGTCACCGTAAATTTCTACAAAGGCGACGGCGTGCGTCTCGTTGATTTGCCGGGCTACGGCTATGCCAAAGTCGGGAAGGACGAAAAGAAACGCTGGGCGGTTCTCATGGAGCATTATTTCGCCTCCGACAGGGACATACGCCTTGTCGTCCAGCTTGTCGATATGCGCCGCCCGCCGACAAAGGACGACCTTGATATGATTCGTTACCTTAGATATAACAACTTCAAATTTATTGTCGTGATGACAAAGAGCGACAAGCTCAACAAAACAGATTACAGTCGGCGCGCGGAGTCGGCAAAAGAAGAATTAAGAGGTCTCGGCGCCGCGGCTGTTATTCCGTTTTCGGCGATCAGCGGCGATGGTGCGGACGAAATCCGCTCTGAAATTGAAGACGCGGTAAAATAAAAACAGAGTGTAAAAGAGATGGTGTGTTATGTTTGTTTCTGACTGTATAAATATTAACGAGCGTGGTCACTTGACAATCGGAGGTGTCGATACGACGGAGCTTGCCGCCGAATTCGGCACTCCGCTTTATGTCATGGACGAGGACAGCATCAGGAAAAATTGCCGTAAGTTTGTCGGGTCAATAAACGAAAACTATTTCGGCAACGGGCTTGTCCTTTACGCAAGCAAGGCGATGTGCTGCAAGCAGATGTGCCGCATATGCGCCGAGGAGGGCATGGGTCTTGACGTCGTGTCGGGCGGCGAGCTTTACACCGCGCTGTCAGTCGATTTCCCCGCCGACAAGATATATTTTCACGGCAACAACAAAAGCAAGTCGGAGCTTCAGATGGCTGTTGACAGCGGCGTCGGCAGGATAGTCGTCGACAACTACACGGAGCTTCAGACCTTAGAAGATATTTCGGCGAAAAGCGGCGTTCCGACGGCAATCATGCTCCGCGTTAAGCCCGGCGTCGAGGCGCACACACATGAATTTATCAAGACCGGTCAGGTGGATTCAAAATTCGGATTTGCGCTTGAGACAGGCGAAGCGATGGAAGCCGTCAAGGAAGCAATGCGCAACGAAAGCTTGGAGCTTGTCGGAATCCATTGCCACATAGGCTCTCAGATATTCGAAACGGAGCCCTTCGCCCATGCCGCTGAAACAATGGTTCAGTTTTTGGCGGACATAAAAAAGGAGACGGGATTTGAGCTTCGTGAGCTGAATCTTGGCGGCGGCTTCGGGATAAAATACAGCAAAAACGACAATCCGCCCGATTTTTCGGAGTATATGGGCAGGATATCAGCCACAGTCGTCAAAAAATCAGCATCACTCGGCATCAAGACACCGTTTATACTTATCGAGCCGGGCAGGTCTATAGTCGGCGCCGAGGGGTTGACGCTGTACACCGTCGGCGCTGTCAAAAAGATTCCCGATATCCGCACATATGTGTCTGTTGACGGAGGCATGTTCGACAACCCGCGATACATACTTTACGGCTCCGAATATGAAATGCTTTGCGCCAACAAGGCAAACGAACCGCGCGGCAGCACAGTGACCGTCGCCGGCAAGTGCTGCGAAAGCGGAGACCTTATAGGCGAGGGAGTCAGGCTGCAAAATGTCGTCCCGGGCGACACGCTTGCGGTGCTTTCGACAGGCGCCTACAACTTTTCAATGGCATCGGCATACAACAGAAACGGTCGCCCCCCCGTCGTCATGGTGAGCGGCGGCAAGGCGCGTGTCGTCGTAAAAGGCGACAGCTATGACGACATCATCATGAATGATATCTAAGGCAACACCGCGCAACAATCATTGTGCGGTGTTGCCCTAATCTTTCTGTAAGAGGGCGGTTTTATTATGAAAAACTTCAAAAGGCTTGTTTCTCTCACGCTTTGCGCGGCGGCAATCATCACGCTGCGTGTTTCTGTCTGCGCATCGTCTGTTTCAGATTGGACCGACAGATGGGATGACGCCGTTTCGGACGAGTCAGTCGTATCGATAGCCCCGGGAGCGGACGGCGGCGAAATGCGCTTTTGCTGGCTTTCGCCGCTTTCTGAAAAGCAAAAGTTTATTTACGGCAAATCAGAGGATCTGTCAGACGGATTAAACGCCGAAATTTCACGAGTGCCGACTTTGACCGCACAGTTTTCAAACAGGGTTGCTCTTAAGGAGCTTGACGAAAACACAAAATATTTTTACAAAGTAAACAGCCGGGAAACGCACTCGTTTACGACAGGTTCTTCAGACATGCTGACCGCTCTTTTCGTGACCGACTCACAGATAGGGAGGTCGGGGGATTACAGGCTTGACGAGGTGTTGATTCACGACACGGCAGGCTGGGACACGGCGCTGATGTCGGCGTTGTCAATCCGCCCCGACATAAGCCTTATACTTTCGGCAGGCGATCAGGTGGAAATCGGCGCCTCCGAAAAGCAATACAGGGCGTTCCTTGCACCCGATTCCCTGCGCAGCCTTCCGATAGCCACGACTGTCGGCAACCACGAATTTTACTTCCCATATCTCACATGGCACTTTAACAATCCAAACCGTCACAACGGCGCTCTTTTAAACCTTTTGAGCGACAAGGGCTATTACTTTTTGAACGGCGGCGTGCTGTTTGTTGTAATAGACTCAAACAACCCTCTCGCAATCGACCACGAGGCTCTCATTGAAAAGGCGGTAAAGTCCCACCCGTCGGCGCGTTGGAGAGTCGTCATGATGCATCACAGCGTTTACAGCTGCGAAAACGGCGATAAAGCTCCGGCGCTCCGTCAAAAGCTTGCGCCGCTGTTCGACAAATATAACATCAGCCTTGTGCTGAGCGGTCACTCCCACAAATACAGCCGTTCTTATCCCATGCATAACTTCAACATTGCGCAAAGCGGCGGCACTGTCTATCTTGAGGGCGGCTGCTGCTCCGGAAGCAATCCAAAGGCGTCACCCGAAGCTCTGCCTTCATATTCGCAAGCGGGGCATCCTGCGGCGGAGCCTGTTTACAGCGTAATAAGCTTTTCAGATGAAGAAATCAAGATTGAGACATATGCAGTGCGCGACGGCGGCGAGACGCTTGTGGACAGCGGAAACGTCTCATGTTTTGAGCGCGACGACTCAAGCGCGCGCATGAGCGGCGTTGCCGCGGCAATATACAAAGCGATATCAAAGCTCCTCGAAATAAAAAGAAGCATTTTTGACATCTTGAGATAATAGCGGCAGGTACGGCACAGCGCCGTAGGAACGCGGCGTGAAAACAACCGCAATAAGCGGCGTGAGCTGAAAATGCGCCGTCAAGTCCTGTCTGCAAACAAACTTGTGTTTAAAGAAAGTTTTCTCAACACAACACCGCGGGCTATTGTTGCGCTTGCTTGGGAATTAAGTTTGGAAATATTAAGCAAAAAATAATTGATTCTTAAGGAATTATGTGTTAATATATTAATACTGCATGCCAAGATTTGGCGGAAGTTGTCCGATTTCCGCAATTTCTTGTTAATTCATGGTTTTTTAAAAGATGTGTTCAAAACCTTTTTTAAAAAACCGGACGATTTTATTTCTTAAATCGTCTTGTAATAGAAGTGAAAAAAAGGGGCTGTCAAAAGTATGAAAAGGTCATTGAAATCGTTTTTGGCAATTTTTTTGGCGTTTGCAATGTTATTCGGCGGTGCGCCCGCGGGCGCGCTTGCGGCTTTGCCGAGTCGGCTCGGCGGTCTGACGGCAAACGCGGTGGATCAATTCGGCTGCATGGACGCGGACACCGTTCCCGTCACAGGTGTTTCACTTAATGAGAACAGCCTGTCGATTGCGACCGGCGGGACGGCGCAGTTAACAGCCGAGGTCTCGCCCGCCGACGCCACAGACAAGTCGATTGCTTGGTCATCAAGCAGCGCCGCCGCCACTGTGGACGAAAACGGCCTTGTGACGGCAATCTCCCCCGGCACGGCGACTATAACAGTCACCACGACAGACGGCGGATTCACCGACGAATGCGAAGTCACGGTGACACCTGTCGAGCTTTCAAGGATAGAGATAAAAACGCTTCCCGACAAGACAAGCTACTTTGTGGGCGACACTCTTGACACGACGGGGCTGACAATAAAAGCGGTGTTCAGCAACGGCACGGAGCAGACAATCACATCGGGCTTTGATTGTTCCCCGACATCCCTCACATCCGCCGGCGCAAAGACAATCACCGTTTCTTACGGCGGCAAAGACTGCACATTCCTGGTTACAGTAACGGACGTCACACTGACATCAATAGAGCTGCTGTCAGAGCCGCTTAAGACAGTTTATTATGTCGGCGACACCCTTGACACGACGGGGCTGACTATAAAGGCTATATTTAATAACGACACAGACGTGACTGTGACAGGCGGCTTCACTTGCTCGCCCATGGAGCTTAACACGGCAGGCACACAGGAAATTACAGTCAAATACGGCGGCAAAACCTGCACTTTTGACGTCACTGTTTCAGAGGCGGAGCTTACGGAAATCGAAGTCGAGACACAGCCGGAAAAAACAACATACTATGCGGACGAAACTCTTGATACAACGGGTCTGACAATAAAGGCGACATTCAGCAACGGCTCGGAGCAGATAATCACGAGCGGCTTTGACTGTTCGCCCATGCTGCTGAACACAGCAGGCACACAGGAAATCACAGTCACATACAACAGCATGATTTGCACATTTGACGTTGAGGTTACCGCCATCGAATTGACAAGCTTAGCCGTCGAAACATTGCCGGACAAGACTATATATGACATCGGCGACACTCTTGACACGACAGGGCTTTCGCTGAAGGCAACATACAACAACGGCGACACGCAGATAATCACATCGGGCTTTACCTGCTCGCCTATGGAGCTTAACACGGCAGGCACGCGGACAATTTCCGTATCCTACAGTGTCAAGGTCTGCTCATTTACCGTCACTGTCAGAAAGATTGAGGCAAACAGATTCACAATAGCCGCGATACCTGATCAGACATACACAGGTCTTCAGATAAAGCCGTTTCTCACGATTAAATACAACAACATAACACTGTCGCCCGTCACTGATTACACAGTGACTTACGTAAGCAACACAGATGTCGGCTCCGCGTCTGCTGTTGTTACCGGCATCGGCAGGTTTTCGGGCACAAGCACGGTCGTTTTTCGGATCCTGCCGCGAGACATATCCCGCGCAATCTCCGACGGCATTCCTTATCAAGGGTACACGGGCAGCGAAATCATGCCCGAGCTTTCGATTCATGACAACGGCTATGCGCTTGTGCGCGGCACGGATTATGAGGTTTCATATTCTGACAACGTCGCGATAGGCACGGCGACAATTACAATAGACGGCAAGGGCAACTACAAAGGCACAAAGTCTGCATATTTCCAAATCGTCAGCACGTTTGAGCCGACATTTACAGTGGGTGAAATCGCCGACCAAAAATACACAGGTTTCGGCATCAGCCCGCCTGTTAGCGCATATTCAAAAAACAATGTCGAAAGCCTCACAGACACAGTCGATTATGTGACGGATTACCGCGCGAACACGCTTCCGGGCATGGCGGCGGCATCTGTCGGCGGCATCGGCAATCACAGAGGCGTAGTCGATAAGGGATTTATCATATTAACAGAAAGCATATTGGCGGCGCAAGCCGACGACATTCCGGACATGACAAAAACAGGCGGAGCGCTCAAGCCAACGCCCGTTCTGACATACAAGGGCAGGCAGCTTGTCATGGGTGTAGATTTCACAGCCGAATATTCAAACAACATCGAGCCCGGAACAGCGACTGTAACAATAATAGGCGACGGCGGCTTTGACGGAACACGCACGATTAACTTCAACATAACAGAAAACACCGCCAATTTCACAGTGGACACAATCCCGGACCAGGTTTACACAGGCGGAGCTTTAATGCCGCCGGTCATTGTCAGGGACGGCTTTGCCGTTCTAAAGGTCAATGTCAATTACAAAGTGGCGTACACTTTTAATATTGATGCCGGATACGCTGTCGCGACGGTAACGGGCATAGGCGGCCACAGCGGCACATTCACAGTTGTTTTCCGCATACTTTGCGCTTCCATAGAAGCCGCTGAAATCCCGTCAATTCCCGACACAGTGTTTTCAAACAGCAAAGTCACGCCGGACTTCAGCGATATTGTTATCACTTACGGCGGCGCGGTTCTTGAGCCAAACATTGACTTTAAGGCGGAGGTCTACAACAATTACAACGCCGGTGCAGCGGCAGTAATCATCATCGGCATAGGCAACTTCAGCGGCATGGCGCAACGATTCTTTAACATCGCGCAGGCGTCTGTCAACGACTTCGAGATTGACACGATAAACGACGTTATATATACGGGCGCGGCGATAGCTCCGGCTTTCGGCGTCAGCTTCGGCGGAATATCGCTTCGAGCCGGCATAGATTACACTGTGACGATTGCGGATAACATCGACGTCGGCACGGCGACGGTGCATATCGTCGGGATCGGGAACTATACAGGAGCAAGACAGGTAACCTTTAAAATCAAGCCTGCGGACGCTGCGGGCTTTGACGTGACAGCAATACAGGACATGAATTATACAGGTCTTGCCATAATGCCGACAACCGCCGTAAAGTTCGGCGATATGCTGCTGACACAGAACGTTGACTACAAGGCGGAATACACAAACAACATTAACGCGGGCACCGCGACGATGATAATATCGGGTATCGGCAATTTTGCGGGCGTCAAGCAGATCACATTCACAATCAAACCGGCAGAGGCTGAAAGTGTTTTTGCCGCTCCAATCCCCGATCTCACATACGACGGCAGCGCACAGACACCCGGAGTTTACTTAGCGTTCAACGGTATGTCGCTTGAGCTCGGCAAAGATTTTACAACGACATACACAAACAACATTAACGCGGGCACCGCGACTGTGACAATAACCGGCAAGGGCAACTACACCGGCACAAAGCAAGTCGCCTTTGTCATCAGTCATGCCGACGCTTCCCTTTTTGCCGCCGCGCCAATTCCCGACTATGTATACAGCGGCACGGCGACTGCCCCTGCGGTGTCACTGACGTTTAACGGAACGCCGCTTACTCTCGGCGTTGACTATACCGTCATATACACAAACAACATCAACGCGGGCACGGCGACTGTGACAATAACGGGCATCGGCAACTACACCGGCACAAAGCAGGTCAATTACAAAATAAAGCAAGCGGATGCCGCCGATTTTGTCATCTCTCCCATACCGAACGTTATATACACGGGGAGGGCGTTCACGCCAACTGTCAGCGTGACCTTCAACGGCAGAATAATGACCCTCGGCATTGATTACACAGTGGAATACACAAACAACATTAATATCGGCACGGCGACTGTTTTTATAACGGGAAAAGGCAATTTTTCAAGAACAACATCTGTTACGTTTGAAATATTAATAATACCCGTTGATTCAATCTCACTTGACTACAAAGAGCTGAGCCTCATTTACAGAAACAGCCAAAGCCTTACGGTGACATTCAGCCCCGCCGACGCGACAATCAAAAATGTCACATGGACGTCAAGCGATACAAGTGTTGCAACTGTCGACGCGAACGGCAAAGTTACGGCGAAGGGCAGGGGTACGGCGACAATCACCGCAACGAGCGAGGACGGCGGGTATAAGGCAACCTGCAACGTCACAGTCACTTATGTGTGGTGGCAGTGGCTGATTAAAATTCTGCTGTTCGGGTGGATTTGGTACTAAGACGCTTGACAGTGATAAGCCCCTCTTGATTGGAGGGGAATTTATCCCGTTCGGTGTTTTGATATCGTATTCATTTGAGTGTGGAGCCAACCGCCTAAAGCAAAGGCGCTCCGAGGCGCAGACATTTCGGCAAACATTTTAAAGCAAAACCCACATTGTTGTCTACAGAATAATCTTTTCAAAACTTATTGAAGTCTCAGGCAGAGCACGTTAAGACACAAATATAATAAAGGGGTGTTGTTTATGTATTGTGAAAAATGCGGCAAGGAAATCGCGGACAACGCAATCATGTGTCCTCAGTGTGGGGCAAAACCAAACACGTCAGGCAAAATGTATGCGGATAACGGCAATCCCGCTTCCTTTTTTGACGGCGGACTGCTCTCTTATTTAGGGTGGCTCTTTCTCGGGTCACTTATAACCACTGTTACTTTGGGGATTTGTTTCCCTTGGGCTATTTGTATGGTTTATGGTTGGAAAATTAACCATACAGTAATAGAGGGAAGGCGTTTAAAATTTAACGGTTCGGCGGTCAGTTTGTTCGGAAATTGGATTTTGTGGTTGCTGCTTATCATAATTACTTTTGGAATCTATTCGTTTTGGGTAGGCATTTCACTTGAAAAGTGGAAAGTGAAAAACACCGCATTTGCGGACTGATAATCGGATTACTTTCGCAACAGCCTTATTCTGCGCCGGCTTTTAGGCAAACATTTTAAAGCAAGCCCCGCACAACACGTGAAAACCGCCCCGTTCCGAAAAAGAACGGGGCGGTTGAATTTTGCCGTTTTGACCGCAAGCAAAAGGCTGTTTGCGCGGCGGATTATTCTTCTTCCGCGGCCTTTTTTGCATCCTCGATGACCTTTTGCTGGATATTTGCCGGCGCGTCCTCATAGCGGGCAAACTCGATGCTGAAATAACCTCTGCCGGCAGTGACCGAACGCAAAACAGTCGAAAAGTCGCCCATTTCAGCCATCGGAACCTCGGCGACAAGCTCCTGCATCCTCTGCTCTCCGGACGGTCCCATTCCCAGCACCCTGCCGCGGCGTTTTGTGATGTCGCCCATTATATCGCCAAGATTATCGTCCGGCATATATGCCTTTAAAGTGCCGATAGGCTCAAGTATTGTCGGCGCCGCTTCGGGAACGGCGGCCTTGAACGAAATCTGAGCGGCTGTTTTGAAAGCTATTTCTGACGAGTCTACGGGGTGATATGAGCCAAAGTAAAGAGCGGCCTTTATGCCCACCATCGGATAGCCGGCAATAAGCCCCTTTGCGATGCTTTCGCGCAGACCCTTTTCGACGGCGGGGAAGTAGTTTTTCGGCACGGCGCCGCCGACGACCTCGTTTGACGTGAATACAAAGTCCTCCTCGCCCGAGTAAGGCTCGAAACGGATGTAAACGTCGCCGAATTGACCGTGACCGCCTGACTGCTTCTTGTGGCGGCCCTGTTTTTCGACAGTTTTTCTGATGGTTTCACGATATGCGACCTTTGGAACAGTGAGATCGACCTCAACGCCGAATTTTGACTTGAGCTTTGAGGTGACGACGTCAAGGTGCTGCTCGCCGAGGCCTGAAACCACCTGCTCGCGCGTCTCCGGATTTGCTTCATATTTAATTGTCGGATCCTCCTCCATCAGCCTTATCAGACCTGACGCGACTTTTTCTTCCTCTCCCTTTTTGCGGACTTTGACAGCCATGGAAAGGCACGGCGCCGGGAAGTTGATGCCGGAAAGATTGACAACCCTCTTGGGGCTGCATATCGTATCGCCCGTGACGACTCCCGAAAGCTTTGTCACAACTCCGATATCTCCGGCGGGAATGGCCGTGGCGTCCTCCTGCTTTCCGCCCCTCGGGATGATGATCTTGCCCATGCGCTCGCTTTCGCCTGTGCGCGCGCAATAGGCGGGCTCGTCGGCAGAAATCCTGCCTGACACAACCTTGAAAAATGACATCTTTCCGACGAACGGATCGGCAATTGTCTTAAAGCATATGGCGGCAAGCGGCTCGTTTTCGTCGCATTTTATATCGCCCTCTCCGGCATATCCGGCAGCGTCGGGCGCGTATTCGGCGATTCCGTCAAGAAGAAGATCGACGGCGTCGGTCATGTAGCCGGAGCAGGCAAAGACGGGATAGATGATGTCGGCGGCGACTCCGGAGGAAATGCCTCTTTTGATTTCCTCGGGCGTGAACTCCTCTCCCTCAAAGAACTTCTCCATAAGCTCCTCGTCGGCATTGGCTATCGCCTCGTTAAACATATCTTTCATTTCGGCAATCCTTGCGTCTTCCGGGACGGCGATTTCCGCCGCCTTGCCGTTTGAGTATATATAAGCCTTGTTTGTGGCAAGGTTAACATATGCCTTGACGACATCGCCCTCCATGTATGGTATCACGACGGGGCAAAGCTCCGTATCGTGAACCGCCTTAAGGGCTTCAAAGGTCTTGTAAAAGTCTGTGTGTTCCGCGTCGCAGCGGGTTATGGCAAACATTTTCGCAATGCCTCTTTGCTTTGCGGCGCGAAAAGCCTTTTCGGCTCCGACGTCGTATTCAGTCCCGGCAGCGGCGACAATAAGCGCGCACTCGGCCGCTCGGACGCCCTCGATTAAGCCCCCGGCAAAGTCAAAAAGCCCCGGAGTGTCGATGATGTTTACCTTGATGTCCTTCCACTCAAGCGGCGCTACCGCGGCGGAAACAGACGCCTTGCGCCTTTTTTCCTCGGCGTCGAAATCAAGCGTCGTGTTGCTGTCCGCCACCCTGCCCAGCCTTTCGGTGGCCTTGGCAAGGTAAAGCATCGCCTCGGCGAGCGTCGTCTTGCCCCTGCCGCCGTGTCCCGTGACCGCAATGTTCCTGATGTTTTTCGCGTTATAAACCTTCAAAGTAGTTCCTCCTTGATTTTTCTGTTTATCAAATCCCGTAAGTAAACAAAAGATTAAATGATAACAGCTCACAGTATCTTGAAAATTATATCATAATGTTTAGTTTTTTTCAACAAAATTTTTTATGCGGCATGTGAGACAATTTGCATTAATAAACGACGGCGGACAAGACGTTGCGTGTGCGCGCTTTTTTGGGGAAATAAAAACTACGCGCCCTTTGATTTTCAAAGTTCGCGAGCGTTGAGTTTCTTTTTGACTTTGGCGTTTTCACTCCCGCGTTAAAGACCTGCGAAAACGCTTTAAAATCAGGCGCGGCGCAAAGCTCGGCATTAATTTATATTTACAGCGCAAAACTCCGTTTCTTTTTTATTTGATATTTTTCATTGAATTTACTAAATGTTTTCATGGATTTTGCTAAATAAGCTTGCAAATAACACAGGATAACAGTACAATATATATGTATGTGAATTATATAAGCGGAGGTTGTAAAATGTCAGAAATTGAAGATCTCAGCAATATTCCGTTTGGGTCGCTTGGGATAATTGCCCTGCCCGGCTGCGAGGCGCTTGCCCGAAAAATCAACAGCTATCTTGTCTCCTGGAGAAACGAGCTTAAAAGCGAATACAAGGACAACATCGCTTTTTTCGGATATGTAAAAGACAGCTATCTTGTTGATATCGATTTTCCGCGTTTCGGCACGGGAGAGGGCAAGGCTGTAATCCACCAGTCTGTCAGGGGCTGCGATATGTATATCGTGTGCGATATGTTTAATCACGGAGAAAAGTTTAAAATGTACGGTCAATGGGTGCCGATGTGCCCCGACGCGCATTATGCCAACCTCAAAAGAGCCATAAGCGCCATAGCGGGCAAGGCAAGGCGCATAACAGTAATAATGCCGATGCTTTATGAGGGCAGGCAGCACAGGCGAGGCAGCCGCGAGTCGCTTGACTGCGCGGACTTTCTTCAAGAGCTTTGCAACCGCATGGGCGTTGACAACATCATCACCTTCGACGCTCACGACTCAAGGGTTCAAAACGCCGTTCCCTTGTCCGGCTTTGAAAATGTGCAGCCTGTTTATCAAATGATAAAAGCGCTTGTCAACAACGTGAGCAGCCTTAACATAGACAAAGAGCATTTGATGGTCGTCTCACCGGACGAGGGCGGAATGTCGCGCTGCATTTATTACGCCACTGTCCTCGGAATCGAGCTTGGTATGTTTTATAAGCGCCGCGACTTTTCCGTAATCGTCAACGGGCGCAACCCGATTATAGCACACGAGTTTCTCGGCGACAATGTCGAGGGCAAGGACGTCATAATCGTCGACGATATGATTTCATCCGGCGACTCAATGATTGAGGTGGCGCGAAAGCTAAAGGAGCTTTCCGCAAAAAGGATTTTTGTATGCTCGGCATTCGGACTTTTCTGCAACGGTCTTGACACGTTCGACAACGCTTACGACACGCGCCTTATTGACAGAGTTTTCACAACCAACCTGATTTACCGTATGCCGGAGCTTTTGGAGCGCGAATGGTATACGGAGGTTGACATGTCAAAATATATATCGCTTATCATCGACACTTTGAATCACGACACGTCAATAAGCGGGCTGCTTGACCCCTCCGACAGGATCAACGCCCTGCTCGAAAAAAAGGGATACAGAAAGGCGCGTTAGACCAAAAAAACATTCACAGGCTTATCTCGCTGTCTTTAAATTTTTCGCAAAGTATCATTACCGCGCACAGAGGGAGCAGCACGAAGCTGTCGGGGCGCAAGGAATATTTCACGGTGAGTTCGCACGGCTCAAGTGCTTTTCCGGAAATCAGCTCCACACCTCGGCGGACACTCACAACGGCTTGTTTTTCGCCGATGCTTGAGGCGGAGACGCAGCTGTCGGGATTCATGCCGTAAGTCGTCAGCAAAAGAGAGTGTTTAGATGTAAACCGTTCGGCGGGGGCGTTGCCGGACTCGGCGATTACTGAAACCTTGTCGCACGGGGCAAACGAAGGCTCCGGCGTGCCGCCTTTAAAGATGATGACAGTTTTGTCGGCATTGCACACATCAAGCCTGTCTGTTTCAAACACTGTAAATTCCGGCGAAACCGAGCTGTATTCCGATATGCAGCCGCTCCCCAAATACAAGGCGCCGCCATTCTTTGCGAGTGAACGGCACAGCGGAAGCGTAAACCCCGTGTCTTCCCGATTTCCGAAAAGGATTATCTTGTTCATACATCACCGTGCCGTTTCGTTGTTATGGGCGCCGCTATCGGCAGTCACTTTTTATTATTTGTGCTTTTCGCCGCTTTAAACGCGGCTTAGCGTTTTTAAGCGCTTTATATTTTTTAACGAAAAGAGGAAAAATAATGGCTCATCATATGTTCACATCCGAATCCGTGACGGGAGGTCATCCCGATAAGATATGCGATCAGATATCGGACGCGGTGCTTGACGAAATCTTAAAACAAGACAAATACGGCAGGGTCGCCTGCGAAACTTGCTGCACCACGGGCATGGTGCTTGTCATGGGCGAAATCACGACATCCTGCTATATCGACATTTCAAAAGTTGTGCGGGGCGTCGTGCGTGACATTGGATACACAAGCGATGAGATGGGTTTCGACGGCAACACGTGCGCCGTAATTACGGCGATTGACGAGCAGTCGCCCGACATCAGCATGGGTGTCAGCAAGTCTCTTGAGCTGCGCGGCGGCGCCAACACGGACGAAAACAGTCTTTACGGCGCGGGCGACCAGGGAATGATGTTTGGCTTTGCCTGTGATGAAACGCCGGAGCTTATGCCGATGGCGGCAATATACGCGCGCAGGCTTACAAACAAGCTGACGGAAGCGCGCGAAAGCGGAGCGCTCACATTTTTGCGCCCCGACGGCAAGTCGCAGGTAACTGTTGAATACGACAGCCACGGCGCGCCCGTGAGGATAGAGGCTGTCGTTGTTTCCGCACAGCACAGCGACAAAGTAAGCATTGAGGAGCTTAGGAGCGCAGTCAAAAGAGAAATAATAGACACTGTTATTCCGGCGGAGCTTGTTGATAAAAACACAAAAATACTCATCAATCCGACGGGGCGCTTTGTCGTCGGCGGTCCGCACGGCGACAGCGGCGTCACCGGGCGCAAGATTATAGTCGACACATACGGAGGATATGCCCGCCACGGCGGCGGCGCGTTTTCAGGCAAGGATCCCACAAAGGTGGACCGTTCGGCTTCCTATGCCGCCCGTTACATTGCAAAAAATATTGTCGCGTCCGGTCTTGCGTCAAAGTGCGAGGTTCAGGCGGCATACGCCATCGGCGTCGCGCGTCCGGTGTCTTTTTTCGTCGAGACCTTCGGCACTGAAAAAGCGCCGCGCGAAAAGATAGAGCGTGCCGCGGCGGAGCTTTTCGATTTGCGTCCGGCGGCAATTATCTCCCGCTTTGATCTGCGCAGACCGATATACAGAGATCTTGCCGCGCGCGGGCATTTTGGGCGCACTGACATTGAGCTTTTGTGGGAGCGGACAGATATGGCGGAAAAACTGATTGAAGCGGTGAAATAAATGGATTGGGCGGAAATTCAAATCGAAGTCGGCTCCGAGGACGCCGACGGCGCGGCGGACATTGCGCAGATGGCGTCGTCCGGAGGCATCTTTATAGAGGATTACAGCCGCCTTGAGCAAGACATCAAAGAGTCGGCGCACGAGGAGCTGATTGACGGAGAGCTTCTCGCGAAAGACAGGACAAAGGCGACTATACACATTTATCTTTCGCCCGGTGAGGACCCGTCAAAGACGACAAGCTTTTTGGCGGAGCGTTTTGGCGCGGCGGGGATTTCTTATGCCGCAAAGACAAAGGTCTGCCGTAACGAAGATTGGGAAAACAACTGGAAAAAATATTTTTTGCCGTTCCCTGTGGGGGAAAAGCTTTATATACGCCCCGTTTGGACAGACGATTACGATGCCGTCGAGAGAATTGTCCTCAGCATTGACCCGGGGCTTTCTTTCGGCACCGGCACGCACGAGACGACGCGCCTGTGCCTTGAGGCAATAGAAAGCCGAGCGGGGAGCGGCGCCTTTGAAAGCTTCCTTGATGTCGGCTGCGGAAGCGGCATACTTTCAATAGCGGCGCTGCTGCTTGGCGCGCAAACAGCCGTCGCTGTCGATATTGACGCTTTCGCCGTAAAAACAGCCCGTGAAAACGGCAGGGCAAACGATTTTGACGAGCCTCGATATAAAGTCCTTGAGGGCGACCTTGTCGATAAGGTTTCGGGCAAATTCGACGTCGTCGCGGCAAACATTGTCGCTGACACCGTCATTCGGCTTTCAAATGATGTTAAGAAGTTTATCAGCCCCGGCGGCGTGTTTATAGCGTCGGGCATAATCGACAAGCGTGAAAGCGACGTTCTGGCGGCGTTTGACGTGTCCGGGCTTGACGTCCTGAATCGATATGAGCGGAGCGGCTGGCTCTGTTTCGCAACAACTAAAAGGAACTGACAAAGCTATGCCATTAGACGGGTTTTTTCTCCGATTTTTAACTGACGAGCTTAACCGCGCACTGTCGGGCAGCCGTGTTGAGAAGGTCTATCACCCTTCAAAAGACGAGCTGCTTTTACAGTTGCGCTCAAAATCCGGGGCGCACAGGCTCATGATATCCGCGTCGGCAAATTGTCCGCGCATACACATCACTGAAAACATTCCCGAAAATCCGCCGCAGCCGTCAATGTTTTGTATGCTTATGCGAAAACACTTAAACACGGCTGTCGTCTCGTCAATTGTCCAGTCGGAGCTTGACAGGGTTGTTTTCATAAATTTCGACGCGTCAAGCGAGATAGGCGACAAGGTAAAGCTGCGCCTTTGTGTTGAAATCATGGCAAGGCACAGCAATATTATCCTCATCAATGAGGACGGGCAAATTATCGACTCCATAAAACGAATCGACATGACAAAATCGTCATACAGGCAGGTTTTCCCCGCGCTGCCGTATGTCCCGCCACCTGCGCAGGACAAGATGAGCATATGCGCCGTTTCGGCGGACGAGCTGATGCGGCGCGTGCTTTCAACTCCTGAAAAAAGTCTTTTTTTATCTTTGCTTTCCTCGCTTCAAGGTGCGTCGCCGCTGATTTGCCGTGAAATATCCGCAAATGTCTGCGGCGGGGAGGTAAGAACAGGCGACTTGACGGCGGAACAGTCAGCCGGTCTTAAAACAGAACTTGAAATGCTTCGCGAAATGCTGACAAGCGGCGGCGGGCAGCCGTTTCTGCTGGCAGACAAAAGCAAAAAGCCGATAGATTTCTCTTTCATGCGTATAAATCAATACGGCTTCTCTGTGATTTCGCAAAGGATGGAGAGCTTTTCACGGCTTCTTGACAGCTTTTATTATGAGCGCGACAGGCTTGACAGGACAAAGCAGCGGGCGGGCGATATGTTCAAGGTGCTTTCAAACGCATCCTCCCGCATTTCAAGAAAGCTGAATGTTCAGCAAAAAGAGCTTAAAGACTGCGAGGGCAAAGAGACGCTGCGCATAAACGCGGAGCTTATTAACGCCAATCTCGGCACTCTTGAAAAAGGCGCGCCTTTTTATGAGGTCTTAAACTACTATGACGGCATGAGCGCCCTGCGGATATCCGTCGACCCGGCTCTCACACCCGCGGCAAACGCACAGAAATATTATAAGGAATACAAAAAGCTTAAAACGGCACAGCGTATTCTTGCGGATTTAATAAAGGACGGCGAGCAGGAGCTGCAATATCTTGAGACGGTGTCGGATCTTTTGGCGCGTGCCGACACGCACGCCGATCTTGACGCCATAAGGGCGGAGCTTGAGGGTGCGGGATGCTTAAAGCGCAGGCGAAAAAACGATTCAAAAAGGCAAAAGTCGCTTTTGCCAATGGAATATGTTTCATCCGACGGGTTCAGGATTTTTGTCGGCAGGAACAACATTCAAAACGATACGTTGTCGCTCAAAACGGCAAAGGGCGGGGATATTTGGCTCCACACGGAAAATATACCCGGCTCCCATGTTATTGTCGAGTCGCAGGGCAGGGAGGTTCCGCCGGGGACAATAGAGCAGGCGGCAATGATTGCGGCATATCACAGCAAAGCGCGTGAATCTTCGCGCGTGCCTGTCAACTACACTTTCGCGAAAAACTTAAAAAAGCCCGGCGGCGCGCGTCCGGGCAAGGTCATTTTCCACACATACGGCACCCTTTTTGTCACGCCGGACAAGGATAAACAAAGCAGTCTTGCGGTGAAAAGGTGATTTAAAAACATTTTGGGGCTGTCCTTTCGGGACAGCCCCTTTGCCGTTTTGATTATGGATTTACTGAATAGAATCGTCGCCGCCCGTGTTTGCGAGCACGGCGTTTTCTCTGAACAGCAGGGAAAGGCACCAGATTCCGGCAAGCGCGACAAGCGTATAGATTATACGGCTGACCACTGCGCCCTGCCCGCCGAAAATCCATGCGACGATATCAAACTGAAACAGTCCGATACTGCCCCAGTTGAGCGCGCCTATGACGACTAAGATCAGAGATATTTTGTCAAGCATTTATTTCAACTCCTTATCTGCTTCTCGTGTATAGTATTGACATGGCATTTACGTTTATTCAGTGATAAAAGGGAAAAAATAAAAATAATTTGAGCAAGCTAACGGCAAATTAACGGCGGGTTAACCAACATTTTCCTTGAATTTAAAGCGTATGCAATGTATAATAAAAAAGTATAATATTTTTAAGGAAAGGCGGGGTTTCGGCGCGGCTTTGCGGGCGCCGTTTTAAAATGAGTGAAATCAAACAAATCAAAATCGCCGATGGCGTTGACGCTTGTTTTGTTGTTACCGACAGGTTCAAGACAAGCAAGGTTTTGGTGACAATGGCGATGCCTTTGGAAGGAGATGTTTCCGCGAGAGCGGCTCTTCCTTTTGTTTTGCGCCGTTCTTGCAGAAAATATCCGGACTTTTCTTCCCTCAACGGCTATCTTGACGAGCTTTACGGCGCTTCGCTGCAAGCGGGCGTTGAAAAATTAGGCGAAGCTCATCTTGTCAAGATGGGCATAAGTGTAATCGGCGACAGGTTTACGCTCGACGGCGAAAGTGTCGCCGAAAGAGCTGTCGAGCTTCTTTTTGATTTGATTTTTGACCCGAAGCTTGAGAACGGGATTTTTGACCCGTCGGATGTGGAAATCGAAAAGCGCCTGCTTGCCGAAAGGATGGTGAGCGAGCTTGACGACAAGCGCGTTTATGCCGTTTCAAGGTGTCAGGAGCTTATGTGCGAGGGCGAGGCTTTCGGCAAAAACCGCTACGGCGAGCTTTCGGAGATCGAAAGCCTGACGCCGAAAAGAGTTTTTGACGCGTGGCGCGGCGTTCTTAAAAGCGCGGTAATCAGGGTTGTCGTCGCCGGGGACAGCGACACGGACAAAATAGAAAAAATGCTTTCCGACAAGTTTTCCGAAATCGAACGCAGCCCTTCGGCAATCTCGACATCATTTATAAAAAGCGCGCGGGGCGAAAGATATTTCAGCGAGGAGCAGCCCGTCAAGCAGGGCAAGCTTGTCATGGGTTTTCGCGCGGGGATGGAGTCAAAAGACGACTACCGCACCGCCATGACTGTTATGTCGGATATTTTCGGCGGCGGCACATACTCAAGGCTTTTTTTAAATGTTCGTGAAAAGATGAGTCTTTGCTATTATTGCGGCTCACGCTTAAACAGGGAAAAAGGCATTATGATTGTGCAAAGCGGCATAGAAACAGAAAACGAGGAAAAGATGAAAACGGCCATTTTAGAGCAGCTTGACGCTTTGAGAGCCGGTGATTTCACAAAAGAAACGCTGGAGGCTTCAATGCTGTCAATCAACGAAACGCTGCGGGCTTACGGCGATTCGCCCGACGCCCTTTGCTCATGGTACTCCGCGCAGCTCCTTGACGAAGTGATTAAAACTCCCGACGAGCGCGCCGCGGAATTTAACGCCGTCACTTTTGACGAGGTTTGCGGCGCGGCAAAGGAAGTCACGCTTGATACTGTTTTTATGCTGATAGGGACGGAGGGAAACAGCGATGGAAATTAAAAACTTATCAAATGAAAAGCTCGGAGAAAGCTACCGGCAGATACGCCATCCGTCGGGTCTTACGATTCTTGTCTTGTGCAAGCCGGATTATGTCTGCACACACGCGATTTTCGCGGCGAAATACGGCTCGATAGATACAATGATAGAAGAAAACGGGACGATGCGCGAGATACCTCACGGCACGGCGCACTTTCTTGAGCATAAGCTTTTTGAAAGCGAAGATCTTGACGCATTTGAGCGTTTCGCGAAAACAGGCGCCGAAGCAAACGCTTTTACAAGCTTTGACCGCACGGCATATATTTTTACCTGCACCGACAACTTCAAGCAAAACCTTGAAATACTCCTTGACTTTGTGCAGTCGCCGTACTTCACGGAGGAGACGGTGAAAAAGGAGCAGGGTATCATCGGTCAGGAAATCAGGATGTATAAGGATGCGGCAGGCTGGGAGGTTTTGTTTAACTTGCTCGGCGCCCTGTACCACAAGCACCCCGTAAAAGTGGATATCGCCGGAACGGAGGAGTCCATAGCCGAAATCACCGCCGAAACTCTTTACAGCTGCTACAATAATTTTTACAGCCTCGGCAACATGGTTCTTGCCGTCGCCGGCAATGCCGCATACGAGGATGTTCTTGAAGTCGCGGACAAAGCAATCAAGGCGGCGGCCGGCTCTCCCGCAAGGAGGGAATTTGTGCGCGAGCCCGCGGCGCCCGTCAGCGGATATGCCGAAAAGAGACTGCCAGTTAAGATTCCGAAGTTTATGATAGGCTTCAAAGAAGATATAAAAACTCCGGAAAGGAGCTTAAAGGAAGTCGTCTGTGTTGAGATTATACACGATGTGATAGCCGGAAAGTCCTCGCCGCTTTACAGACGTTTGCTTGACGAGGGGCTTGTAAGCTCCGGATTTTCAAGCGAATATTTCAGCGGCTTCGGTTTTGCCTGCTCGCTTTTCGGCGGCGACTCGCGCGACCCCGAAAACGCGGCCCGCGTGATTCGTGACGAAACAAAAAAATATAAAAAAAGCGGCATCGGACAAAAGGAGTTTGAGCGGGCGCGCAGGCGGCTTTACGGCAGGCTTGTCATGATGTTCAACGACGTTGAGGAGATTGCCCAAAATCTTGTCGACTCCCACCTCAACGGCGACAGCCTTTTTGACGAAGCCGATATTTGCTCAAGCCTGACGCTTGACGACGTAAATGAAAAGCTCAAGGATATCCTTTGTGCCGAGCGCTCGTCCTTGTCAGTCATTTTGCCGCTGGAGGGAGAATAAACAATGGAATACACCGACGTATATTTCAAGGGTATAGACCACGTTTTCAAAGTCAGCCAAACGCTTGCCGAGTTCACGCTGTTCGGACATGATTTTACCATAAGGTGGTACGGCGCCATCATAGCGTTTGGGTTTATTTTGGCCGCTCTTTTCGGCGGAAGGATAGCTTATACCTGGAAGATGGACCTTGACAAGATGATTGACGTGCTGATTTACGGGACAATCGGCGGCATAATCGGCGCGCGGCTTTATTATTGCGTTTTTGAGTGGGAGTATTACGGCAAAAACCCTGTTGAAATATTAAAAATGTGGAACGGCGGCCTTGCCATTTACGGCGGATTAATAGGCGGACTTTTGGCGGCTTATATTACATGCCGCGTAAGAAAGCTGAATTTTTTCAACCTGCTTGACTGCGCCGGTATGAGCTTTCTTATCGGGCAGGGAATCGGCCGCTGGGGCAACTTCACAAACCAGGAGGCTTTCGGAACAAACACAGACCTCCCGTGGGGAATGTGGAGCGCAAAGGTTCAAAGCTATATAATCAAAAACCAGGCAAGCTTTATAAAGCAGGGCATATCAATCGAGCCGGGCACAGTTTCAAACAAAGCATACGTCCACCCGACATTCCTTTACGAGTCGCTTTGGTGCCTCTTAGGTGTGCTGATCCTTTATATAATTTGCCGCAAGTACAGAAAGTTCAGCGGTCAAATCATCCTTTGCTATGGGGTTTGGTATGGCGCCGAGCGAGCCTTTGTGGAGGGTCTGCGCACCGACAGCCTTTATCTTGGCCCCGTGCGCGTGTCTCAGCTCCTGTCTGTCCTCATAGTCGTCGCATGCGCCGTTCTGCTGGCGGTCAAGCTGGTAAAATACACGAAAAATCCAAAGCCGATTGAGGGCGTCGACTTTTATTTTGACGGCGACTCTGTGATATCGCTTCATGCCGAAAGCACATCACCCGAAGCTTCGGCGGACGAGTGGGACAATAACGCCGCCGTTGAAAGTCACGCGAAAGACGACACACACAATGACGAAAAGACGGACGGCGACAAAAATATTTAGGCACGCAAACATCAAAACTTAAAAAACGCCTCGGCAGACATTTCTGCCGAGGCGTTTTTGATTTGTGTGATTGTCTATTTTTTAAGCTCCGCGAAATATTTGATTGTTCTGACCATCTGGCTTGTGTATGAGTTTTCATTGTCATACCACGCGACGGTCTGGACTTGATAAAGCCCGTCGCCGAGCGAAGATACCATTGTCTGTGTGGCGTC
Source organism: Clostridiales bacterium (assembly GCA_012523185.1). GTDB lineage: Bacteria > Bacillota > Clostridia > Oscillospirales > Acutalibacteraceae > UBA1425. The sequence goes on from JAAYIY010000068.1 coordinate 28,114, forward strand.
AAACAGCGAGCCGTAACAAATTCCGATAACGTCTGACGAGACTATCTCATCCTCGGTGTAGCCGAAAGATTCGGACGAGGCGGCTTTCATGGCGGCATTGATGCCCTCAACAGAGATGTCGCCGCCCTTTATGACAGATGTCAGAATTGTCGCGGAGCCGGACGGCACGGGCACCCTCTGCGCGGAGCCGATAAGCTTGCCGTTCAGCTCGGGGATGACAAGTCCGATTGCCTTTGCCGCGCCGGTGGAGTTCGGAACAATGTTGACGGCGGCGGCGCGCGCTCTCCTGAGGTCGCCCTTCCTGTGGGGACCGTCAAGAACCATCTGATCGCCTGTGTAAGCGTGGATTGTCGACATAATGCCGCTCACGATGGGCGCGTATTTGTTAAGAGCGTCCGCCATCGGCGCAAGGCAGTTTGTCGTGCAGGAAGCCGCTGAAATGATTTGGTCGTCCGCTGTGAGGATGTCCTCATTGACTGCAAAGACGACTGTTTTTGTCTCCTTGTCGGCAGGAGCGGAAATAACAACCTTTTTTGCTCCGGCGTCGATGTGAGACTGCGCCTTTGCCTTTGTTGTGAAAAAGCCTGTGCATTCAAGGACGACGTCAACTCCGAGACTGCCCCAAGGCAGCTCCGCGGGGTTGGGGTTGCTGTAGATCTTGATCTCAATGCCGTCAACCTTGATGAAATCTTCGCCCGCTTCGACAGTGTGTCCGTCATATCTGCCCTGCGACGAGTCATATTTCAGAAGATGCGCGAGCATCTTTGGGTCTGTCAAGTCGTTGATTGCGACAATCTCATAGCCCTCGGCAGAGAACATCTGACGAAACGCGAGGCGCCCTATGCGCCCAAAACCGTTAATTGCGACTTTTACTGACATAATGTTTACCTCCAAAATAAAATTTATATAACATTTACTATTCTATCCTGTTTTAATGAATTATTCAAGAAGATATTTCTAAAACCTTCCTTCTGCAAGCACTTTTGTACGTTTGTACAAAACATACAAAAGCGTTTGAAAAAAGTAATGCAATCCGACAACGCCTTTTCTTGTTCATGGCAAAACGAGCAAAGATATTATTGCCTTTGCCAAATCCGTTGTTTTTCAACATTTTGTGTCAGCAAACATTAAAACAACAACATATATAAAAAAATATAAGTTTTTAGGCGAAACCTCTTGACAGTTTTGTAATATTATGGTATATTATTGTCAAATAAGAGAGAAGGTGAATACGAATGAAATCTTTGGGCATTGTGCGAAGAATAGACCATGTCGGAAGAATTGTTCTCCCAAAAGAGCTAAGGCGCATGTTTGACCTTGAGGACAATGAGGATGCTGTCGAAATCTTTGTTGATGGCGACAAAATCATACTTAAAAAATATGAGCCGTCATGCATCTTTTGCGATTCGGCAAGCGATATTTCTGACTTTATGGGCAAGCGTGTATGTAAAAGCTGTGCCGAAAAAATCGCGTCGTCCAAATAGGCGCGTTTAATCGGAGCAGTTTTGGCGGAGCCGGGAAAGATATCGGCGCGTATAAATTTAAAGTTTTTGCGTGGCTGGAGGTTTTTCTTCAGCTTCGTTTTTTTTACGGCATTCCGCCAATCAAAGCCGTAAAGCGGAGAGGGAGAGCCGACTTCAGACATTTGTCAAAACCTGAAATATTTTTCTCTCTGCTTTTTCATCCTGCCGTTTATAAATTCGAGCGCCGCCGACGCGCTTTTGTCGCCGCAGGCATATTCCTTCATGAGCCTGCCCTCCTCAAAACACAGCTCGTCGTGAAGCGGGAAAAACTCCTGAAAAAGAAACGCGGCATATTTGACAAGCCTTAAATCTCCGACAATGCGGAACTCGTCGCTTATCGTGTCGACAGCCACGGAGTAAAAATCCTTTATCGAGGAAATGAGCGGCTCGCGTTTGTTTTCCGGAGCGAACACGATTGTGGACGCTATGCAGGCGTTTCTGTTGTTTACGGAGCCGTGGCTGTCGGTGCTGCCGACTATGGGAAAATTGTTTCCCTTTGCTTTTTGTTCGTAGTATTTGATTGTCTGAAATCCGTTTTGCTCGAAATAGTTTTCACCTCCGAGAACCTCGAACGCGTCAAACGGCTTTTGCTCCATCATGAAGTCTATAAAAGCTTCCGGTACCTGGTATACGTTTGAAATCCAATAGGGGTGGCAGAATATGCCGAGCCCGCCGCCGCTTTTTATATGATTAAAAATCCAAACACAGCAGGCATAAGCAAATCTTGAAACGCCGTCCGGTATTTCGAGAGTTTCCGCGAGCGAATCAACCTGCGCCCTGAACTCGTCTTTGGAAATTATGTCGGGGCATTCGGAGCCGTAAAATGAGCGCAGCTCTTTGCCCGCGCCGACATCCTTGACATGGTCCGAGCCGTCGACAATCGCGTTGACGCTGTAGCCGCCGCCGAAGTTTACAATATGAACATCGTTAACGTGTTTCGCGTCGCCCTTAGGCAGGTGGACTTCCTCGCCCGTCACAATGCAAAGCTCTGTTTTGACGCCGCTGTAAGCGTCGATTGCCTCAATGGACGGGTAATATCTGCGGTGGTCAGTTACGGTAAGAAAGTCATAGCCGTGCTTCCTGTAATTTGCGGCGACGACTGCGGGCGATTGCCTGCCGTCGGAGCGGTTTGTATGTATATGCAGGTCGCCGGCAAAAGGATATCTGCCGATAAGGTCGGAAAAAACGGAGTAGACGGAGAGCTTTAGCTGCTTTTCCCGCGAACCCTCCGGCAAGTCGATTTTTATAAAATGCTGCTGCTCCGATATGAACTTATGGCGAAGCCTCAAGCACCCGTCGGCGCACGGCACGATGTAATATTCCTCAAACAAGCTGCTTTCCGGATAGTCGTTTGGGGTGCCGAATTCAAGCGGGCACACGACGACATGGTATTCGTGACCGGGCGTGAAAGCGGCGTGCGCGCCAAGCGGCTTGATTGTTATTTCACTTTCCGAATCGGCCGGAATGACTTTGGGAAAAACATCAAAATCGTGAAGCTCTGTTTTCATTTTTACACCGTCAGTTCCCTTTACACTGAAACTGCCTTTCCGTATTTTTGTTTTTTGTCGTATAGAACGCTTAAGGCAACACCGCGCAATGAGCGGCTGAAGCCTTTGTTGCACGCTTGCTTGCATCTTTTCCGTCATATCGCCCAAAAATGCTCGGCAATACAAAAAGTATTGCCTGCGCTTCTTAGACAATCTGACGAAAAAATCTGACGGCGCAATCGCACAACAATCATTGTGCGGTGTTGCCTTAAAAGTATACGCCTTTTTCCGATTTTTGTAAAGCAAACGAGCATGCTTTATCACGATTTTCTTAAATGAACAATCTGATTTTACAAATTTTAATAAATTCTTAAGATTTTTTGCAAGAATCTTGTTGCAATAACGCCGTCTTTGTTATATAATAAATTTCCCCCTATTGGATATCAAACCTTGTTAAACAGAAAGGAGATAAACATGAACAAGATGTTTAAAGTTGTTTTGTCCTCTTTAATGGCTGTCATGATGATAATTCCTATGGCGGTTCCCGCCGTAACCGCCCTTGAGGCGTCCGGCGAATTATTTCATGTCAGGGAATTTGTCGCGGAGTATGACAGAGCCGCCGCGGAGGGCACCAGCTGGAGCTTTTCAGAGACGGACACCGAGGCAACTCTGATTTTTTGCTACTCCTCCGACGAGGAAGTCACAATCCCCTCTATCTTCAGAGGAAAGCCCGTCACGTCGATTGCCGGCGGCGCTTTTGATGGATTGGACGGGCTTTCAAACTTAAAAACAGTCAACATCGCGGCAGTCGTTCAAAAAATCGAGACAAACGCGTTTAAAAACTGCGCTCAGCTTTCGAGCGTCAATTTTCTCCCGTTTGAGGGAGTATCAGGTGATGACGCCGTTCCCGATATAAACGAAATTTGCGGCGACGCGTTTTTTAATTGCGCTTCTTTAAAGAGCATTTCAGTTCCCAAGGGTGTCGTGATAATAGGTGAGCGCGCCTTTGGCTTCACATACTCTGAAGGCACCTATCAGCGGATAAGCGGTTTCAACATATTCGGCTACTCAAACACCGCCGCTAACAAATACGCAAACGATCATGTGTTCGCGTTCTCCAACCTTTACGGTGCGGAGCTGGTCACGCCTGTCCAGACCTTCGCCGTAAGCCATGGTCAAAGCACTCTCAATGTCGGTGAGTTTGTCCGTCTCACGCCTGTTTTCGGCGCCACAGCCCCGACAAACACATTCGTCAGGTGGTTCTCCAGTGACAAGTCAATTGCCGTCGTTGATAAAAGCGGCAAGGTCACGGGAGTTTCCGGCGGGGAGGCGACAATAACAGCCATCTCCTCCGACAACCTCAAAACAGCGACTTGCGCCATTACTGTAAACGGTCCGTCCACAGGGACAAAGGTGACGGCAGTCAGCTTTACGGAGAAGCTTGCGGCAGATACCATCACGGCATATTATTCCGCTAATTCCACAATCAAATACAGGATTACCTATTCGACGACACCCGCCGACGCGCCGTATGACGCCGTTGCTTTCACATATGACGCAGCATATTTTGATATTGAATACGACACGAGCGCCAAATGCTACTATATGACCCCGAAAAAGCTTACAAGCGGCAGCGACACAGTCCAGCTCAAAATTTATTCTGTCGCTTACCCGTCAGTTTATGACACTGTAAACGTAAAAATAAATGACAATATCACGGGCGTTAAATGGTTTTCCTTTACAGGCAACGACGGCGTGCCTTTCGACGTGACAAGCCTCAGCGCTTTTAAATGGAAAGAAAGCGAAGGCAGGCTCGACATTGTCGTCAAGCTCCTTCCGTCTAATGCGACAGCGTCAAAAAGCGATATAATTCTCACGTCAAGCAACGAAAATGTCGCATATTGGAACAGCAACAACCAGCTTGTCCCCTTGAGGGACGGCGAAACTTACCTCACGGTTACGACAGTCAACGGCGGCTATACTGACACGATAAAGGCGACTCTCTCCGGCACGGGGCTTTACGCCGTGATGGGACTGAAACTCGATTTAGCCGACACACAAGAACTGACATTCTCAAAGTCTTACAAACTAAAAGAGTATTTAGAATTTAATCCCGAGAATCCTACTAACAAGAAGGTTGTTTGGGCATCCTCCGACAGCGGCATTATTTCCGTAACACAAGAAGGGGTAGTAACCTGCCACAAGAGAGGAACGGCTGTGATTACTGTGACGTCTGTCGAAAACGAAAACGCTGCGGCATCAGTCACTTTCACAGTTAAGCTGACGTGGTGGCAGCAGATTCTTTACTTTTTCCTGCGGATTTTCGGCATCAGCGTATAACATCTGAAACATTGTGCGTGTTTGCAGGGAACAACCCGTGTTGTTCCCTGCTTTGTTCTACAATCTGCTAAGGCAACACCACGCAATGAGCGGCTGAAGCCTTTGTTGCACGCTTGCTTGCATCTTTTCCGTCATATCGCCCCAAAATGCTCGGCAATACACAAAGTATTGCCTGCGCTTTTTAGACAATCTGACGAAAAAATCTGACGGCGCAATCGCACAACAATCATTGTGCGGTGTTGCCTTAACTCTCTTTTCAAAACACATCTGAATATGCCGTTCGGCGGCAGGCGGACAGGAGGTGCGCAATGAACGGGTATATAACAGTCAAGTCGGCGGCAAGCGACGAATTTGTTGAAAAGCGCTCGCGCTTTATCGGGCACATCAAACCCGTCGCGACACAGGACGAAGCTGTCGCTTTCATAAACGAAATAAAGTCCAGACATTGGAACGCGGCGCACAACGTGTATGCTTATGTTCTCCGCGACGGCAACGCAAGGCGTTACTCGGACGACGGCGAGCCGCAGGGAACGGCGGGTTTGCCTGTTCTTGACGTCCTTTTGAGCGCCGCCGCAACAGATTGTGTCATTGTGGTGACAAGATATTTCGGCGGTGTCCTGCTTGGCACAGGCGGTCTTGTAAGGGCATATTCACACGCGGCTAAGCTGGCTCTCGCTGCCGGCGGCACAGTCAAGATGCTCCCTTGCGACATTTTGAAGCTCTCGATGGATTACAGCTTTTACGGGCAGGTCTCGGCGCTGATTTCCAAATTCGGAGGCTTGATTGACGAAACAACCTTTGCCGACAATGTCACGCTGACATTTGCAATGCCGCGCCGCGAGTCGGAAGCCTTTAAAAAGGAGCTGACAGATTTAAGCTCCGGCGCCTTAAAATGCGACTGCTCAGGTGTTTCATATCATCCTTTTGAAACAAAATGATTGCCGTGAATTTTTAATTTTTGCAGGAAAAACGAAAAAATCATCGTATATTATTTATATAAGGAGTTATTAGGCAAATTTCAAACCTTCCCCCCGCATAATGCGAATTTGCCCTTGACGCCTAAGGCGCGTGCCGCGGTCAGTCCGGCTCCCCCGCGCGGGGACAGGCTCTTTTGCGCCGGAGCGGTCATATCTTTTCCGGAGGGTAAATTAAGATGGAAACTGTCAGAGAGCAAATCTGCGCTGCGGAGCATTCAATCCTGTCGCCCTATGCGGCTTTTTCAGACAAAAGTGCGGGGAGGCTCCGCGCTGAGGACGAATGCCCGCTCCGCACTGTTTTTCAGCGCGACAGGGACAGGATTATTCATTCACGGGCGTTTCGCAGGCTTAAGCATAAGACACAGGTGTTTTTGTCGCCTGAGGGCGACCATTACCGCACGCGTCTGACACACACGCTTGAAGTTTCGCAAATTGCGCGGACGATATCAGCCGCGCTCAGGCTCAACCAAGACTTAACAGAGGCGATAGCCCTCGGTCACGACCTCGGACACACACCGTTTGGTCACGCGGGCGAAAGAGCGCTTGATTCTGTCTGTCCGGAAGGGTTCAGGCACTACGAGCAAAGTCTTCGCGTCGTCGATTCCCTTGAAAAGGACGGCAAGGGCTTGAATCTGACTTTTGAGGTCCGCAACGGCATAGAGCGGCACACCTGCGGCGACGAGGCAAAGACGCTTGAGGGCAGAGTCGTCAGGCTTGCCGATGTGATAGCGTACATTAATCACGACATTGAGGATGCCTGCCGTGCCGACGTCATGCGGGAGGACGACATCCCGAAAAAGCTGCGCGACGTGTTGGGGCGGACAAAATCGGAGCGCATCAACACGCTTGTTTTGTCGGCAATCGAAAACAGCCGCGGCGACATATCCCTTTCGGACGATATAAAAGAAGCTTTTGATGAGCTGCACTGTTTTATGTTCAAAAAGGTCTACACGAACGTTGTGTGCAAGGGCGAGGAGACAAAGGCGGTTGACCTGATAAAATGGCTTTACTATTATTTTGTGAACAATCCGGACAAGCTGCCCGATTTATATAAAAGAATCAGTCTGCAAAACGGCATCGAAAGAGCCTCCTGCGATTACATCGCGGGCATGTCCGACAGGTTCGCCGTCAAGACATTTGAGGGGCTTTTTGTCCCCAAATCATGGATATACTGAAAATAAGGTGGTATTATGGCGTTAAGCGAAGACTTTTTACTGGAGCTGCGCGACAGGGCGGATATTGTCAGCGTGGTGTCGCCTTATGTCAACCTTAAGCGGGGCAGCAAAACATATGTCGGGCTTTGTCCGTTTCACAGCGAAAAGACGCCTTCCTTCAATGTATATCCGGAAAACAACTCGTTTTATTGTTTCGGCTGCGGCGCGGGCGGTTCGGCAATCACCTTTATAAGCCGCATTGAAAACCTTGCCTACTTAGACGCGGTCAAAAGCCTGGCGCAAAAATTCGGCATGAATATGCCCGAGGACGGCTATGACGACACACTGTCAAAGCGGCGCGGCAGGATTCTTTCCGCAAACCGTGAGGCGGCAAAGTTTTTTCACAGCACGCTTTTAAGCGAAGAAGGTGCCGAAGCGCTTGACTATTTGCTGGGCAGGGGCTTTACGCTCAAGTCCATTCGCGGCTTTGGCATGGGCTTTGCGCCTGACCGTTGGACGGCGCTTATTGAGCACCTAAAAAAGGACGGCTTTAACGAGTCGGAGATGGTTGACGCCAATCTTGCCAAAAAATCGACAAAAAGCGGACGGACAAGCATTTATGACAACTTCCGCAACAGGATAATTGTCCCCATCATCGATTTAAGGGGCGGTGTAATTGCTTTCGGCGGGCGTGTACTTGACGACTCCAAGCCCAAATACATAAACACGTCCGACACGCTGATATACAAAAAAAGCCGCGAGCTTTTCGCGCTGAACTACGCCAAAAATCACATCTCCGACGGCAAGATTATTATTGCGGAGGGCTACATGGACGTCATTTCCCTCCATCAGGCAGGCTTTAAAAACACTGTCGCAGGGCTCGGCACCGCCTTGACAAACGAGCAGGCGCTTCTCCTGTCGAGATACGCAAAAGAGGTCATCTTATCCTTCGACTCCGACGAGGCGGGTCAAAAAGCCGTTCAAAGGGCGATACCCATATTGACAAGCGCCGGGTTAAAGGTCAGGGTGCTTAGCCTGTCGGGCGGCAAGGATCCCGACGAGATAATCAAAAACCACGGGCGCGAGCGTTTTCAGGCGCTTATTGACGGCGCGGCAAACGACATTGAATACAGCATTCTTGAGCAGCGCGGCAAGTTCGACATTTCCACGGACGACGGCAAGCTGGGCTTTTTAAAAGCCGCCGTAAATGTTTTGGCGGCGGAGGAAGGCATGCTTGAGCGGGATATTTATGCGTCGCGCCTTGCCGATGAATTTTCAGTTGAAAAAAGCTCCATCCTCATCCAAGTTGACGAGGCGTGCAAAAAGCTGATGCGCCAAAGGAGCCGCAAAGAGCAGGGGAGGCTGCGGCGCGCCGCCGAGATGATGGGACTGCCGCCAAACAGAAATGCGAAAGTGTCGACACGCGCCTCTAAAGCGGAGAATCTGCTTCTTTCCACGCTTTTAAATAATCCCGACTTTTTTAAAAAGCTTGAAGGCTCCCTGCACAGCGACGATTTCTCTGACGAGTTCTGCGCCGAACTGTTCAAGACACTTTCCGACAGGGTTTCAAAAGGCATGGGAATTGACACTGAAATGCTCAACGCTTTCTTTTCGCCCGATGAAATGAGCAGGATTGTCAAGCTGCAAGTCGACGGGGCGCGCGTCGTCGGCTCTTTGGACGTTTGCCATGATTGCATAAAAACAATAAAAGAGGAAAAGATTGATGTTGAAAAGATAAATCCGTCCGAGCTGTCCGACGACGACTTTAACAACCTGTTCAAATCAATCAAAAAATAAATTTACATAACTTGTGAGGAGAAGATATGGAAGGCACAGAAAAGAGATCATCAATCAAAACCCTTCTTGAAAAGGGCAAAGCGACAGGCAAGCTGACGGCGCAGGAGATTGACGCAGCGATTGTGGAAATGGACTTCGACATTGACGAGCTTGACAAGTTTTACGACACCATCGAATCGCAAAACATCGAGATAATAGACGACCTCGTCGACGTTGATGTCGAAAACATCAGCTTTGATATCGACGTGTCCAAAACTGCCGACATCAGCATCCCTTCCGTGGAAAAGAATGTCGCCATGGACGACCCCGTCAAGGTTTACCTTAAGGAGATAGGCAAGGTGCCCTTGCTCACGCCGGAGGAGGAGATAGAGCTTGCGATCCGCATTGAAAACGACGATATGCAGGCAAAGCAAAAGCTTGCCGAGTCAAACCTCCGCCTTGTCGTCAGCATCGCGAAGCGCTATGTCGGCAGGGGTATGCAGTTTTTAGACCTTATTCAGGAGGGCAATCTCGGGCTTATTAAGGCTGTCGACAAATTTGACTACACAAAGGGCTTCAAGTTTTCCACATATGCGACGTGGTGGATAAGGCAAGCCATAACAAGGGCGATTGCCGACCAGGCGCGGACGATAAGAATCCCCGTCCACATGGTGGAGACCATCAACAAAGTCAAAAAGACAAACAGCCAGCTCCTTCACAAGAACGGGCGCGACCCGACTGCCGAGGAGATCGCGGAGGAGCTTGAGATGCCTGTCGAAAAAGTCCGCGAGATAATAAGGGTGGCGCAGGAGCCTGTTTCGCTCGAAACGCCGATAGGCGAGGAGGAGGACAGCCATCTCGGCGACTTTATTCCGGACGACGACGCCCCGGCGCCCGCCGACGCCGCGTCTATGCTGCTTTTAAAGGAGCAGCTTGCCGATGTTCTCAAAACCTTGACCCCAAGAGAGGAAAGAGTCCTTGCGCTAAGGTTCGGTCTTGAGGACGGTCATCCGCACACGCTTGAGGAAGTCGGCAGGGAGTTTAAAGTCACAAGAGAGCGCATCCGCCAGATTGAGGCAAAGGCTTTGCGCAAGCTGCGGCACCCGAGCAGAAGCAAAAAGCTTAAAGATTTCCTTGACTCATAACATGGATTATATTCAGTCTTTAACTTATATCCACTCGTTAAACAAATTCGGAATAAGGCCCGGACTTGAGCGCATATCCGCTCTTTGCCGGGCTTTTGGCAATCCCCAGGACAGGCTGCGGTTCGTTCATATCGCCGGGACTAACGGAAAAGGCTCGACATCAACAATGCTGCACGAAATATTCAGAGCGGCGGGCGCGAAAACAGGGCTTTTCATTTCACCGTATGTAATTGATTTCCGTGAGCGGATACAAATAAACGGAGAGATGATACAAAAGCGGACACTGGCCGAGATTATCACGCAGATTAAGTCAGCGACCGACAAAATGGCGGCTGTCGGGGAGCAACCGACAGAATTTGAAGTTATAACGGCGGCAGCGTTTATTTATTTTGACATGGAGCAATGCGATGTTGTCGTGCTTGAAACGGGTCTTGGCGGGCGGCTTGACTCGACAAACATAATCAAAACGCCGCTTGCGAGCGTCATAACGTCAATATCTCTCGACCACACAGGCGTCCTCGGGCACACAATAGCCGAAATAGCGGCGGAAAAGTGCGGGATAATCAAGGAAAACGGGATTACGGTCAGCTATCCCTTACAGCCGCCGGACGCTGAAAAGGCGATACGCGAAACAGCCGAAAAGCGCGGCAACCTTTTTTTGGCGCCATCCTTAAAGGATCTGCTGATAAAAGAAGAAAGCCTTGGCGGCACACGCGCTTTATACTGCCAAACAGAGCTTTTTGTGCCGTTTATCGGGCGGCACATGGTTTATAACGCCGCGACAGCCGCTTTGACCGCCCGCTCGATCGGGCGCGGCGGCGAAAAGGGGCTTGACGTCTCGGAAAGCCACATAGCAAGAGGTATCGCTTCCGCCGTCATGCCCGCCAGAATGGAGGTTCTGTCAACCGCCCCCGCCGTAATTCTTGACGGCGGCCACAACGAGGGCAGCGCCGCGGCGCTCAAAGACACTTTGCGGCGTTTTCAAGCCGACAAAAAGATAACGGCTGTTTGCGGCATGATGGCAGACAAGGATTACACATCATACCTTAAAATCGTCGCCCCTCTGTTTGACAAGTTTATTGCCGTGGAGCCGTCAAACCCGCGCGCGCTCGGCGCGGATGCGCTTGCCGCCGCGGCGTCGGAGTTTTGCGGGCATTGCTCGGCAAAAAAAAGCATGGCGGAGGCGGTTCGCGCGGCGTTTGAAGGCGGCGCGGAGGCTGTTGTTGCCTGCGGCTCTTTTTATATGATGGAGGAGCTGCGTCCCTTAATACTTGAAAAGTTAAAAAGTTTATAAAAAGTTTTTGCCCCCGCCACAATGCGACAACTTTTACACTGCTTGTCCCTTATCCTTTTTAATAAGAGCTTTTATTTTTCGGAGGTGAGAATTAAATGCCTGTAAAAATTATAAGGGACTCAAAAAGAACAACAGCCGAGCTTTCCGGTGAAATTGATCATCACAACTGCGCGGCTCTACGCGAGGCGATAGACGCGGAGCTGACACGCAGCTCTCCGTCAATCCTTTGTCTTGATTTCAGCTCTGTCAGCTTTATGGACAGCTCAGGCGTCGGTCTTGTCATGGGCAGATATAAAAGTGTCGGAGCGTATGGCGGAAAAATTGAGCTTTACGGTATGCCCGGCAGCATAGAAAAGGTTATGCGCCTGTCGGGTATCGAGAAAATAGCGAGAATTGTCAAATAGGAGGCGAAAAGTATGAAAAAGCTAAATGAAATGAAAATGCAAATAGAAAGCCGCTCCGTAAACGAAAGCTTCGCGCGCGCTACAGTCGCGGCATTCGCGGCTCAGCTTGACCCCACCATAGAGGAGCTTTCGGACATCAGGACGGCAGTGAGCGAGGCTGTGACAAACTGCATCGTTCACGCTTATCGGGAAAGTGTCGGCAAAATATACATACACACAGAGCTTTTTGACAACGGCGCCGTCAGGGTGAAGATACGCGACCGCGGCTGCGGCATCGACGACATCAAAAAGGCCATGGAGCCGCTTTATACGACCCTCGGCAATGAGCGCGCGGGTCTCGGCTTTGCCGTGATGGAAAGCTTCACCGACAAAGTGCGGGTACGCTCCAAAGTGGGTAAGGGGACGACCGTCACTTTAATCAAAACAATCTCAGGAAAAAACGGTGGTTGACAGCAGGACAAAAAGAGAAAGACTGATTGAGGATAATTTAGGATTAGTTCATTCCTGCGCGAGAAAATTTGCGGATAAAGGCACAGAATATGACGACCTGTTTCAGGCGGGCTGCATAGGGCTTATAAAGGCGGCGGACGGCTTTGACGAGGAGAGGGGATTCGCGTTTTCCACATATGCCGTACCGGCGATTCTCGGCGAAATTAAACGTATCTTCAGGGACGGCGGAGCCATAAAAGTCGGCCGTGGGCTTAAGGAAAAGGCGCGCAAAGCCATAAAGGAAAAGCAGGCGCTTGAAGAAAAGCTGGGACGCGAGCCCACGATTTCGGAGCTTTCCGAAGCACTTCAAACAGACGACGCCGAAACAGCTTTTATTTTAAACTCCTCAATGCCTGTAATTTCGCTGACCGCGGACGAAAACAGCGGTGGCAGCCAGCTCGACATACCTGTGCAGTCGCCGGAGGACGAGCTGACAGACATGCTTGCCCTTAGAAAATCCATATCAATGCTTGAAGAAAAAGACAAAGCCCTGATAGAGCTTCGATATTTTCGGGGGATGACGCAAAGCGCGGCGGCAGAGCAGCTCGGGATGTCGCAGGTGCAAGTCTCAAGGAGAGAAAAGGTGATACTTTCATCCATAAGAGAGATGATGACATAAGTCGGATATTCAAATCAGGCGGGTGCGGTCCTTTAGCTGAATATCCGACCTTTCACACAACAGAAAGCAACTCCTCCGCACAGTGCGGCTCAACGGTTTAAGTTCAGCGCCTCGTGTCCTTTGGATATATCATCATATCCGATAGATGCGGGGCATTCGTTTTTGAGAGACCAATGCAGCGCCGCACGCGGCGGCTCACAGATTATGAAAAGACTTTTTTGCAGAAACATGAGCTGCGAGGCATGCAATTACGCGCCTTGAAAACGGACAAGAATTATGCGCTTTGCACGAAAGATCATAAATGGACTGATTGATGCGGTTTACATAAAAAGCATTAATTAAACCGGCTGTATTTATTTGGCTATATTGCATAGAGCCCTCATATGGTGTTGGCAGGTTTTAACAAACATTCGGAAAACGTATTGACAGTAAGAGAAAAGAGGGATATTGTTATATTGCAACAATAAGTTGTATGCGTGCGCGGGCAATACGAAAAACAAGGAGGACAAGCTGTTATGCAAAAAAGTATTATCAAATTAATGTCCATTATTATGGTCGTGCTTATGGTGATGATGTCTCTCGTTCCGCCTGCTTTTGCGTCCGCGCCGGCAGTGAATGAAAGAAAGACCGGCGGCGCGGCGAACCACGAATTTATTAAGCCCGTCACACATCAGACTGCCGCGCCGGAGGGCTGCATAGGCATATATACGGCGTCGGATCTCAACAATGTCAGGAACAATCCGGCGGCGGATTACATCATGATGAACGATATTGACCTTGCGGGATGGGGCAACTGGGCGCCTATCGGCGAGGCGGCGGCACCTTTCAGCGGAGTATTCAACGGCAACGGGTATGTTATTAAAAATATGACTATCGATATCACTTCAGAAAATACTGTGTACGCAGGTCTCTTTAGTTATGCAGATAAGGCGGAGCTGATTAATGTTGGATTAATTGACGCTTTAATCTCAATAACATCAACAAAAAGTGTTTTCGTAAGCGGACTTGCGGGAAGTGCTAAATCATCAACAATTACAAACTGTTTTAATAAGGGAGAATCAAATTCAATTAAGGTTTTAAGCGCAAGCAGATGTAATGCAGGCGGTATCAGCACCGACTTTTCTAAAGAAGTTGCAAATTGTTATAACACCTCACTCATAACGGTCAATGCGCAAAGCGCTCATGTCGGTGGGGTTTGCTCGTCTTATCAACTGAACCTTATTAATTGTTACAACACCGGAATGATAGATGTGTCGGCTGAAACATATGCTTGGGTTGGCGGAATATGCGGCTATCAGTCAGCGCAAAAGATTGTAAATTGCTACAACACGGGAGAAATAAAGGCAGGTGCCCTCGTTGATTGTTTTGTTGGGGGAATAGCAGGAACTTCTAAGGGTATTAATACTTCTTATAATGTCGGTAAAATTACAATTAAAGACGGCGCTAAAGAGGAGCATTGCGGAGGAATATCAGGGTATAACCAATTTAAAATAATCATGGGTGGCAGCACACCGATATCAGATTTTTATGCGAAAGTTTTCAATCTTCTTCCCTTGCCTTTCGTAGGACTTATACAGTGCTGTTATTGTCTTAATAATACTCCCCTAAAAGCAGTCGGAAATGCGGAGGAAAGTGTGCTGTCAATGTGGAATGTAAAAGCTTTAAGTGACGAGCAAATGCGTCGAAGATCATCGTTTAGGGGATTTGATTTTCATAATGTCTGGGTTATGCCCGAAGACGGCGGTTATCCTGTTTTCAGACAGAATCCTAATCTTGACACAGGGTTTTGGAGCATATTCATAAACTTTATTTTTGGATGGATGTAAAGCGGAAAGCCGGCAAAAGCGCATCATAGTATTTTTGCGTTTTTGTAATCACACTACTTATTAGCATTACGGAATGATCTTTAAACGGAGGGTTAAGATGAAAAAGGCATTAAAAAGGTTAGCGGCTATTATTTTGGTGCTTGTTATTGCGTTGGGTTCGTTTGGCTTTTCAATTGCTCCGGAAAGCGGACAAGCTTTGATGTCAGGCGGCGGCGCGGCGAACCACGAATTTATTAAGCCCGTCACACATCAGACTGCCGCGCCGGAGGGCTGCATAGGCATATATACGGCGTCGGATCTCAACAATGTCAGGAACAATCCGGCGTCGGATTACATCATGATGAACGATATTGACCTTGCGGGATGGGGCAACTGGGCGCCTATCGGCGAGGCGGCGGCACCTTTCAGCGGAGTATTCAACGGCAACGGATATGTTATTAAAAATATGACTATCGATATTGTATCAAACGATAATATATATGTCGGATTTTTAGGACATACACTTAATTCGGTTGTGTTCAATCTCGGCATAATAAATGCTGAAATTATTGCAGAGGTCGTTTCATCAAAATCCATTTATGCCGGAATAATTTCTGCCATGTCGTATTCATCTGTTTTTTCAAATTGCTTTAGCGGCGGCACCCTATATACGGAAATAAGTTCACAAGGATTCTACACAAACGATGCAGGCGGATTACTGGGCTTTGGCGATTCAGTATCTCTTATCAATTGCTTCAACATGGCTGATGTTACTGTGATTTCTTCAAATAACGCTGTATGCGCCGGTGGCATTAACGGTATGATGCGACATTCTGAAATCAGACGCTGCTATAACACAGGCAAAATCAGCGCTTTAAGCTCAAATTATACTTACGCGGGCGGGATAGCCGGGTGTGCGGCGGAATCTCATGAATCCGATATAAAAGACTGTTATAATTTAGGAGGAATAGTCGCCGATTCGCAGAAATTTGTTTATGTCGGTGGTCTTATAGGTTTGTCAAGCACTATTAAAAATTCTTATAATATAGGAAGCATCAGTATCATATCGCAAGACCCGAGTTGTGTTTTTGCAGGCGGTATAGCAGGAAAAACAGTTTTTCACCGTATAACTGTACACAAAAATGTAAAAACCGATTTTGACGCATATCTAACTAACTGCTACTATCTGGGCAATATTTTGAAAGCAGTTTCTAACCCTGAATCCGGAGCAATAAAGAACGTCAAATCTCTTTCAAATGAACAGATTGGTCAAATGTCGTCATATAATGGCTTTGATTTTGAAAATATATGGACAATATTGTCCTGCGATTCCTCGCCTGTGTTTAATCGTGATATTTCAAGGCTTAACATTTCGGCAAAGATAAGATATAAAGGTGCCGCTTCCTTGTTTTCGTCAGGTCAGTCAGAAGTTATTTATTGGAGGTCAAGCAATAATAGTGTTGCCGTTATAAATGACGACGGATGTGTTTATGGGGCTTGTGTAGGAACGGCAACAATTAACTTTATAACTTCTGACGGGCAGATAGGGGAAAGTGAAGTATATGTTAATTATACTTGGTGGCAATGGGTTATTAAGATTGTATTATTTGGATGGATATGGTACTAAAGGAATTATAACATTCTAAACATCTGAAGTATTAACGGAGGGTTAAGATGAAAAAGGCATTAAAAAGGTTAGCGGCTATTATTTTGGTGCTTGTTATTGCGTTGGGCTCGTTTGGCTTTTCAATTGCTCCGGAAAGCGGACAAGCTTTGATGTCAGGCGGCGGCGCGGCGAACCACGAATTTATTAAGCCCGTCACACATCAGACTGCCGCGCCGGATAATGATACAGACAGCGATAACGCTGACAGCATAAAAAATGACGGCTATCACAAAACTAATATCAGTACTTTGTCAAGTATTAATCAAGGTATGGAGCCTATAAAATACAGCTTTTTTGAATTCATAGAGTTTCTGAGAGCAAAAGCCGCTTCTGACACCCGGTTTGGAGAAATATATCTGTTTGTTGCTGATGTTTTTGTGTTTTTAGCTTCACCGGTTTTAAGGGCGCTTAATGCTGTCTTTAAAAGGTGATACTTTCATCCATAAGAGAGATGATGACATAAGTCGGGCAAAAAAGGAGCGCTGCGTCAATCAAACTTGACGCAGCGCTCCGGCAGTGCATAATAATCTTTTTGTGTTTTATTTATTTAAAATACAAGCGGAATTATGCTTCTTCCCTCATCTTTGCAAAACATTCGCTGCAGTATACAGGGCGATCCTCACGCGGCTTGAAAGGAACCCTTGCAGTGGCTCCGCAGCTGGCACAGGTCGCTTCAAACATCTCGCGCTCACGGTTGCCGTTCTTTCTTGAGTCGCGGCAGATTTTGCAGCGCTGAGGCTCGTTTACGAAACCTTTTTCAGCGTAGAATTCCTGCTCCCCGGCAGTGAAAGTGAATTCTTGGCCGCATTCTTTGCAGATGAGAGTTTTGTCTTCGTACATGGTTTTTACCTCGCTTGAATATAGTATTTTTGCCCCTGGACGGATTTGCACCGTCACCTTTGAAATGTCACCAACGCTCTACTTTAAGCTACGCGGGCAAATATTTTATTGGAATGACCTGAGCTTTTTGCGGATGCGCTGCATCGCGTTATCCACAGATTTATATGTCGATGAAAGCTGTGACGCTATGGAGGAGTATTTCTCGCCCGAAAGATAAAGCCGAAGCACGTCGCCCTCAAAATGTGAAAGGCTTTCTGTAAGCGCGCTCATGAGCCTGTCCGCTTCGGCCTGTCCGACAATGATGTTTTGCGGGTCGTCAGCCCCGCCGCCCGACAGCAAATCCGCGTCGTCCGCTCCCGAGATGTTGACAAGCTTGCCTTCAATGCCGCGTATGTTTTTCCTCACAGCGGAGATAATCCTGTTGCCAATGCAGACAGTGGCGTATGTGCGGAATGCCGCGCCGTTTTTCGGGTCAAAGCTGCCGACGGCGTTTAAAAGACCTATCATGCCCTCCTGGGCAAGGTCGTCGGCTTCACCCGCCGTCCTGTGCTTTGAGGCAATCGACTTTACGACGGGAGCCATGCGGACGACTATAACACCCACCGCCGCGCCGCATCCGCCGCGCGCAAGCTCCGCCAAAGCCTCGTCGCTCAATGAGTCTAAAGAGCGGTCTGACATCTGTTCACCCCGTAGAAATCAAAGCATCCTCCGACACTTTTTCCGACACTTCAATTA
>JAAYIY010000009.1 GCA_012523185.1 Clostridiales bacterium
CATTCAGGCTCCTGCCTGAATGAGGTTTTGTGTGTTTAAGGCTTGCGGTCTTTGCCCGCAAGTGTTTTATGCCACCGCCCTCACGCTTTAAAAAACTGCGGAAGATATGCCTTGTGTGCTTCCTTCATTTCTTCAAAGCACTTTTGCGACTTTTCCCAATCCCCAACAAGCGGGTGCAAAAGCAGCGCGTTGAGCGCGTCTGCGTCGGAGCCTGAAATTGCGGCTTTGACTGTAAACTTCTCATACTCTTTTACAATTCGCATAAGTCCGATAATATGGCGGTTGTCCACCTCTCCGACAGGAATCGGCGACGCTCCGTCCTTGCCCACCTCCGCCGCGATTTCAACAACATCGTCGTCGTCCATAAATGAAAGCGTTCCGTTGTTTTTGATGTTGACGACGTGCGGATTTTTCAAGTCGTTAGCCAGCGCGTCTATAAGCGAAACGGCGGCAAGCGAATATTTGTGTCCGCCTCTTTTGTCAAGAAGCGCCGGTTTTTCGACAATTGTTTTGTCGGAATACATTTCGAGCAGCTGTTCCTCTATCTCCATGCAAACCTGCGCCCTGCTTTTTTGCTCGCTTTTGAGGTGCTTAACTTTGGCGTCCCGGCAATAAAAATATTGAAGATATGACGAGGGAATGGCGTTTATGGCCGCAAGCGTTTCAAGCGAAAATCCGTCGTCCTTAATGTTTTCCATCACCTTCGGAGAAAACCCCGTCTTTATCATCTGCGCAAGAATCTCGACGCCGTCTTTCTTTACCGACGTGATCCAGCTCAAATGATTAAGCCCGATGTATGTGACCTCGCTGTCGGCTCCGCTTATCTCGCGCGTGTCGTCGAGCATATTTATCGGGACGTTGCAAAGCCCGATATTTTTAACTTTTGTGAAGTTCTGAATAAACTCCGAAATAATGCCCGAAGGGTTAGTGAAGTTGATAAGCCAAGCGTCGGGGCATATCGCCATTATCCTGTCGCAGATGTTTTGCATTACAGGCACTGTGCGCAGCGCCTTGAAAAAGCCGCCGATACCTGTGGTCTCCTGCCCGATTAAATCATATTTCAGCGGGATTGTCTCATCAAGATGTCTTGCGGGCAGCTTGCCCACCCGTATTTGCGTGACAACAAAGTCGGCGCCTTTAAGAGAATCGTCAAGATTGTCCGTTATGTTCACTTCGCAGCCGATACCGGCGTTTTCCAGCATCCTGACACAAAGACCTCCAACAATGCCGCGCTTTCGCTCGTCGATATCCATAAAAGATATCTTTTTCAGCTTCAATGAATCACGAGCCTTGATAAACCCGTCGACAAGCTCCGGGCAGTATGTGCTGCCCGAACCGATTACAGCAACTGTGATTTCCTTCATCCTTATCAAATCCTTTCATTAACAGCTTAAACGTATTCCTGCATTATCCAGTTGACGCAGCCGACGACAGGCGGCTTTGTCAGCTTTATGTATTTGAATTTTTTGCCTGTTTTTTCAAGCACCTTTTTCTTGATTGCATCAAGGTAAACATCGTTCGGCAGCTTTGTGAGGATTGACCCTGAAAGGACGACTTCAATTTCTTCGCCGTCGAATTTAAGGCTGTCGGCGTGGGCGGCAATCAGCGCCGCGCTCCTCTCCGACATCATTTCGTTAATCATCACGCATGCCTCGTCGCCGTTGTTAAGCCCCTCAAAGAAAAAGTCTATGAGCGCCATTATATGCGGCTCTGATCTGTCTGTCTCGATGTTTGACACGCTGCCTAAAAACTGCTCGCGTGTTTTTAAATTGAACCTGTCATAATAAGCGGCGGAAATGGATGTTTTGCGTATTCCTAAATAAACATCGTCATAAACAGCCCTGAAAGCCATCATCGCAATCCAGTGACCGTTGCCCATGTCTCCGGAAAAGTCGCCCAATCCGGCAAGCTGAAGCATCCTGCCCGACGAATCTATGGCGTTGCAGCAGGTGCCTGTGCCGTTGTTTAGCCCGATTGCCGCTCCGCTTTCGCTGCCCGCCTTTACGACAATAAAACCGTCGTTATAAACGGCAAAATTTTTAAGCCCAAAGCCCTTGAGCCTTTGGCACATCTCGTCATGCTGGAACGGGTGGTCGATTCCGGCAAGACCCATGAGCGTAAACGAAACGTCGCTGATTGATATGCCGGACTTCGCAGACAGGTCTGTCAAGCCCTCCCATAAAATATCTGCCGCCTCGTCAAAAGAGCCGTCAAGGTTTTCGTGATTGCTGCCTGCCGTTTTTGTTTCGGCGACAATTTGCTTTTTTTCGTCAAAAAGAGCGTAATGAGTTTTTGTACCGCCTCCGTCAACTCCTATGTAGTATTTCATTGCGACGTCACACCATCCTTTTTTTCTGTTTTATCATCGTTTGCAAAAAAATCAAGGCAAACCTCCTCAAGACAGTACCTGCCCCTCCGATAAGGCTCGCGGTCAATCCACAACCCATTTGTGAAATCGGGCACAGGCACGGGCATCCCGCCCATTGCCGCCGACTGCTCCGAAAGGCACGTCACCGCCATCCACGCGGCTGTGTCGTACACGTCTATCGGCGGCGAAACACCGCTTAACGCCGCCTCCGCAAAGGCGGACAACACAAGGAAATCCATCCCGCCGTGACCGTGACCGGTGCCGTCATAATCTTTCCACAGAGGATGCTCATATTCGGGACGGTATTTTTCAAAATATTCCCACTTATGGCGCGGCGAAACATTGTCAATATATATCCAGTTTTTGCCTTCCTTAGCCTCGCAAAACACCGCCTTTGTGCCTTCAACAAGATAATCCCTCGAATAAGGTCTCGGCGTGCAGCAGTCATGCGTCAGCTTAATTGTCTCGCCGTTGGCGCATTTTATAAGCGTCGTCACAACGTCGCCCTGATTAAAGCTGTAATCCGCCATGTCGTAGTCGTCGCCTAAGTTTTCTCTTATCCAGGTGTTCAGCCCTCTTGACTTGCTTGACATGGAGCAAAGCGTTAAAAATCTGTTGCCCCTGTTTATGTCTATCAGCTTTGAAATCGGGCCCAACTGATGTGTCGGATAAAGCTCTCCGTTCCGATGAACAAAATTTGCATACCTGCCGTGCCGCTGCTCGCGCCCAAGGCTTATTTGGTCGCGCAGGTCATGGCGATATCCGCCCTCAAGGTGTGTTATCTCGCCGAAAATACCGAGCTTTTTCATGTTGAACACGGCAAGCTCGTCCCTGTCGTAGCAGCAGTTTTCAAGCAGCATGCAGAATTTCCCCGTCTCCTCTGATGCCCTGACCATCTGCCAGCATTCTTCGATTGAGGCGGCGCCGCCCACCTCGATTGCAATATCTTTGCCGGCGCGCATTGCGTCAACCGCTATTCTGGCGTGTGTTATCCATGTGGTGCAGCAAAGAACCGCGCCAATGTCGTCTCTTTTGAGAAGCTCCTTGTAGTCAAGATAAACATCGGCTTCGCCGCCTTGATGCTGCTTGACAATTTCGGCGCCGTGGTTTGCCCTGTCCTCATATTTGTCACATACGGCGACGACATTCACGCCCGGAACAGAGATGAGCTCGCGAAGCATTCCCGAGCCTCTGCCGCCGATTCCTATAACACCAAACCTAACCTTTTCAGATTCCAAACATAGCCCTCCGATTCTATTTAAATACGCGTCCTAAACGCTTTCTCCATCTTTTCATATATGTGTATATCATAGCAGATAATGTATAATCGTACAATAAAAACACGGCAATTCCCGCTCCCAAAAGAATCGGAACGGCAAATTTTCCGAATGTTTCAATCTCGTCAAACTCGACGCCCATAAACTTGATCATAAGGTAATAAGACGCAAGCATCGAAACGCTGAAAACTGCTGTTTTTATGATTAAAGAGGGGAGCTTTTTCATCCTTGACTCAAGCAGCGACTTTATTATCGGATAATAGCCGAAAAAGGCGACATACATAACGGCCGCCTCCTTGTTTGGAACAAGCAGGACGGCAAGAATACTGACGGTGGCATATACACCCGCCGCCCAACTCTTGCCAAGCTCTATGACTATAATAATTATAAGCGCGCCCGCCAAAGCCGGCAGCGCGTATGTCAAAAAAGGAATGACTGACAGCATAAACAGCAGTGTGAGTGAAAGTGCCGACACAATGCCGCCAATCGCCGTCTTTGAACTGTGCTTCAAAAAAACACCTCGAAAATCAAAAGTCGTCAGCAGCAGCGGATAAGGTCGCCGCCCATGCATTCGCAGCAGCAGTCGGCGCAAAGCAGACCGGTGCATATATCGCATGCCGAACAGCCGCTATGCCCTTTATTTCCGCTCATCCTGTATCCGCCGGAGCTTGAGTTTCTCATGTTGTCATAAGCCGCTCTGTATTCTTTGTTGCCGGGATCCAGCCTGACAGCGGCGGCAAAATTCCCGCCTGCCTCCTCAAGCCAGCCTTTTCTGTATTGTATGCTGCCCTTTAAGAAATACCATTCTGCATTGCGCGATTGCTCGGGTATGCCGTCAAGCAGCATTTCAGCGTCGTCAAAACGTGAGTTTTGAATTTTTGTTCTTATATCGCTGAAATCTGTGTTGACAGAATAACCGCCGCTCTGAGACGACGAGCTGTGCGCCCTGTAATCTCCTCCGCCGAACCCGGAGCTTCGGGACATGATGATGGAGTCATAAGCCTTGTCAAGCTCATCCATCTTTTCGGCGGGGTTGCCGCGGCCGCTGCCCTCCGCCATCTCCTGCTGGTATCGGCGCGCAAGCGTGCGGTAAGCCTCGCGAATCTGTTCGTCAGTCGCGTTTTCGGGCAGACCTAAGACCTCATATGGATTTCGCATTTTGCGCGCCTCCTTTTTGATGTTTTTTAAGGACATAAATTGACGAGTTATAAAGACCGTAAAAAAGAATGTTGTAAATAATATCTCCGTAACGGTCAAATTCTATGCTTTTAAAGGTTTTTACAATTTCACCGATATTAAGGTTGAGCATTGCGAGCGCGTATTCATAAAAATCGCCGTTTTTCAGCTCTTTGTATTTTGACAAAAGCGGATTAAACCCTCCGCTTTTGATGTCGCTTTCAATATCGTCCACGGCGTCTATGACATAGACATACCTGCCTATGAGGTATCCCAAGCGGCGAACACTTTCCGAATCAGCCGCCGCGCCAACGCCTAAATCAAGAAGCTCGGACAAAGCTCTCGCCGACGGGTCCGCGGCAGCGTCGATTGAAGCGCATTTATCTTTTTCTACCTCGTTTTGCAGGGACATGGCGCGTTCGACAATCCTTTCAGCCTCCGGTTGGCACTTTGACGCCTTTTTGTGCATGAGAAAAACAACAGGAAAAGCTAAAAAAGCCGCCGCTTTGCCGAAAAAACCGCTGTCGCGCAAGTTGTCGCGCAGCTTGTGATAAGCCATTATGACAGAAACATCGGCGCAAAAATCTATTGTTTTGTCAGCGCCGAGACATTTGTCGCACCTTTTAAAGGGATTGTACGGGCAGCGGGATTTTTTAAGGGTTATGTCCTCACCGCGCAGCGCCGCCAAAACAATCGCCAGCAAAGTGACGTCGTAGCTTAGAAAAAGCTGGGCAAACGGGGAATAAAGCCTTAAAAGCCGCTTGCATATTGAGCAGTACACACCTCGGTAAAGGTCGTATTCCCTGAACCGAAGCTCAGGTTTATACGCCCTCACATATCCGAGCAAAATACTTCACCCACCGATAAAAATTATTGCAGAGCCCGGCAGAAACCAGTCTCTGCAATAATATGATACTAATCATGCGGCAGAAAATGATTAACACAATGTAAATTTTTATTTTTAGGGCAACACCGCACAATGATTGTTGTGCGATTGCGCCGTCAGATTTTTCGTCAGATTGTCTAAAAAGCGCAGGCAATACTTTGTGTATTGCCGAGCATTTTTGGGCGATATGACGGAAAAGATGCAAGCAAGC